>DATMSA010000060.1:0-6625 GCA_035565675.1 Capillimicrobium sp. | reverse complement strand
AGCAGCCGCTCGACGTCGGCGAAGTGCAGGCCGGTCGTCGGCTCGTCGAGGATGTACAGCGTCCGGCCCGTGGCGATCTTCGCCAGCTCGGTGGCCAGCTTCACCCGCTGCGCCTCGCCGCCCGACAGCGTCGTCGCCGGCTGCCCCAGGCGGATGTAGCCCAGGCCGACGTCGCTGAGCGTCTCCAGCCGCCGGCGGATCTTCGGGATGTGGGCGAAGAACTCGAGCGCCTCGTCGACCGGCATGTCGAGCACGTCGGCGATCGTCTTGCCCTTGAAGCGGATGTCGAGCGTCTCGCGGTTGTAGCGCTTGCCGTCGCACTGCTCGCACGGCACGTACACGTCGGGCAGGAAGTGCATCTCGATCTTGATCTGCCCGTCGCCGCGGCACACCTCGCAGCGCCCGCCCTTGACGTTGAACGAGAACCGCCCCGGCTTGTACCCGCGCGCCCGCGCCTCCTGGGTCTTGGAGAACAGGTCGCGGATGACGTCGAACAGGCCCGTGTACGTCGCCGGGTTGGAGCGCGGCGTGCGGCCGATCGGCGACTGGTCGATCTGGATGACCTTGTCGAGCTGCTCGATCCCGCGCACGCCCTTGTGCGTGCCGGCCCGCTTGCGCGCCCGCGACAGCCGGTTGGCGACCGCCTTGTAGAGCACCTCGTTGACCAGCGTCGACTTGCCCGACCCCGACACGCCCGTGACGCACGTGAGCGTCCCGATCGGCACCTTCACGTCGACCTGCTTGAGGTTGTGCTGCGACGCGCCCAGGATCTCGAGGTGGCCGGCCGGGACCCGCCGCCGGTCGGGCACCGGAATCGTCCGCGTGCCGGCCAGGAACTGGCCGGTTGCCGAGTCGGGCACCCGCGCGACGTCGTCGGCCGTGCCCTGCGCCACGACGTGGCCGCCGTGCTCGCCGGCGCCCGGCCCCATGTCGATGAGGTGGTCGGCGCGGCGCATCGTCTGCTCGTCGTGCTCGACGACGATGACCGTGTTGCCGAGGTCGCGCAGCCGCTCCAGCGTCGCCACGAGCTTCTCGTTGTCGCGCTGGTGCAGGCCGATCGACGGCTCGTCGAGGATGTACAGCACGCCCACCAGGGACGACCCGATCTGGGTCGCCAGCCGGATCCGCTGCGCCTCGCCGCCCGACAGCGTCGCCGCCGCCCGCGCCATCGACAGGTAGCCGACGCCGACGTTGTCCAGGAACCGCAGCCGCTCGTCGATCTCGCGCAGGATCAGCCGCGCGACCGCCTGGTCGTGCTCGGACAGCTCCAGCTCCGACAGCCAGCGCAGGGCCGCCCGCGCGCTCAGCTCGCAGAACTCGTGGATCGGCGTGCCGCCGACGAGCACCGCCCGCGACTCGGGCCGCAGCCGCGCGCCCTTGCACACCGGGCACGGCCGCACCGACATGAACTCCTCGATCTTCTCGCGCGAGTACTCCGAGTCGGTCTCGCGATAGCGCCGCTCGAGGTTGGGGATGATCCCCTCGAACTGCGTCTCGTACGTGCGCCGGCGCCCGTAGCGGTTGCGGTAGGAGACCTGCACGCGCTCCTCGCCGGTGCCGTACAGGTACAGGTCCTGGTGCTCCTGCGGCAGCGCCTCCCACGGGCACTCGAGGTCGATCCCGTACGTCTCGGCGATCGCCTGCGTGATCTGCTCGTAGTAGTTGCTGGCGCTGTTGGCCCACGGCAGCAGCGCGCCCTCGCCGATCGTCAGCGACGGGTCGGGCACCACCAGCTCGGGGTCGATCTCCATCTGCGAGCCCAGCCCGGTGCAGCGCTCGCACGCGCCGTGCGGGGCGTTGAACGAGAAGATCCGCGGCTCGAGCTCCGGGATCGACGGCCCGTGGTCGGGACAGGCGAACTTCTCGCTGAAGAGCATGCGCGTCTTCTCGCCCTCGCCCTCCCGCGGCACCGTCTCGACCTCGACCATGCCGTCGGCCAGCGCGACCGCGGTCTCGATCGAGTCGGCCAGCCGCTTGCGCGCCTCGGGGCGCATCACGAGCCGGTCCACGACCACCGAGATGTCGTGCTTGTACTTCTTGTCGAGGACGATCTCCTCCTCGAGCGAGCGCAGCACGCCGTCGACCTCGACGCGGGCGAACCCCTCGGCCCGCAGCTCCTCGAGCTGGCGCCCGTACTCGCCCTTGCGGCCGCGCACGATCGGCGCCATGACCATGAAGCGGGTGCCCTCGGGCAGCTCCATGACCTGGTCGATGATCTGCTCGGCCGACTGGCCGGCGATCGGCTTGCCGCAGATGTGGCAGTGCGGCTTGCCGATCCGCGCCCACAGCAGCCGCAGGTAGTCGTAGATCTCGGTGACGGTGCCGACCGTCGACCGCGGGTTGCGGGAGGTCGTCTTCTGGTCGATCGAGATCGCCGGCGACAACCCCTCGATCGAGTCGACGTCGGGCTTGTCCATCTGCCCGAGGAACTGGCGCGCGTAGGCGCTCAGGGACTCGACGTAGCGGCGCTGCCCCTCGGCGTAGATCGTGTCGAAGGCCAGCGACGACTTGCCGGAGCCCGACAGCCCGGTGATGACCACCAGCGCGTCGCGCGGGAGGCTGACCGTGACGTCCTTGAGGTTGTGCTCGCGAGCGCCGGAGACGACGATCTGGTTGGAGGCGCGGGACACATAACCCATCATAGGTGGGCGAACGGACGTTCGCCCCGAGGGTGTCCCGCGGGCCGCGTCAGCCGGCCTCGATCGAGGCGTAGACCTCGTCGAGGAGCTGCTCGCGGTCGGGCAGGTCGAAGTTGTCGGCCAGGTACCGGGCGGTCTCCTCGCGGGCCTGCCCGTTCAGCGCCATGTTGAGCGCGATCAGCCGCGCGCCCTCGACGTCGGCGTCGCCGCCTCCGCCGCCACCGGCCTCCGCCGCGGGCTCCGCCCCGGCCTCGGCCTCGGCCTCCGCGGCCGGCTCCGGCGTGGTCGGCTCGAACTCCGGCGCGCTCTCGGCGTGCCGCCGCGACGGCAGCGGGTCGAACGCCTCGGTCTCCGGCGTGGCCGGCAGGTCGGCCTCGTCGTGGCGCTCGGCAGCCTCGGCGGTGTCCGCGTAGCGCTCCGCGTTCGCGGCCGCCAGCAGGTCGCCCATGTTGGACTCCAGCAGCGTCAGGTCGGCGTTGACCCGGTTGGCGCCGGTGCGCAGCGTCTCGATCAGCGTGCCGAGCTCCTGCTGCATGGCCTCCACGCGCTCGAGCATCTCGCTCGTCGCGCCGGACACGCGGCCGACGTGGCCCTGGGCGCGCTCGATCGCGTCCGCGCGCGTGCGCTCGGCGTCGCGCGTGGCGTCGCTGCGGATCTGCTGGGCCTCCTCCTCGGCCGAGCGCTCGATCTCCTCGGCGCTGGCCTCGGCGGCCTCGACGATCGCGCGCACCTGCTCGGACGCGGCCTGCGCGAGGGAGTCGCCCGAGCGCCGCTTGAGCTGGCGGGTGAGCGCCTCCATCTCGTCGGCGAGACGCGCGAGATGGGCGTCGACCGCGGCGGGGTCGTAGCCGCGCCGACCGATGGGGAAGTCGCGCTTCTCGATGGCTTGACGGTCGAGGGGCACCTCTGATCCTCCGGATGCAGGCAGATTCGTCGGGTCGATGGCGTTCAGCCTACGCGATCCCCTGGACGTCCGCGCGGACGCCGGACGGACGGCCGGGCGGCGCGTAAGGTCCCGGCGGTGGGGTCCGCCGACGAGACCGTGCAGCGCCTGGCCCTGCGGCCGCCGATCGCCTGGGAGCCGCTGCTGGCGTGGCTGGCCGCGCGCGCGATCCCCGGCGTCGAGACGGTGGCCGGCGGCCGCTACGCGCGCACGACCGCGACCGGGACGGCGACGCTCGCGCCGGCCGCCGGCGGCGGCGCGGTCGAGCTGCGCGCGACCGGCGCCGACCCGGACGGCGACGCCCGCCGCGCCCGCCACCTGGCCGACCTCGAGGCCGACCCGGAGGCGATCGACGCCGCGCTGGCGCGCGACCCGCTCCTGGCGCCCCACGTCGCCGCCCTCCCCGGGCTGCGGGTGCCGGGGTGCTGGGACGGCTTCGAGCTGGGCGTGCGCGCGATCCTCGGCCAGCAGGTCAGCGTCGCCGCCGCGTCGCGGTTGGCCGGCCGCGTCGTCGCCGAGCACGGCGAGCCGCTCCCCCGCCCCGACGGCGCGCTGACGCACCGCTTCCCGGCCCCGGAGGCGCTCGCCGACGCGCCGCTGCCGTTCATGCCCGCGCAGCGGTCCAGGGCGATCCGCGCGCTGGCCGCCGCGACCGCCGGCGGCGACCTCGACCTGAGCGCCGGCGCTGACCCCGCGCTCGCGCGCGAGCGGCTGCTGGCGCTGCCGGGGATCGGCCCGTGGACGGCGGAGTACGTGGCGATGCGGGCGCTGCACGACCCCGACGCCTTCCCGGCGGGCGACCTCGTGCTGCGGCGCGCGCTGGGCGACGACCCGGGCCGGGCCGAGCGCTGGCGCCCGCTGCGCGCCTACGCCGCCATGCGCCTGTGGTCGGCGGCGGCGTCGGCGGCGGGCGGCGCCGGCGGGTCGGGCACGACGGCGAGCGGCGCCCGCGCGGGCGCCGCGGGCGCGACCGGCGCCGGCGGGGCCACGGCCGCCGCCACGGCGGGCGCGCGCCGCGTGCGCAGCCACCAGGCGAGCTCGTCGACGACCAGCGCCACGACGACCGGCACGGTCGCCGGGTAGGGCCCCTTGCCGGCCAGGAAGGCGCTCTCGAGCAGCATGAGCGCGACCGTGAGCGCGGCGACGCGGAGCTGGCCGCCGGGGCGCCGCGAGGCGATCGCGCCCGCGACCCCGGCCACGAACAGGTCGCCGTAGCCGAGCGTGAACGTCCCCAGCGCGACGTGCGACAGCGCGGGCAGCTCCCCGAGCCGGCCCTGCGTCAGCGCGTTGGCAGCCGCGCCGACGCTGCCGTCGGCGACGAGCGCGACGTCGGCCGCCGCCAGCGCGACGAGCCCGAGGACGACGCCGCGCACCCCGCCGAGGCGGACGAGCATCGCGCCGAGCGCCACCGCGCTGAGCGCGCACAGCAGCGTGATCCCGAGCTGCCCGCTGAGGCGGTGCGGGCCGGAGAAGCTGGCGACGAGCAGCACCGGGACGACCAGCGCCCAGGCCGGGCGGCTCCCGCGCGCGAGCCGCACGGCGGCGAGCAGCGCGAGCGCCGGCACCGCGACGAACGCGATCGCCGAGACCACCCCCGCGGACTGGGGCCGGAGGGCGAGCACGAGAACTGCGGCGCTGAACAGGACGGGCGGCGCGAGCCACAGCCAGCGCAGGCGCACGGAGGCCCGGCCCCCGCGCGGCAGCGCGACGGTCAGGCCCTGCACAGCCGCCAGCGCGGCACACGACGACACGTCCACGGCGCTGAGGCCATGGAACAACATGTGTGTTTCACGGGTACCCCGTTAACCTGAAATCAACATAAGCGCGGGGTCAGCGCGGTGCCCTCGGCGAGCCTCACGTGACCGATGTCACGGATGGCCAGGCCGTCGCGCACGAGCCCCTCGACGGCGCGCTCGATCCGCTCGGGCGCGAGCGAGTCCGGCCACGGCTCGCGCCCGGCCAGCGCGGCCAGCACGCGGCCGCGGGCGTAGCGGTCGCTGTCCTCGAACCGCTCGCGTCCCCCGTCGCCCCGCGAACGCGGCGCCGTCACCGGCCGCCCCCGGGCCGCGCACCCCGAGATCGGGCAGGCCGCGCAGTCGGCCGCCCGCGCGCGGCAGATCCGCGCGCCGAGCTCCATCGCCGCCTGGTTGAGCTCGGGCGTCGCCTGCGAGGCATCGGGCGTCAGCCCCCATCGCGCGTAGACGCGGCGCGCGTTGGTGTCCAGCGCCAGCGCGCGGCGCCCGAACGCGAACGAGCCGACCGCGGCCGCCGTGTACGGCCCGACGCCGGGCAGCTCGCGCAGGTCCTCGGGCCAGCCGCGCTCGGCGACGACCCGCGCCGCCTCCCACAGGGCGCGCGCCCGGCGGTTGTAGCCGAGCCCGATCCAGGCCGCCAGCACCTCGGGCAGCGGCGCCGCGGCGAGCGCCGGCGCGGTCGGCCAGCGCGCCATCCACGCCTCGTAGCGCGGAACGACCCGCGCGACCTGCGTCTGCTGGAGCATGACCTCCGAGACGAGGATCGCGTACGGGTCGCGCGTGCGCCGCCAGGGCAGGTCCCGCGCCTCGCGGCGGTACCAGGCCAGCAGCTCGGCGACCGGGTCGCTCAGGCCACCCGCTCCAGGAACCGGGTCAGCTCCTCGACGTAGCGCTCGCGCGCGACCGCGTCGTCGTGGATGCCGTGCCCGACGCCGGCCACCCGCACGATCTCGACGCCGGGGTGCGAGTCGCGCAGGCGCGCCTCGTGGCGGGCGGCGAACGC
Organism: Capillimicrobium sp.; assembly: GCA_035565675.1. Lineage (GTDB taxonomy): Bacteria > Actinomycetota > Thermoleophilia > Solirubrobacterales > Solirubrobacteraceae > Capillimicrobium. Next base: position 286 of record DATMSA010000060.1, on the reverse strand, counting down.
CGCGCCGTGGGCGTCGTCGGCGGCGATCAGCACGACCGGGACGTCGACCGGCGCGGCCGTGTCGGTGCCGGCGAGCGTGGAGCCGTCGATCGCGCCTTCGAGCACGCCGGGGTCCATCGTGAGCAGCGCGCGGGCGCGGGCGCGCGGCGCGTCGGGCGCCAGCGTCGGGCCCAGCGGCGGCTCGGCGATCTCGCGCGCCGCGGTGTCGGGGTCGAGGCCGGCGGACCGCCAGCGCGCCGCGCGGTCGAGCATGGCGCGGAAGATCGGAACGGCGCCGTTGGTCTCG
>DATMSA010000059.1:0-38540 GCA_035565675.1 Capillimicrobium sp. | reverse complement strand
GACGGCGGCGGCCATGTCGGCGAGCAGGAACCCGAGCCCCTGGTGGTCGATGATCGCCCGCCCGAACGTGCGCCGCTCGCGCGCGTAGGCGACGGCGTGGTCGAGCGCAGCCTGGGCCACGCCGACCGCGCAGGCGGCGATGCCCAGCCGCCCGCTGTCGAGCGCCTCCAGCGCGATCGCCAGCCCGTCACCTTCGGCGGCGATCCGCCGCTCCTCGGCGACGGGCACGTCGTCGAGGTCGAGCGGGGCGGTCGTCGACGCGGTGAGGCCCATCTTGCGCTCGGGCGCCTGCGCCCGCAGGCCGGGCGCGTCGCCGGGGACCAGGAAGCAGGAGATCCCGTGCGCGCGGTCCTCGGAGGTGCGCGCGAACAGCGTGTAGAAGTCGGCCTCGCCGCCGTGGGTGACCCACGCCTTCGCGCCGCTGAGGCGGTAGCCGTCGTCGCCGTCGCGCGCCGCGCGGGCGCGCATCGCCGCCGGGTCCGAGCCGGCGTCGGCCTCCGACAGCGCGTAGGCGCCGAGCAGGTCGCCGGCCAGCATCTCCGGCAGCCAGCGCTCGCGCTGCTCCGGCGTGCCCCGGGTGGCCAGCGGATAGCACGACATCACGTGGACGCTGATGCCGATCGCGACGCTCGCCCAGCCGCCGGCGAGCTCCTCGAGCGCCTGCAGGTAGATCTCGTAGGGCTGCCCGCCTCCGCCGAGCTCCTCGGGATAGGGCATGCCCAGGAACCCGAGCCGGCCGAGCTCGCGGAAGACGTCGCGCGGGAAGGCGCCGGCCTCCTCGGCGGCGGCCGCGCGCGGGGCCAGCTCGGCGGCGGCGACGTCGCGGGCGAGGCCGACGATCGCGGCGGCCTCGTCGTCGGGCAGGAGGCGGTCGGCGGGCATGGCGCGACAGTACCAGATCGCGTACCACAGTACTGATGCTGGTTCTCGGCCTAGACTCCGCCGCGGTGCCCTCCGCCCCCGCACGCTCGCGCGACGCGCTGCTCGACGACCTCGTCGCCCTGTTCCTGGCCGAGGGCTTCCGGCGCTTCACACTCGCGCAGCTCGCCGCGCGGCTGCGCTGCTCCAAGAGCACGCTGTACGCGCTGGGTCACAGCAAGGAGCAGCTCACCGCCAACGCGCTCAAGCGCTTCTTCCGCGACGCGACCGCGGCCGTCGAGGCCCGCACGGCCGAGGTGCAGGACCCCGCCGACCGGATCGCCGCCTACCTGCGGGCGGTCGCCGACCAGCTCCGGCCCGCCTCCCCCGGGTTCATGGCCGACCTCGCCGCCCATCCGCTGGCCCGCGAGATCTACGAGCGCAACACGGCCGCGGCGGCGGCGCGGGTCTCGGAGCTGATCGCCGACGGCGTGCGCAGCGGCGACTTCCGCGACGTGCACGCGGCGTTCGTCGCCGACACGGTCGCGGCGACGATGCAGCGGATCCAGACCGGCGAGGTGCTGGCCGCCACCGGCCTGCACGACGCCGACGCCTACGACGAGCTGGCCGCGCTCGTGCTCGACGGCATCCGCCGCAGCGGGCGCTGACCGGCGACGATCGCGGCCAGCGCGAGCAGGGCGCCGACCGCGACGATGCGCATCAGCGGGTCGTCGGCGAGCACGGTCGCGAAGCCCACCAGCAGCAGCGCGTCGAACCCGATGAGGACCGCGACGGCGGCCGGCGAGCCGAACAGCGGGACCCTCGCGCCGGGCTCCAGGTCGCCGGTGCGCCGGCTCGCCGCGAGCAGCAGCATCGGCAGGGCGGCCCCGACGATGACGTTCGTCGCCACCCCGGCGACCTGGAAGACGCCGGAGAACGAGACGAGGTCGGCCCCGAGCAGGACCTCCCCGAGCGCGCACAGCGCCAGCGGCGCGGCGATCGGCAGCACGCGGCCGGGCACCCACTCCGCGACGAGGTTCATGACCGCGACCGACGTGCGCTCCATGCCGAGGCCGAGCAGGAGGACGGTGGCGACGGTCCCGAGCACCGCGGCGAGCACGCCGCCCTCGTCGGCCAGCGGGCCCAGCACCGTGCCGATCTCGCCGTGCAGCACGGACGGATGCAGCGCCGCCGACGTGGCGATGAGCCACGCGGCCGCGATCACGGTGAGGATCACGGTCCCGAGCGCGCTGCCGCGGATCAGCGCCCGCCCGTCCGGGTCCTCGTGGGGCAGCTTCTCGCGCGCGATCTCCAGCGCGTAGACGTTGGAGATGTAGAGCATGATCGTCAGGCCCAGCACCGCGCCCAGCTCGGACCCCGAGACGTCGATGTGCCCGAGATCCCCGTCGCCGGCGACGAGGATGGCGACGACCGCGATGGCGGCGAGCACGGGCAGGCACGCGAGCCCGAGCAGCGCCCCGGCCCACGCCGGGATCCGCAGGCCCCCGCGCGCGAGCAGGACCAGGACCGCGACCGCGGTGAGGACGCCCCAGAGCACGCGCGGCAGGCCGGTGAGCGCGGCCAAAGTGACGCTCAAACCGACGTAGGAGGCCAGGACCGACATCGAGGTGCGCGCCCCGGCGATCCCGGTGGGGAGCGACCCGGCCGCCGAACCGAGGTAGCGGGTGACCAGGTGCCCGAAGAACCCGCCGGTACGCATCCCCTGGTCGCGCGCGATCGCCTCGGCCTCGGCGGCGGCGGCGATCGTCATGAGCGCGCCGACGACCGCGACCACGCCCAGCGCCGGGACGGGACCGACTCCGGCCGCCGCGATCGGGAGCCCGAGCAGCGCCTGGGGAAGCGAGAGGCCGACGAAGAGCAGCGTGACCTCGGCCGTGAGCGGCATCCGGTGCCAAGCTCGCTTGAGCACTCGCCCTTTCTACCTCAGCCGGCCGCCAGCAGGGCGATCCCTCCGAAGGCGATCACCACCCCGGCCACCTGCGGGCGGACCATCCGCTCGTGCAGGACCACCCGGGCAAGCAGCACGGTCGCCACCGGGTAGACCGACGACAGCACGCTCGTGACCGACAGCAGCCCGAGCGTCGACGCGTACGCGAACAGCCCGTTGGCCGACATGTCGAGCAGCCCGACGACGACGAGCGGCGCCAGCGGGGCGATCTGGCCGGCGACCGGCGTGCCGCGGACCGCGACGACGATCGTCGCCACGACGAGCGCGACGACGGCGACGGCGCGCGAGAGCCCCAGGCCCCACAGGACGTCCTCGTCGGCGGCGTCCTCGAGGCCGACGAAGCCGAGGCCGATCAGCAGCGCCGCCACCAGCGCGTAGGCGATGCCGGCCCGCGACCCGGGCGCCGGCGCGGGCTCGTCGGAGGGCGCGCGGGCGGCCAGGAAGCAGCCGACGACGGCGGCGGCCATCCCGACCGCCTGCAGCACGCTGACGCGGTCCCCGCCGGCGACGCCGACGACCACGGGGACGACGGCGGCGAGCGCGCCCAGCGGCGCGACGACGCTCATGGGCCCGATCGCCAGCGCCCGGTACAGCGCGAGCACGCCGAGGCCGACGGAGCCCGCCAGCAGGCTGGGCAGCAGGATCGCCGTGCCCGGGAACGGGCCCGCCCAGACGACCATCACGAGCGCGATCGCGACGAGGCCGGCGGCCTGGGCGACGCCGAGGACGATCACGGCCGAGCGGCCGCGCGAGAACAGGCCGCCGAGGAAGTCGGACGTGCCCCACAGCCCGGCTGCCGCGAGCGCGGTGAGAGCCGCGATCAAGCCTGCGGCCCCGCGGTCACGCGCTGCTGGACGGTTCCCACAGGTTGATGCCGGCCTCGACGGCGTGGCGGTCGATGGCGGCCAGCTCGTCGTCGCCGAAGTCGAGGCGGGCGACCGCGCCGACGGTGTCCTCGAGCTGCTGCACGCTGCTGGCGCCGATCAGCGAGGACGTGGCGCGCGGGTCGCGCAGCGTCCAGGCGACCGCCATCTGCGCGAGCGTCTGCCCGCGCTCGCGGGCGATCTCGTTCAGCGCGCGGATGCGCTCGAGCGTCTCGGCGGCGAGCATGTCCTCCGACAGGTACGGGGACCGGCGCACGCGGGCGTCGTCGGGGATGCCGTCGAGGTACTTGTCGGTGAGCATCCCCTGCGCGAGCGGCGAGAACACGATCGCGCCGACGCCCTCCTCGCCGAGCACGTCGAGGAGGTCCTCCTCGATCCAGCGGTTGAGCATCGAGTAGGACGGCTGGTGGATGAGCAGCGGGGTGCCGAGCTCGCGCAGGATCGCGGCCGCCTCGCGCGTGCGCGCGCCCGAGTAGGAGGAGATGCCGACGTAGAGCGCCTTGCCCTGGCGGACGGCGGCGTCGAGCGCGCCGCACGTCTCCTCCAGCGGCGTGTCGGGGTCGAAGCGGTGGCTGTAGAAGATGTCGACGTAGTCGAGGCCCATCCGCTTCAGCGACTGGTCCAGCGAGGCGAGCAGGTACTTGCGCGAGCCCCACTCGCCGTACGGCCCGGGCCACATGTCGTAGCCGGCCTTCGTCGAGATGATCAGCTCGTCGCGCAGCGGGCGGAAGTCGTCGCGCAGGTGGCGGCCGAAGTTCTCCTCGGCGGCGCCGTAGGGCGGCCCGTAGTTGTTGGCGAGGTCGAAGTGGGTGATGCCGAGGTCGAACGCGCGGCGGAGGATCGCGCGCTGGTCGCCGAGCGACCGGTCGTCGCCGAAGTTGTGCCACAGCCCCAGCGAGATCGCCGGGAGCTGCAGGCCGCTGCGCCCGCAGCGGCGGTAGGGCATGCGGCCGTCGTAGCGGCCGGGGTCCGGTGCGTACGGCTCGGCGGGAGCGGCGGGGATGCGGGTCATCCAGCGGAGCGTCGCACACCGCGCACCCCAACCGAAATCAACGCACTGTCAGACACGAGCCCCGCGAGTTTCGCCGTCAAGGCGAACACTCGCTACGGGAGTCCGAGCCCCCTGGGCGAGGACTACCCGTCGTCCTGCCTGAACGCCCACCGCACCTCGTCGATCGAGAGGCCGCTCGCGACGCAGGCGAGCAGCTTCATGCGCGCGGCCTGGGGCGACAGGAAGCCGACCGGGATGATCCCCGTCTCGCGCAGGTCGCGCTCGGACCCGGCGTAGCCGTAGGTGCCGGTGAGGACGACCCCGCGCTCGGGGCGGCAGTAGGCGACGACCGGGATGCGCTCCGCGGCGTCGGCCCAGATCTGCATGACCTCGGGCGCGAGGTGGCCGGCGCCGAGCGTCCCGATGACCACGCCGTCGGGCTCGGTCTCCAGCGCGGCGCGGGCGAGCGTGCCGTCGTCGCCGGCGCCGGTCGGGACGACGAGCACGCGGCGGTCGAGGTCGGGCGGGTCGAGCGGCGGGTTGCGCGGCAGCCGCGACCACAGCGTCGGGTGGCCCTCGGTGACGCGGCCGACGGGGCCGGTCTGGGGCGACGAGAACGCCGTCAGCGAGGTCGTGTCGGTCTTGCGGGCGCAGCGCGCGTGATGGATCTCGCCGCCGAACACGACGAGGACGCCCATCCCGGCCGCCTCGGGGCTGGCGGCGACCGACACGGCGTCGAGCAGGTTGGCGGGGCCGTCGGCGCCGGGCGCGCTGGCCGGGCGGATCGCGCCGGTGAAGACGATCGGCGCCTCGGCGTCGTGGATGACGTCGCACAGCATCGCCGTCTCCTCGAGCGCGTCGGTGCCGTGCGTGACGACGACGCCGACGCCGCGGCGGGCGGCGTCGCGCGCCTCGCGGCAGATCAGCAGGATGTCGGCGAGCGTCAGGTGCGCGCTGGGCAGGTTGACGACCGTCCGCGCCTCGAGCCCGTCGCGCGAGTCGAGGCCGGGGATCGCCGCGACGAGCTGCTCGGCGTCGAGCGCCGGCGTGGCCGACGTGCCGTCGCCGCCGTTGCCCGCCATGGCGATCGTGCCGCCCGCGCCGAGGATGCGCACGCGGCGGGGACCTTGCGAGGCGGTGCGGGGCGACACGACCAGCGACAGTAGTGGATCGGCGCCGGAAACCGGTCGGTCAGCCGCGACGCTCCGGCGGCTCGGGGGCGCCGGCGCCGCGCGCCTCGTCGAGCACCGCGCACAGCTCCAGCCACCCCGCGAACGCCCGCGGCGGCGCGTCGGGCAGCTCGAGCCGGCCGCTGATGGGCCCGGGGCCGGGGTCGAGGACCACGACGACGCGACGGGGCGACGGCTCGTCCATGCGTCCAATGGTCGGCGGCGCCGGGTCGGCGCGCATCGTGGAGCCACCACGAACCTTGCGCCTCCATCTGAGACACCGGGATACTGCCAGGGCGATGGGGGCGGGACCGATGGCGGCGCTGTTGGAGCGCGACGACGAGCTCCGGGCGCTCGACGACGCGCTGGCGGCGGCGCGGGACGGACGGGGCGAGGACGCGCGCGTCCTCGTCGAGGGCCCGGCCGGGATCGGCAAGACGCAGCTCCTGCGCGAGGTCGCCGCCCGCGCGGCGGCGGGCGGGACGACCGTGCTGCGCGCGACCGGCTCGACGCTGGAGCGCGAGCTGCCGTACGGGTGCGCGGTCGCGCTGCTGGCCCGCCCGCTCGCCACCCTGCCGCCGGACGAGCGCGAGGCGGTGCCGGGCCTGGCGCGCGCGCTGCTGGCGGGCGAGCTGCCGCCGCCGGCCGCCGACCCGACGCTCCCGCTCCTGCACGGGCTGCACACGCTCGTCCTCGCGCTCGCCGCCCGCGCGCCCGTGCTCGTGCTCGTCGACGACGCCCACGACGCCGACCCGGCCAGCCTCCGCTTCCTCGCCTACCTCGCCGCGCGCCTGGACGGGGTGCCCGCGGCGCTCGTCGTCGCCGCCCGCGCCGGGGCGCAGCCGACCGACGCGGCCGCGCTGGAGGGCCTGGCCCGCGGCGCCCGGCGCGTGTCGCCGCGCGCGCTGACGCCCGCCGCGGTCGCCGCGCGCGTGCGCGCCGAGCATCCGGAGGCGACCGACGCGTTCTGCGCCGGCTGCGCCGAGGTGACCGCCGGCAACCCGCTCTACCTGACGGCGCTGCTGGACGCGATCGCCGCCGACGCTATCCCCGCCGACGACGCCGCCGCGACGCGCCTGGCGCGCCTGGGCCTGGAGAGCGTCGCGCACGCGGCGCTCGGCCGCATCGCCGCGCTGGGACCGGACGCGGCGGAGCTGGCGCGGGCGGTGGCCGTGCTCGGCGAGGGCGTGCCGCTGCACACGGTCGCGGCGCTGGCCGGCATCGACGACGACACGGCGCCCGACACCGCCGACCGGCTCGCCGCCGCGGAGCTGCTCACGCCCGGTCCCGAGCCGCGCTTCTCGCACCCGATCGTGCGCGAGGCCGTCTACGAGGACCTCGGCGCGGCCCGCCGCGCCCGCGACCACCTGCGCGCCGCCCGGCTGCTCGCCGCCACCGCGCCCGAGGTCGCCGCGATGCACCTGCTGCGGGCCGAGCGCAGCGGCGAGCCGTGGGCGATCGACGTGCTGCGCGAGGCCGCCGTCGCCGCGCGCCGCCGCGGCGCGCCCGAGCGGGCGGTCGCCTGCCTGCGCCGCGCGCTCGACGAGGGCCCGCCGCCCGGGCTGCGCCCCGCGCTGCTGCGCGACCTCGGCTCCGCGCTGGCGCTCGTGTTCGAGCCCGACGCCGTCGACGTGCTGCGCGAGGCGTGGGACCTCGAGGACGACCCGCCGCGCCGCAGCGGCGTCGCGCTCGAGCTCGGGCGCGCGCTGATCATGCAGGGCCGCCTGCCCGAGGGCGTCGACGTGTGCGACCGGGCGGCGGCCGAGCCGGGCGCCGACGCCGCCGCCATCGAGCGCCTGCAGACCGAGCTGATCTCGGCGGCGCGCCTGGACCTGTCGACGCGCGCGCTGTCGCTGGAGCGCATGCGCGTGCCGCCCGCCGACCCCGAGGACCCGCTCTGGCTGGCCAACGTCGCCTACGAGCACGCGCTCGCCGGCCGGCCGGCGCCCGAGGCGGCCGCGCTCGCCCGCCGCGCGCTCGGCGACGGCGCGCTGCTGGCCGCCGAGACGAGCGACTCGCCCACGCTCTACCTGGCGACGAACACGCTGACGCTGTGCGAGTGCTTCGCCGAGGTCGACGCGATCTTCGCCGCGGTGCTCGAGGAGGCGCACAGCCGCGGCTCGGCGCTCGGGTTCGCGATCGCGTCCTGCTTCCGCGCCGACGCCGCCAACCGCCGCGGCGACCCGGTCGCCGGCCGCGCCCACGCGCAGGCGTCGGTCGACGCGTCGGAGGCCCACGGCTGGGCGCTGGGGCTGCCGATGGCGGTCGGCGTGCTCGTGGACGCGCTCGTCGAGCAGGGCGAGCTCGACGCCGCGCAGGAGACGCTGCGCCGCGTCCCGCTGACGGCGGGCGAGCTGCCCGACAACGTGTTCTTCATCCCGGTCCTGTTCAGCCGCGGCCGCCTGCGGATCGCGCGCGGCGAGGTGCGCGAGGGCCTCGACGACGTGCTGGAGGCCGGGCGCCGCCAGGACGCCTGGCAGGCGCCCAACCCGACCGTGCTGCCGTGGCGGTCGACCGCCGCGGAGGCGCTGCTGGCGCTCGGCGAGGTGGACCGCGCGCGCGAGCTGGCGGGCCGCGAGGTGGCGCTCGCCGAGGGGTTCGGGGCGCCGCGCGCGCTCGCGGTCGCCCGGCGGGCCGCGGCGCTGGCGGCCGGCGGCGACGCGGCGATCGAGGGCCTGCGGGAGGCGGTCGCCGGCGTCACGCCCGAGCAGGCGCCGGTCGAGCGCGCCCGCTGCCTCGTCGACCTCGGCGCCGCGCTGCGGCGCGCGGGGCACCGGCGCGACGCGCGCGGGCCGCTGCGCGAGGGGCTCGACGCGGCGGTCGCCGCCGGCGCCGGCGCGCTGGCCGCGCGCGCCGACGCGGAGCTGCGCGCCACGGGCGCCCGGCCGCGCCGCACGCGCCTCAGCGGGGCCGAGGCGCTGACGCCGTCGGAGCGCCGCGTCGCCGAGCTGGCGGCGGCGGGGCGCTCCAACCCGGAGATCGCCCAGACGCTGTTCGTCACCCGCCGCACGGTGGAGACGCACCTCACCAGCGCGTACCGCAAGCTCGACGTCGGCTCGCGCGACGAGCTGGCCGCCGCGCTGGCGTTTGCGTCGCAGCCCTGACGGGCAGCCTGGCGGCGCGATGTGGGACAGCCACGACACCGAGCTCGTCCTCTACGCGGTGCTGGCGATCGGGGTCGTCGTCGGGCTCGTCGCGTGGCTGAAGGTCCACGCGTTCATCGCGCTGCTGCTGGGCGCGCTGACGATGGGGCTGCTGGCGGGCGTCGACCCGCCGAAGCTGATCGAGTCGATCACCGCGGGCGCCGGCGACACGCTCGGCAGCGTCGGGCTCGTGCTCGCGCTCGGGACGATGCTCGGCAAGCTGCTGGCCGAGTCCGGCGGCGCGGACCGCCTCGCGTCCGCGGTGCTGGACCGCACCGGCCCGCAGCGGATCCCGTGGGCGATGGCGCTGATCGCCTACATCGTCGGCATCCCGCTGTTCTTCGAGATCGGCGTCGTGCTGCTGATCCCGATCATCTTCGTCGTCGCCCGCCGCGTCCAGCAGTCGTCGGGCGGGGAGCGCAGCGGCAACGCCTACCTGCTCGTCGGCCTGCCGGCGCTGGCCGGCCTGTCGGTCCTCCACGCGCTGCTCCCACCGCATCCCGGGCCGCTGATCGGCATCGAGGCCCTCAACGCCGACCTCGGGATCACGATGCTCTACGGGTTCGCGATCGCGATCCCGACCGTGATCATCGCCGGCCCGGTGTTCGCGCGGTTCGCCACCCACTGGGCGCACGCCGACCCGCCGCAGGACCTGATCGACCAGGTCGCCAAGGACACCGAGAGCGAGAACCCGCCGTCGGTCCCGGTCGTCGTGTTCACGATCCTGCTGCCGGTCGCGATCATGCTGCTGCGCACGCTCGCCGACGTCACGCTCGACGAGGGCGACGCGCTGCGCGACTGGGCCGACTTCATCGGCGACCCGATCATCGCGCTGCTGATCGGCGTGATCGTCGCGATGTGGACGTTCGGCCTGTCGCGCGGCTTCTCGCGCTCCCAGCTCGGCTCGTTCATGGGCGAGAGCCTCGCGCCGGCCGCCGCGATCCTGCTGATCATCGGCGCCGGCGGCGCGTTCAAGCAGGTGCTGATCGACAGCGGCATCGGCGACGCGCTCGGCGAGGCGGTCGAGTCGATCGACATCTCGCTGCTGATCCTCGGCTGGCTGATCGCGGTGCTGATCCGCCTGGCGACCGGCTCGGCCACCGTCGCGATCGTGACCGCCGCGGGCATCATGGCGCCGATCGTCCAGTCGACCGGCGCGGACGTGAACCTCGAGCTGCTCGTGCTCGCGATCGGCGCCGGCTCGGTCTTCTTCTCGCACGTCAACGACGCCGGCTTCTGGCTCATCAACCAGTACTTCGGGATGAGCGTCGCGGACACGATCAAGACGTGGTCCATCATGGAGACGATCATCTCCGTGGTGGGACTCGTGCTCGTGCTCGTGGTGGATCTCCTCGTATGACGCAGGTCGTCATCGGCGTCGACGTCGGGACGACGAGCGCGAAGGCGACCGCGTTCGACGTCGACGGCGACGAGCACGGCCACGGCGAGCACGGCTACGAGCTGACCGACCCGGAGCCCGGCGCCGCCGTCCTCGACCCCGAGGCGATCGTCGACGCGACGCTGCGGGCGATCGCCGACGCCGTGGCCGAGGCGGGCCGCACGAGCTGCGAGATCGCGGGCCTGTCGATCAGCAGCGCGATGCACGGGCTGACCGCGCTCGACGCCGACGGCCGGCCGCTGATGCCGCTGATGACGTGGGCCGACACGCGCGCGGTCGAGGAGGCCGAGCGGCTGCGGTCCGAGCACTTCGAGCTGCACGAGCGCACCGGCACCCCGCTGCACCCGATGGCGCCGCTGGCCAAGCTGTGCTGGCTGCGCGAGCACGACCCCGAGACGTTCGGCGCCGCCCGCTCGTTCGCGGGGGTGAAGGCGCTCGTGCTGCAGGCGCTCACCGGCGAGCTCGTGACCGACCACTCGATGGCGTCGGGCACCGGGCTGCTGGACATCCGGCGGCTCGACTGGGATCCGGAGGCGCTGTCGCTGGCCGGGATCGAGGCCGACCGGCTGCCGCGCCTCGTCCCGTCCAAGGAGGTGCTGGAGCTGACCGCCGACGTGGGCCTGCCGCGCGGCACGCCCGTCGTCGCGGGCGCCGCCGACGGGCCGCTGGCCAACCTCGGCGTCGGCGCGGTGCGCCCGGGCGTGGCCGCGTGCTCGATCGGCACGAGCGGGGCGCTGCGCGTGATGGTCGAGGCCCCGACGACCGATCCCGCGGGCCGGGTGTTCTGCTACGCGCTGACCCCCGAGCGGTGGGCGGTCGGCGGCGCGATCAACAACGGCGGCGTCGTGCTGCAGTGGGCGGGCGAGTCGCTGGCGCCCGACCTGGGTGACCACGCCGAGGACGAGCTGATGGCGCTCGCCGGCGAGGTGCCGCCGGGCAGCGAGGGGCTGATCATGCTCCCCTACCTGCTGAGCGAGCGGGCGCCGCAGTGGAGCGCGCTGCCGCGCGGCGCGTACGTCGGGCTGACGCGCGGCCACGGGCGCGGGCACCTGATCCGCGCCGCGGTCGAGGGCGTGTGCCAGCAGCTCGCGCTCGTGCTCGCGTCGGTGCGCGAGGCCGGCAACGAGGTGCGCGAGATCCGCGCGACCGGCGGGTTCGCGCGCAGCGACCTGTGGCGCCAGATCCTCGCCGACACGCTCGGCATGGAGGTCGGCTTCCCGGCCGGGCACGAGGGCTCCGGGTTCGGCGCCGCGCTGCTGGGCATGGAGGCGCTCGGGGTGATCGAGTCGATCGAGCGGGCGGCCGACCTCATCGAGATCGAGGACCGCGTGGAGCCCGGCGCCGAGGCGGCCGAGACCTACGCGGAGCTGCGCCCGGTGTTCGACTCGCTGTTCGACGCGCTGACCCCCGCGTTCCGCCAGCTCCGCCGGCTCGACCCGGGGACATGAGGCGGCGCGCCGCGGCCGCGTGGGGCCGCGACGCGCCCGAGGGTCACGCGGCCGGCGGCCAGGCCGTGCCTGCGGGCCAGCCACCCGATGCCGCCGCCCAGCGCGTAGCCGACGACGCTCACCTGTGGCGACGAGCCGGCCAGCGCGGCCAGCCCGTGCTCGCTCGCGGGCATGACGACGTCGCGCCACTCGCAGCCGGCGCCCGCGCGGGCCCGGCGGCCGGCGGCATCGATCTCGACGTCGCGCAGCTCGGTCATGCGCAGCAGGATCGTGTCGTCCAGCGACGCGTAGGCCGACGCGTTGTGGCCGGTGACCTGCGCGGTGACGCGCAGCCCGTGGGCGCGCGCGACCCGGACGGCGGCGACGACGTCGTCGGCGCTGTGCGGGACCACGACGGCCGTGGGCTGCTGGTCGACGGCCAGGTTCCACGCCGCGCGGGCGGCGTCCCACCCCTCGTCCTCGGGGCCGAAGACGGGACCCTCGACGCGGCGTCGCAGCGCGTCGACGGAGGTGGCGGAGATGGTGGTGATGATGTCGAGAGCGGTCATGGCGGCGACTCTCTCGACGGGTGGTTGCCGGGCGCTTGCCCGCCCGTGTCGCTCGCTTGCCGCTCACTTGCCGCGCCGTGTTTGCGGCGGCTCGGGAACGGCATCACCGAGGGCGCGTGGGGCGTGCCCTCGCCGCGGGCCTACTCCGCGACCCGCTCTGGCGCCGTGTACACGTTCACGCGACCCCCGCGCGCGAACCCGCAGAGCGTGAGCCCGCGGTCGGCGGCGAGGTCGACGGCCAGGGAGGTCGGGGCGCCCACGCCGACGAGGATCGGGGCGCCGGCCACGGCCGCCTTCTGCACGAGCTCGAACGACAGGCGGCCGCTCACGCACAGGACGTGGCCGTGGAGCGGCACGAGGCCGTCCAGCAGCGCGCGGCCGATCACCTTGTCCATCGCGTTGTGGCGGCCGACGTCCTCGCGGACGATCAGCAGCTCGCCCTCGGCGTCGAACAGGCCGGTCGCGTGCATCCCGCCGGTGCGGTCGAACGTCGGCTGGCGCAGGCGCTCGGGCAGGTCGGCCAGCAGCGCGCGCGGCACCACCGGGCCGGGCCGCAGCGGTGGCGCGTGCACCGCCACCTCCTCGAGCGAGCCCTTGCCGCACACCCCGCACGACGACGTCGTGTAGAAGCGCCGCGCGCCCGGGTCGCGGGCCAGCGGCCCCTCGACCTCGATCGTGTTGTTGGCGAAGTCCTCGGTGAGGCCCGCGCGGCGGGGGCCGTCGATCAGCGCCTCGCCGTACAGGAAGCCGAGCGCCAGCTCCTCGTCGTGGCCGGGCGTGCGCATCGTGACGGTCAGCGGCTCGCCGTCGACGCGGATCTCCAGCGGCTCCTCGACGGCCACCTCGTCGCGGCCGCCGTCGTGGGCGACGACGGCGACCATCCGCTCGTCGATCACGCCCATCGCGTCGCCCCGGTCAGTCGCCGGCGGCCAGCGCGGGCGTCCGCGCCGGCTCCTCGGAGACCGGTCGCACGTCGACCGCCATCACCTTGTACTCCGGGCACGACGTGTTGACGTCGGCCGACGGCCCGATCAGCGCGTTCGTGCGCACCTCGGGGAAGTGGAAGGCGGTGAACACGTGGCCCGGCTCGATGCGGTCGGTCACCTCCGCCTCGACCTCGATGCGCCCGTACGGGCTGCGCACCGACACGAGGTCGCCGTCGGAGATCCACAGCCGCGCGGCGTCGTCGGGGTGGATCTCCAGCACCTCGTTGGGCAGCAGCTCGAGGTTCGCGGTGCGCCGCGTCATCGTGCCGGCGTTGTAGTGCTCCAGGCGCCGGCCGGTGACGAGGATCAGCGGGAACTCCTCGCTGGCCTCCGACCCCGGCGGGCGGTACGGCAGCGTCGCGAACCGGGCCTTGCCGTCGGGCTTCTCGAAGCGCTCGCGGTAGAGGATCGGCGCGTCGGTGCCGTCCGGGGCGACCGGCCACTGCAGGCCCGTGCGCCCGAGCCGCTCGTAGGTGATGCCGGCGAAGCTCGGGGTCAGGGCCGAGATCTCGGCGAGCACGTCCTCCGGGCCCGAGTAGCCCATCTCGTGCCCGAGCGCGCGCGACACCGTCGTGAGGATCTCGAAGTCGGTCTTCGCGCCGCCCGGCGGGTCGATCGCCGGCATGACGAGCTGCACGCGGCGCTCGGCGTTCGTGAACGTCCCCTGCTTCTCCAGGAACGCGGCCGCCGGCAGGATCACGTCGGCGTACTTCGTCGTCTCGGTCTCGAAGATGTCCTGGCAGACCAGGAACTCCAGCGACTCGAGCGCCTCGATCACGTGGTGGGTGTTCGGATCGGTCTGCGCCGGGTCCTCGCCGAAGATGTACATCGCCTTCAGGTCGCCGGCGACGGCCGCGTCGAACATCTGCGGGATCGTGTAGCCCTTCTCGCGCGAGAGCGGGACGCCCCAGCGCTCCTCGAACGCGCGCGCCGTCGGCTCGTCGGACACCGGGCGGTAGTCGCTGTAGGTGTCGGGCAGCGCGCCCATGTCGGACGAGCCCTGCACGTTGTTCTGGCCGCGCATCGGCAGCAGCGCGGAGCCGGGCCGGCCGACCTTGCCGGTCATCAGCGCCAGGTTGCAGATGAGCTGCACGACCTCCGAGCCGTACTTGTGCTCGGTGACGCCGAGGCCCCAGATGATGCACGCCTCGCCGGCCTCCGCGTAGATGTGCGCGGCCGCCTCGATGTCGGCGGCGGGGACGCCGGAGATGCGCTCGACGTCGGCCGGCGTGTAGTCCTCCATCAGCGCCGACGCGGACTCGAAGCCCTCGGTGCGCGCCTCGATGAACGCCCGGTCGATCAGCCCGTCGCGCTGCACGACGTGGGCGAGGCCGAGCATGACGGCGGCGTTCGTGCCCGGGCGCGGCGACAGGTGCAGCACGCCGTAGTCGGCCAGCTCGATGCGGCGCGGGTCGATCGTCACGAGCTTCATGCCGCGCAGCGCCGCCTGCTTGATGCGCGCGCCCGCGACGGGATGCGCCGCGCTCGGGTTGGAGCCGATGATGATCGCGGCGTCCGCGCGGTCGATGTCGGCGAACGAGCCGGTCGCGCCCGACAGGCCGAACGCCTTGCGCAGCGCGAACGACGTCGGCGAGTGGCAGACGCGCGAGCAGTTGTCGAGGTTGTTGGTGCCGATCGCGGCGCGCATCAGCCGCGACATCACGAAGCAGTCCTCGTTCGTCGCGCGCGACGACGCCAGGCCGGCGATCGCGTCGGGCCCGTGCTGGCCCTTGATGCGGGTCAGCTCCGTGGCGACGCGGTCGATCGCCTCCTCCCACGTCGCGATGCGGAACTCGCCGTTCTCCTTGATGAGCGGCGCGGTGAGGCGCTCGCGGTTGCGCGTGAACTGGTGGGCGAAGCGGCCCTTCACGCACGTGTGGCCCAGGTTGGCGGGGCCGTCGAGCGCCGGGCTGATCGCCGCGACCTTGCCGCCGCGGGTGTGCGCCTCCAGCCGGCAGCCGACGCCGCAGTACCCGCAGGTGGTGGTCACGGTCGAGTCGAAGCGAGCGTCGCTCATGAAGTCGTCACCTCGTGAAGGGGTTCGGGAGCGAGGTCCAGCAGGGACAGCTCGGTGATGGCGCCGGTCGGGCAGGTGTCCGCGCAGGCGCCGCACGACACGCAGGCCGAGTCCAGGAAGCCCTGGTCCATCCCGGCGGCGATGTTGGCGTCGAAGCCGCGACCGGTCGCGGTGAGCGCGAACGTGCCCTGCACCTCGTCGCAGGCGCGCACGCAGCGGCCGCACGAGATGCACAGCTCGTGGCGCAGCGCCAGGTAGGGGTGGCGGTCGTCATGGTGCCTCTCGTGGACTCTGCCCGGCCAGCGGGTGTCCGTCACGTCGAGCTGGCGCGCGACCGCTGCCAGCTCGGTGTGCGAGGCGGGCGGCTCGGGCAGCTCGGACAGCACGAGCTCGACGACCGCGCCGGCCACGCGGCGCGCGGTCGCGTCGCGCGTGTCGACGACCATGCCCTCGCGCACCTGCGTCGTGCACGCCGGCAGCGGGCCGGGCGCACCCTCGACGCCGACCATGCACACGCGGCAGGCGCCGAACGGGTCCTGGCGCTCGTCGAAGCACAGCGTCGGGATCGTCTCGCCCAGCGCGCGGGCCGCGTCGAGGATCGTCGTGCCGGGCTCGACGTCGATCGGCGTGCCGTTGATCGTCAGCGACGTCATGCGACCGCCAGCCCCAGCTCGTCGGGCCAGTGCGCCAGCAGCGAGCGGATCGGCGCCGGCATGCCGCCGCCGTGGGCGCACAGCGAGCCCAGCTCCAGCGTCTCCAGCAGCGCCTCGAGGCGCTCGCGGTCGACCGGCGCGTCGGCGACGAACATCTCGTGCGCGCGCTCCAGGCCGATCCGGCACGGGAAGCACTTGCCGCAGCTCTCGGACGCGCCGAAGTGCAGCAGGTGGCGGGCCAGCTCGCGCATGTCGGTGGTCTCGTCGAAGGCGACGATCCCGCCGTGGCCGACCATGCAGCCCTCGGCGGCGAGCTCGTCGAAGTCGAACGGCGTGTCGAGCTTGGAGGCGGGCAGGATGCCGCCCAGCGGGCCGCCGATCTGCAGCGCCTTGATCTCGTGCCCGTCGACGAGGCCGCCGGCCACGTCCTCGCACAGCTCGCGCATCGTCATGCCGAACGGCACCTCGTAGAGGCCGGGCCGCGCGAAGCGCTCGTTGAAGCTGACGAGCTTGCTGCCCGGGGTCGCGCCGGGGCTCAGGTCGCGGTACGCGTCGACGCCGCGGCTGGCGATGAACGGCACGTTGCACAGCGTCTCGATGTTGTTGACGACCGTCGGCAGGCCGTGGACGCCGCGCTCGGCGGGGAACGGCGGGCGGGCGGAGACGGTGCCGCGCAGCCCCTGCAGCGAGGCCAGCAGCGCGGTCTCCTCGCCGACGACGTAGGAGCCGGCGCCCTCGACGATCGTGACGTCGAACGAGAAGCCGCTGCCGAGGATGTCGTCGCCGAGCAGGCCCTCGGCGCGCGCCTGCGCGGCGGCGGCCTCCAGCGCGGGCTTGGACAGCGGGTACTCCGAGCGGCACAGCACGAAGCCGTGGTCGGCGCCGACGACGAAGCCGGCGATCGCCATGCCCTCGAGCAGGAGCGCGGGGTTGCGCTCCATGAGCCACTTGTCGATGTAGGAGCCCGGGTCGCCCTCGTCGCCGTTGGCCACGATGAACTTGCGCTCGGCCTTGGAGGCTCGCGCGAACTGCCACTTCATACCGGCGGGGAAGCCGGCGCCGCCGCGGCCGCGGACCTGGGCGGCCTTGACGTCCTCGAGCGTCGCCTCGGCGTCGCCGCGCCGGAGCGCGGCGCGCAGCCCCTCCCAGCGGGAGGGCACGGTGAGGACCGGCTCGGGCAGCAGGCTGACCGGGTCGGGCTCGGACGCGTCGCGCTCGGTGCCCGCGAGGACGCGCTCGACCACGCCGGGCCCCGCGTCGACGACGTCGCCGACGCGCACGGCCGGCGAGCTGTGGCAGAACCCGAGGCAGACCGTCTCGGCCAGCGAGGTCTCGCCGTCGGCGCTGCGCTCGCCGATCTCGAGGCCCAGACCCTCGCGCACCGCGTCGACGTGCGCGTCGCCGGTGGCCGCGAAGCAGGCGGTGCCGGTGCAGACGCGGACGTGGCGGCGCCCGCGCGGGTGGACGAGGTCGTCGTAGAAGGTGGAGATGCCGTAGACGGTCGCCTCGGGCAGGCCCGAGCGCTCGGCGGCGACCCGGCGATCATCGTCGGTGATCGTCCCGTGGTCGTCGATCGCCGCCTTCAGGACCTCCAGCGCCGTGGGCGCGCCCTGCTCGTGGTGGCGGCGGATCAGCTCGACGAGGTTCTTCGACATCTCTCTCCGAGCGCATGATGGCCCGCCGCACCGATCGGCGCCAACCAATCTGGTGGATGATCCGATAAACGCCGTTTATCATGCTGCCTGCGATGCAGCTCCGCCAGCTCGAGTACCTCGTGGCGCTCGATCGCGAGCGCCACTTCGGCGACGCGGCGCGCGCCTGCCACGTCTCCCAGCCGGCGCTGTCGACCGCGATCCGCGCGCTCGAGCGCGAGCTCGGCCTGCCGCTCGTCCGCCGCAGCGGCCGCTTCCAGGGCTTCACCGAGGAGGGCGAGCGCGTCCTCGTCTGGGCGCGCCGCGCGCTGACCGACGTGCAGGCGCTCTCCCAGGAGGTCGACCGGCTGCGCAGCGGCATGGCGGGCACGCTGCGCCTGGGCGCGATCCCCACCTCGCTGTCGGCGACGACGATCGTCACCGGGCGCTTCCGCCACCACCACCCGCGCATGCGCGTGGCGCTGCGCTCGATGAGCTCGCGCGAGATCGCCCAGGGCCTCGCCGCCGGCGAGCTGGACGCCGGGCTCACCTACCTCGACAACGAGCCGCTGTCCGACGTCGACTCGCTCGGCCTGTGGCGCGAGACGTACCTGCTCGTGTCCCCCGCCGCCACGCTGCCGCCCGAGACCGCCGTGATCGGCTGGCGCGAGGCGGCCGAGATGCCGCTGTGCCTGCTGACCGACGACATGCAGCACCGGCGCATCGTCGACGGCGCGTTCGCCGCCGCCGGCGCGCGGCCCGACGCGGTCGTCGTCACGAACTCGATCTCCACGCTCGTCGCGCACGCGCGCGCCGGCCTGGCCGCGGTCGTCGCCCAGTCGTGGCTGCGCGTGCACCCGCTGCCGTCCGGGCTGCGCGCCGTGCCGCTGGTCGAGCCCAGCGTCGAGCACGTCGTCGGCCTCGTGACCGCCGCCGGCGGTCAGCAGTCGCCCGTGGTGTCGGAGCTGCGCGGCCTGTTCCGCCCGCTCGAGCTCGACGCCGAGATGGGCGCGCCCGCCTACGCGCCCGCGGCCGCGCGGGCCAGCGCCGCCGCGTAGTCGTCGGGCGTGTCGATGCTCGTCACCGAGTCCAGGTGCGGGTCGGCGGCGCCGAGCTCGGGGTCGGCCAGGAGCACCGGCTCGTCGAGCCACACGACGCGGCAGCGCTCCAGCAGCCGCCCGGGGTTGAGCTGCAGCTCGGCCACCAGCTCGCGCGCGACGCCCGCGACCGCGGTGCGGTAGGCGGCGGCGAGCGTCTGGCGGCGCCCGTAGACCATCGGCATCGCGACGTCGGCGTCGCCGAGCAGGCCGACGACGCGGCGCACGAACGCCGGGTGCAGCAGCGGCATGTCGGTGGCGGTCACGAACGCGACCGGCGCGTGCGCCCGCACGGCCTCCAGCCCGGTCGCGATCCCCTGCATCGGGCCCAGGCCCTCCTGCGGGTCGTCGACGCGCCGCACGCCGTCGGGCAGCGCCGGCAGCTCCTGCCCGGGCGACGCCACGACCACGACCGGCCCGTCGACGACGGCGCCGACCGTGGCGGTCACGT
The DNA here is from genome assembly GCA_035565675.1 of Capillimicrobium sp. Taxonomy (GTDB): domain Bacteria; phylum Actinomycetota; class Thermoleophilia; order Solirubrobacterales; family Solirubrobacteraceae; genus Capillimicrobium. Next base: position 19,296 of record DATMSA010000059.1, on the reverse strand, counting down.
GCGCGAGCAGGCTCGTGCCGTTCCACTCCAGGGACGCCTTCGGGCGCCCCATCCGGGAGGAGCGCCCGCCGGCCAGGACGACGCCGGCGACGATCGGCTGGTCGAGCGCGGCCATCGGGCGGCGAGGCTATCGCCCCCCGACGGCCGCGCGCGACGCTCAGAACAGCCCGACGATGCGGCCGTCCTCGATGTCCACGTTGTGGGCGGCCGGGGTCTTGCCCAGGCCCGGCATCTGCATGATGTCGCCGCACAGCGGCACCAGCCAGCCGGCGCCCGTGTAGGCGCGCACGTCGCGGATCGGCAGCGTGAAGCCCTCGGGGGCGTTCAGCAGGTTCGGGTCGGCCGACAGCGAGTACTGGGTCTTGGCCATGCAGATCGGCAGGTTGCCGAGCCCGTCGGCCTCGAACTGGGCGATCTTCTTCTCGGCCTCCGGGTACAGCAGCACGTCCTTGGCGCCGTACACGCGCTGGGCGACCGCCTCGATCTTGCGGACGATCGGGTCCTCGTCGCGGTAGACCATCCGGAAGTCGGCCGGCTTCTCGCAGGCCTCGACGACCGCCTGGGCGAGATCGGCGGCACCCTCGCCGCCGCGCTCGAAGCCCTCGTTGAGCTCGGCGGCGTCGGCCCCGAACTCGAGCGCCTGCTCGCGCACCCACTGCAGCTCGTCGTCGACGTCGCCGGGACGGCGGTTGACCGCCACGACGCACGGCAGGCCGAACTCGCGGACGATCTCGATGTGGCGGCGCAGGTTGTGGATGCCCCGCTCCAGCGCCGCGCGGTCCTCGCCGATGCCGTGGTGCTTCAGCGCCCGCACCGTGCAGACGAGCACGACCGCGCTGGGCACGAGCCCGCCGACGCGGCAGACGATGTCGAAGAACTTCTCCATCCCCATGTCCGACCCGAAGCCGGACTCGGTGATGACGTACTCGCCGAGGCGCATGCCGATCAGGTCGGCGACCAGCGACGAGTTGCCGTGCGCGATGTTCGCGAACGGGCCGCAGTGCATGAGGCACGGCTGGCCCTCGATCGTCTGGATCAGGTTCGGCTTGATCGCGTCCTTGAGCATCACGGTCATCGCGCCGGCGGCCTTGAGGTCCTCGGCGGTGACCGGGGTGCCGTCGTAGGTGTAGCCGACGGTGATGCGGCCCAGCCGCGCGCGCAGGTCCTCGAGGTCGCGCGACACGGCGAGGATCGCCATGACCTCCGACGCGGCCGTGATGTCGAAGCCGGTCTCGCGCGGGTAGCCGTTGGCACGGCCGCCGAGGCCGATCGTGATCTGGCGCAGCGCCCGGTCGTTGATGTCCACGGCCCGCCGCCACGACACGCTCAGCGGGTCGAGCTGATGCGGGTTGCCGTGCAGGATCGACGCGTCGATCATCGCCGCCAGCAGGTTGTTGGCCGCGCTGATCGCGTGGATGTCGCCGGTGAAGTGGAGGTTGAGGTCCTCCATCGGCAGCACCTGCGTGTAGCCGCCGCCGGCGGCGCCGCCCTTCATGCCGAACACCGGGCCCAGCGAGGGCTCGCGCAGGCACAGGACCGGGCGCCGCCCGATGTGCCCGAGCCCCTGCGTGAGGCCGACGGCGGTGGTCGTCTTGCCCTCGCCGGCCTTCGTCGGGTTGATGCCCGCGACGCACACGATCTTCGCCTGCGGCCGGTCGGACAGCCGGTCCAGCGCGTCCAGCGTGATCTTGGCCTTGTAGCGACCGTACGGCTCGACCTCCTCGGGCAGCAGCCCGAGCTCCGCGGCGATGTCGTCGATCGGCTGGAGTACCGCCTCCTGGGCGATCTCCAGGTTGCTCTTCATCTGCAGCCCTCGCTCCATGTCAGGAATCCTGAAACACCAACGGGGCGGGCGGCCCCGCCCGATGGGCCGGACTTCCCTCACCCAACGGACAGGCTACGGCCGTCACCGCAGCGCCCGGAGCGCGATCGCGCCCCCGGTGGCGGCCGCGAAGATCGCGATCGCCATGGGCAGCGCGCTCTCCCCGGCGACGCCCGCGACCGGCGCCAGGAGCGCGCCCAGCCCGAACGCGGCGAGCCCCAGGAGGCCCGACGCGCTGCCCGCCATGTCGGGGTGGTCGGCCATCGCCAGCGCGGTCGCGTTGGGGACCAGCACGCCGGTCGCCGACACGACCAGGAACAGGCCCACGAGCAGCGGCGCGAGGCCGGCGTCGGCGATGACGGTCACGAGCACGAGCGCCCCGCCCGCGACCTGCATCGCCTGGCCGCCGCCCAGCAGCGCGGGCGCGCCGAGGCGGGCGACGAGCCCCCGGCCGATCCAGCTCGCGGCGATCAGGCCGGTGGCGTTGACGCCGAAGATGACGGCGAAGACCGTCGGCGAGATCCCGTGCAGGTCCTCGAGGACGAACGGCGAGCCGGCGATGTAGACCGCCATCGCGCCGAACGACAGGCCGCACGCGAGGCTCAGCCCGACGAAGCGGCGGTCGCGGGTGAGCGTGGCGATCGCGCGGCCCGTCTGGGCCAGGCCGCCGCCGTGGCGCTGCGCGGGCGGCAGCGTCTCCGGGATCCCGCGCCAGGTGCCCAGCAGCAGCACGAGGCCGAGGCCGGCGAGCACGACGAAGATCGCCCGCCAGTCGCCGACCTCGAGGATCGCGCCGCCGATGCTGGGCGCGAGGATCGGCGCGACCCCGCTGATCACGGTGAGGATCGCGAACTCGCGCGCGGCGTGGGTGGGGTCGTCGTGGCGGTCGCGCACGATCGCGCGGGCGATCGCGATCCCGGCCGCGCCGGCGAGCCCCTGCACGAGGCGCAGCACGAGCAGGATCACGATGTTCGGCGCGACCGCGCACAGCAGCGAGCTGAGGGTGAACAGCCCCACGCCGGCCAGCAGCGGGCCGCGCCGCCCGCGGGCGTCGCTGATCGGGCCGGCCACGATCTGGCCGGCGGCCAGGCCCGCCATGCAGACGCTGATCGTCGCCTGGGCCGCCCACGCGGGCGTGGACAGGTCGTCGCTCAGCTCGGGCAGCCCGGGCAGGTACATGTCCATGCACAGCGGGCCGAACGCGCTCAGCCCGCCGAGCACGGCGAAGACCAGCGGGGAGCTCACCCGCCGCCGATCGACCGACCGCACGACGGTCTGCTCGCTCACGGCGGCGGACGATAGCCGCGCCGGTCAGCGCGGCGGCACGCCGGTGACCGTGGCCCAGCCGGCGAGGAAGGCCGAGACGTCGTCGGCGGGGCGCGTCGCCGGCCGCGTGCAGTCGACCGAGCGGAAGCGCCGCACGCCGGGCGGCAGCGTGGTCGCCAGGACCGTGCGCAGCAGGCCGCGCGGGCTGCCGCGCGAGCACGACGGCGTGTTGAGGTTCGTGACGGTGCCGGGGCGCAGCGCGTCGCGGTGGGCGTCGAACCAGCGCAGGGTCATGCGCAGGGCGGCGCCGTACCGGGTGGCGCCGCGGGTGCGCCGGCCCTGGCTGGTGGCCAGGGCGGGCAGGCCGCGGCGGGCGGCGTAGCGGGCGGCGCCCACGGTGCCCGACACCTCGGTCGCGATCGGCCCCGGGTTGGCGCCGTCGTTGATGCCCGACACGACGAGGTCGGGCCGGTCGCCGCGCAGGACGCGCCGCAGCGCGTGGCGGACCGCCCGGGCGGGCGTGCCGTGCACGGCCACGGCCGGCAGGCCGCTGCGGGTGCGCGTGCGGTGCGTCCGCACGCGGCCGCGGGTCATGCGGTCGGCGGTGCCGCTCTGGTTCGTCGCCGGCGCCACGATCGTCACCCGCACGCCGGCCCGGCGCATCAGGCCGCGCGCCAGGGTGTCGATGCCCTCGGCGTGCACGCCGTCGTCGTCGGTGACGAGGACGTGCAGCGGCGCGGCGGGCGCCGCGGCCGGGGCGACGGCGGCGGCGCCGAGCGCGGCGGCTACGGTCAGGGCGCCGACGATTCCACGAGCTGATCGGGGGAAAACCGGAGTGATGTCCCGACGCGTCATACCCGTTCTGGCCGCCACGATCGCAGGGGCGGCCGCGCTCGCGCCGTCGGCCCCGGCCGCGATCTTCGGCACCAACCCGCTGGCGATCTCGGTCGATCCCGGCCTGGGCGCGCCGAACGGCCCGTCGGGCAACCCGGCGGTCTCGGGCGACAACCGCAAGACGCGCTACGCCGCGTTCGACTCGGCCGCCGACAACCTCGTGCGCGGGGACACCAACGGGCAGCCCGACGTGTTCGTGTGGAGCCGTCCGCGCGGCACGGCCGGGCTGCGGCTCAACCAGCCCGGCGCCGGCACGCTGACCCGCGTGAGCGTGTCGAGCTCGGGCGCGCAGGCCGACGGAGCGTCGACGAACCCGTCGCTCGACGGCTCCACCCGCCACCGGCCGAGCTGCGTCGCGTTCCAGTCGACGGCCACCAACCTCGCCTCCGGCGACGGCGACAGCGCGTCCGACGTCTTCGTGCGCAACCTCCGCACCGGCCGCACGCGCCTCGTCTCGCGCGGGATCGCCCCGGACGCGACCAACCCGTCGATCGACGGCGCGTGTCGCCGCGTCGTCTTCGAGGCCGGCGGCAGCATCTACCGCGCGCGCGTCGCGGGCGGCGCACCGCGCCGGATCGCGGCCGGGTCGGACCCCGATGTCGCGCTCGACGGCTCCGCGGTCGTCTGGGTCCGCGGCGGCAGCGTCTTCATCCAGCGCAAGGGGCACACGGACCGCGTCGGCCCCGGCGCGAACCCGACGGTCGGCGACAACGACTCGGGCACGTGGGCGGTCAGCTTCGACACCACCGCGCGCCTGGCCGGCAACGACCGCAGTGGCGGGCGCGACGTCTACATGCGCCTGATGCGCGGGGACGGCGGCCCGCGCGGGACCGACCTCATCTCGGCCACGCGCCGCGGCGGCCAGAGCCTGGGCGGCGACAGCTTCAACGGCGGCATCACCGCGTACGCCGGGACCCGCGGCATCGTCGTGTTCGCCAACCAGCGCGGCGGCAGCTCCGACCTCTACTACCGCAACAACCACACCGGCAACATCGACGACCTCGCCCACGCGCCGGCGTCGAGCCCGATCCAGGACGTGGTGACGAGCGCCCGCGCGAACTTCGTCGCGTTCACGTCGACCTCGCCGTTCGTCGGACCGACGGGCGGCCAGCAGGCGGTGTTCTTCAAGCACCTGATCGACGGCGAGGCCGTCTGACCACGGACGCCCCCGCGACGGCGGTCCCGCGCTCCGGTAGCGTCGCCGCGGCAACGGATTCGACGGAGGAAGCGATGCGCACGATGGGCACGGCAGGCCGGCGCGCAGCGGCGCTGGCGGCGACGGCGGCGATGGTCGCCGCGCTGGGCGCGACCACGGCGCACGGCCAGGCGGAGGACATGCCCCCGTCGCGGTCGATCGGGCCGGGCGAGCGCTCGCCGGTGACGTTCGTCAAGACGCCGCTGGGCAAGGGCCTCAAGGAGGGCCGCCGCATCCCGCGCTCGGCGCTCGTCAAGCGCCAGGTCCTGACCGGTCCGGCCGCGGCGCCCGAGTCCGAGACGTCCGTCAACGCCGTGCCGCCGAAGGGTCAGAACATCACGAGCGCGGTCGTGCAGGTCCGCAACCGCGCCGGCCGCGTGGTGCGCACGTGGAACGGCAGCATCGACGGCGGGCCGGTGATGATCAACAGCGCGATCGAGGGGTCGGCCGCCGGCATCCTCGTGACGCTGCCCAAGCGGCTTCCGCGCGGCGCGACCGTCGTGGTGTGGTCGCTGTTCCGCCGCGGCGCGGGCAACAACACCGGGTGAGCCGCGCTCACACCTTGCCGCGCATGCGCGCGACCTCGACCACGCGCTCGATGCCCAGGCCGTAGGCGGCCTGGCGCAGCGTGGTCCCCCACCGCTCCGCGCGCTCGGCGACCTCGCCGTGCGCGCGGCGCAGGGCGCGCGCGAGGCGCTCGTGCACCTCGCGCTCGTCCCAGCGGAAGTGCTGGAGGTTCTGCACCCACTCGAAGTAGGAGACGATCACGCCGCCGGCGTTGGCGAGCACGTCCGGGACCACGTGGATCCCGCGCTCCTGGAGGATCGCGTCGGCCTTCGGCGTCGTCGGGCTGTTGGCGCCCTCCAGGAGGAGCCGGCAGCGCAGGCGGTCGGCGTTGCCGGCGTGGATCATGCCGCCGAGCGCGGCCGGGACGAGCACCTCGCACTCCAGGCCCAGCAGGTCGAGCGCGTCGATCGGCTCGGCGCCCGGGAACTCGCTCAGCCGCCCGCCGGACCGCAGGTGGCCGTCCAGCGCGTCGGGGTCCAGGCCCTCCTCGGCGTGCACGGCGCCGTGCTCGTCGGCGACCCCGACGATCCGGCAGCCGTGGCGCCCGTGCGCGATCCGCGCCGCCGCCGAGCCGACGTTGCCGAACCCCTGCACGACCACCCGCGCGCCCTCGAGCTCCAGCCCGATCGCCGGCGCCGCCTCGCCGAGCACGTCGATCAGCCCGCGGCCGGTCGCCGTCTCGCGGCCGTAGGAGCCGCCGAGCGACAGCGGCTTGCCGGTGACCACGGCCGGGGCGTCGCCGTGGAGCTTGCCCCACTCGTCCATGATCCAGGCCATCACCTGCGCGTTCGTGTTGACGTCGGGCGCCGCGATGTCGCGCTGGGGCCCGATCGTCTCGTCGAGCTTGTCGACGAGCTGGCGGGTGATCCGCTCGAGCTGCCCCGCGTCGAGCTCGCCGGCCGGGCAGTCGACGCCGCCCTTGGCGCCGCCGAACGGGATGCCGACCAGCGCGGTCTTCCACGTCATCAGCGCGGCGAGCGCGCGGATCTCGTGCAGGTCGACGCGCGGGTGGTAGCGCAGCCCGCCCTTGTACGGGCCGCGGGCGCCGTTGTGCTGCACCCGGTAGCCGTGGAACACGCGGCAGGTGCCGTCCTGCATCCGCAGCGGGATCTGGACCTTCACCTCGCGGTAGGGCGTGCGGAAGACCTCGCGCAGGTCGTCGGCCAGGCCGAGACGGTCGGCCGCCGCGTCGAAGTGGTGGTTGACGATCTCGTAGTCGGAGAGATCGGCGGGCGCCGCAGCCGCGGCGGGGTGCGCGAGCTCGGTCATGACCGCCTGCCGCTACCCGCGCGGCGCGCTTCCAAGCGTTGCGCGGCGGGCAACGATGTAGGGTGCCGTCCGCCCGTGCCCGAGCTGCGTGACCTGCGATCCGTCGCCGTCCTCGCCGAGGAGCTGCACTTCGGCCGCGCCGCGAGCCGGATGGGCGTCACCGCGTCGGCGCTGAGCCGGCGCGTGCGGGCGGTGGAGGCCGAGCTGGGCGTGGCGCTGTTCGTCCGCACGAGCCGGCGCGTCGAGCTGACCGAGGCCGGGCACGAGCTCGCCACCCGCCTGCCCGCCGCGCTGCGTCAGCTCGACCGCGCCCTGGCCGCCGCCCGAGGCCCCTCGGACGGCGGCTGGCAGGTGTGACGGGCGCGTGCGCCCCGGTCAGCCGCTGCCGGCGATGTCGTAGCTGACGATCGTCGGCGGCGCCTCGGCCGCGTAGTTGACCACGTCGGCGGCGACCGCCTGGCCCTCGGGGCTGCCCATCGCGGCGCCCGCAGCGGCGGCGTCGTCGAACACGGCCTCGAACACGCAGAAGTACGGGCTGTCGCCCTGCGCCGACCCCACGTCGAACGCGTAGCTGTACGAGCGCATGCCCGGCAGCTTGCTCGCCAGCGGGATGTGCGTGTTCTCGTAGTAGTCGCGGAACTTGGCCGGGTCGGGCGGCGGCGGGTACAGGACCAGGATCTTGTGCATGGGGCGATCCTCTCAGGCCAGGGCGGCGGCGTCGCGGTCGGTGGCGTGGCGGGCGATGAACGCGGCGGCCCGCTCGGGGGTCGCCACGGCCTGCCACTGGCGGTCGGGGCGGTTGAAGTTGCGCGTGTACTCGTCGCACAGCGACTTGCTCTGCGCCATCGTCATCAGCACCTCGACCATGTGCGGCTGCGGGTTGAGGATCAGGTTCGTCCAGTCGGACACGCCGTGGACGAACGCCTCGCGCTCGCGCGCCACGCGCCGGCAGAACTGCTCGTCGAAGCCGTAGTCGTCGACGATCGCCTGCCCGATCACCCAGGCCGAGTACGACGCCGAGTTCGCGCCCTGGCCGTTGACCGGGTCCACGACGCAGTGCACGTCGCCGACGGCCAGCGCGTACGTGCCGCTGGCCAGGCGCACGTAGTCCTCGCGCACGATCGGCGTCAGCGCGCCCTGGATGAGGTCGGTCGGGCCCTGCAGGCCGAACGCGTCGACGTCGATGCGCTCGTACAGCATCGGGTAGTGGCGCTCGACGAGCTCGAGCACGGTGCGGTCGTAGCCGGCCGGATCGTCCTCGTAGCGCAGGTCGGCCAGCCGCTCGAGCTCGCCGCCGGGGATGTTCTCGAACAGCAGCGCGGTCGCGAAGCCCTGCGTCGAGAAGATCGGCAGCTCCAGCAGCTCGCCGTGGCCGAGCGACATGTGGACGCCGACGCCCTTGGGCTCGCTGTAGGCGACGCCCTGGTAGATGCCGGCCGACAGCCGCCGCTGCGGGCGGTCGTAGGGCGACTTGTCGGCGCGCTTGGGGAACATCTCGGCGATCGGGCCGCGACCGGCGGCGATCACCATCAGGTCGTGGTTGCGGCTGAGGCGCTCGATCTCGGCCACGTCGACCGGCGCGACGACCAGCTCGCCGCCGCGGTCCTGGTAGTCGGCCATCAGCCGCGGCAGGTACAGCCGGTAGTCGATGATCGACGACGGGTGGTCGAAGTCGCCGCGGAAGCGCAGCGGCGCCGGGCCGCCGACGACCGCGTGCTGGTGGCAGACGTAGCCGTACTCGTTCGCGTCCCAGTGGTGCACGCCGAGCGCGCGCTCGCGCTCCAGCGTGTGGTGATGATGGGCGACGGTGTTCAGCAGGCGTCCGCCGGCGACCTGCTCGGCCGACTTGTCGGTGTAGATCGTCACCGGGATGTCGTGCTGGCGCAGGAACAGTCCCAGGTGCAGGCCGGCGACGCCGCTGCCGACGATGCCGATGCTCGTCATGCTCTCTCGCTCCTCCCCGCCCCGTAGACCTTGGGGGCTCTCGGTCTCCGGGCGCGGAAACTACGGCGTGCGGGCATCCGGGATCAACTTCGTGCCGCGCGTCATTGCGTTGCGCGACACGCAACGATCGCCGTTTCAGCGCGACTGCGACTCCCGCACGTAGGTCAGCACGGCCTGCACGCGCCGGTGCTCGGTGGGGCTGTTGTCGAGCCCGAGCTTCTGGAAGATGTTCGTCACGTGCTTCTCGACGGCCGCCTGGGTGACGGCCAGCTCCTCGGCGATGCCGCGGTTGGACTTGCCCTCGGCCATCGCCGCGAGCACGTCGCGCTCGCGCGCGGTGAGCTGGTCGAGCGGGCCGCCGGGCCGCCGGCGCCCGAGCATCCGCCCGACGACCTCCGGGTCCAGCGCGCTGCCGCCCGCGGCGACGCGCTCGACGGCGTCGATGAACGCCGACACGTCGCCGACGCGCTCCTTGAGCAGGTAGCCGACGCCCTGGGCGCGGTCGCCGATGAGATCGAGCGCGTACTGCTGCTCGTAGAACTGCGACAGCACGAGCACCCCGATGTCCGGGTGCGTGCGGCGCAGCTCGAGCGCGGCCCGCAGCCCGTCGTCGTCGAAGTCGGGCGGCATCTGCACGTCGACGATGACCACGTCGGGATGGTGGGCGAGCGCGCGGCGCAGGAGGTCGGTCGCGTCGCCGGCCTGCGCGACCACGTCCACGCCGGCCTCGCGCAGGAGGCGGACGATCCCCTCGCGCAGCAGGACGTCGTCCTCGCCGACCACGACGCGCAGGGGTGTCATGGGCGCCAGCCTAGCCCCGGCGCGGCCGTCCTGGCGGCGGATCACCCGACGAGCATCTGTCGGAGCGCATCGCCGGCCAGCTCGTCCTTGGGCAGGAACCCGACCGCGCCCGAGCGGCTGGTGGCGCTGCCGTCGGCCGCGGCGGGGTCGGTGGACGTCAACACGACGCGCGGGACCCATTCCATCTCGCTCAGCCGGCCGGCGAGCGCGATCCCGTCGCCGTCGGGCAGGCCGACGTCGACGAGCACCGCGTCGGGACGCAGCGCCTCGGCGGCGGCGAGCGCTTCGGCGACCGTCCCCACGTCGGCGACCACGACGAGGTCCAGGTTCGTGAGCAGGCGGCGGATGAGGTCGCGGAACGCGACGTCGTCGTCGACGATCAGAACCGAGCGGGGCACGGCGCTCACCTTGCCACCATCGCAGGTTCGGCGACGTAGGGAAAACCCGACATCGAACTCGGGCGCGCGGGCATTTCCCCCGCCTGGCGCAGCATCGAGGATGCCGCCATGGCTCTCGTCGCCCTTCCCAGCACCCCGCCGGCGCCGCCGCGCGGACCCGTGCCGGCGGGCGGCGCGACGATCCTGCCCTTCCCCCGCCGGCGCCCGGTCGCCGCGCGCCCGCCGCGCCTGACGCGCGTGCTGGTCGTGGCCGACCACGCGCTCATCCGCGCCAGCCTGCGCGCCCTCCTGGAGGGTCAACGCCACCTGGAGGTCGTGGGCGAGGCCGGCTTCGACGACGACCCCGCCACCTGGGCGCGGACCCTGCGCCCCGACGTCGCGGTCGTCGTGGCGGACGCCGCCGCCGCGCCGGTGGCGTGCGCGCGCCGGGTCGCCGCCGCCGCGGCCGGAGCGCTGGCCGGCGTGCTGGTGGTGACCGACGACGGCGGCGCCGGCGGCGCCGTCGTGGCGCCCGGCGGCGGCGTCATCGGCCTGCTGTCGAAGGACGCCGGACCCCACGAGCTCGCGCGCGCGGTCCAGATGGTCGCCCGCGGACGCGGCGTGCTCGCCCCCTCCCTCCCGACCCCGACCTAGGACGCGCAACCATGGAGCTCCGACACCTGCGGTACTTCGTCGCCGTCGCCGAGGACCTGCACTTCCGACGCGCCGCCGAGCGGCTGCACGTCGCGCAACCGGCGGTCAGCGAGCAGATCCGCAAGCTCGAGACCGAGCTGGGCGTGCGGCTGTTCGACCGCACCCCGCGCAGCGTCCGCCTCACCGAGGCGGGCACGGTGATGCTCGAGGAGGCGCGGCGCGTGCTGCGCCAGGCCGAGATGGCCGCGCTGGCGGCCCGCAACGCCGACGCGCAGGCGCAGATGCCGCTGCGCATCGGCTACGTCTCCGACGCGCTGCCGGCGATCGTGCCGCGCACGCTGCGCCACCTCGTGTCCGCCGCCCCGGCGGTGCAGACGCGCCTCGAGACCGGCGCCGCGTCGCGCCTCATCGAGGAGGTGCGCGGCGGCGGGCTCGACGTCGCCGTCGTCGGGCTCCCCGCGCCGACCGCCGGCCTGCGCGTCACGCCGCTGGGCGCGGAGCCGCTCGTCGCCGTCCTGCCCGCGTCGGACCCGCGCGCCCACGCCGGCCCGCTCGACCTGCGCCTCCTGGCGCCCGAGCGCATCGTCGTGCCGCCGCGCGACGCCAACCCGGCGCTGAACAGCGCGATCGTCGCGCTGTGCCACGGGGCCGGGCTGGCGCCCGCGCTGATCGAGGCGGTCGAGCCGCGCATCGACCTCGTGCTGATGATGGTGGCCGCCGGCGCGGGCGCCGCGCTGCTGCCCGCCTCCGTGGCCCAGCACCACGTGCTGCCCGGCCTGCGGACGGTCGAGCTCGTCGACGACGGGCCCGGCTTCGCGTCGGCCGTCGTGAGCGACCTCGACAGTGAGCGCCTCGCGACCCGCACGTTCCTGCGTGCCCTCGAGCACGTCGCCCGCCGCAGCGAGCGCCCGGCGCTCGCCTCCGTCGCCTGATCGCGCGCCGCTACGCGGCGGCGCAGGCGGCCCACGCCTCGGGCGCGGCGCGCGCCGCGAGCACCGCCGCGGCGCGCTGCTCGCGGTCCAGCGCCGCGCGGTAGGCGGCGTACGCGTCGCGCTTGTCGTCCCACGCGGCCAGGCGCCACTCGCCGAGCGCCAGCGCGCTCTCCATCGCCGCCAGCAGCCACAGGTCGTACAGGTCGGCCGGGCGCAGCTCGTCGAGGGCGTCGGTCCGGCGCGTCATGGCCCCCAGTGAACGCCGCCCTTCACGCGCGCGCGACACGAACCGGGCATCGAGCGATCGCCGTTGCTTGTTGCCGATCGCGTTCCGGCCCGGAGACTGGGCGCATGACTGTGATCGAGCCAACCGAGATGGAGATGGTGGCCGGGACCCATCGGGCGCTCGGCATGCTGAGCGGCCGCTGGGCGGTCGACGTCCTGTACCTGCTGGCCGCGGGCCGCCGTCGGTACAGCGAGGTCTACTACGAGGTCGGAGAGGTCTCCAAGAAGGCCCTCACGACGACGCTGCGGCGGCTGGAGCGCGACGGCCTCGTCGCCCGGCACGTGACGTCGCACTCGCCCCTGCGGGTGGAGTACTCGCTCACGCCGCTGGGGTGGAGCCTCACCGAGCCGCTGATGACCCTGTACGAGTGGTCGGCCCAGCACCTCGAGGACGAGGCGCCGAGCCGGCCCGAGCGTCACCTGATGGCGGCCTGACATCGTCTACGCCGCCGCCCGGCGCATCCCGCGGATGCCGACCCACACGCCCACCGCGGCGACGCCGAGCGCCGCCAGCGCGCCGTACAGGACGGTCGTGTCGCCGACCGTCCCGGCGAACAGCAGGCGCTCGGCGTCGACGAGGTGCTTCAGCGGGTTGACGTCGGCCATGGCGCGCAGCCAGCCGGGGCCGTCGTCGAGCGGCAGCAGCATCCCCGACAGCAGCATCAGCGGGAACAGCAGGGTCTGCTGGACCGTCCAGAAGATCCAGTCCTGCTCCTTGACCGCCAGCGCCAGCGCGTAGGACAGCGAGCCGAGGCCGACGCCGAACGCGGCCAGCAGCGCCAGCCCGATCAGCCCCGCCGGGGACGGATCGAACCCGAACGGGACGACCGCGATCACGATCAGGCCCGCCTGCGCGAACACCGGCACGATCTCCTTCAGCGCGCGGCCCATCAGCAGCGCCGGGCGCGAGAGCGGGGTCACGAGCATCCGCTCGTGCGAGCCGGTGTGGATCTCCTGGCTGAGGTTGGCGCCGGTCGTGGACGCGCCGAACAGCGCCGACATCACGAGGATGCCGGGCACGAACCACTGCAGCGACGCGGCCTCGCCCAGGCCGCTGACGCTCACGAGCAGCGGCCCGAACAGCGCCAGGAAGAACAGCGGCTGGACGAGGCTGAACAGGACCGAGAACGGCTCGCTCAGCAGCGGGCGCAGCTCGCGCTGCAGCACGAGGCGGGTGTCGTGGACGACGGCGGCGCTCATCGGTCGGCCTCCGGGGTCGCGGGGGTGGACTCGCTCTCGCGCAGGCTGCGGCCGGTGAGCGCGAGGAACACGTCGTCGAGGGTGGGGCGGCGCACCTCGGCGCTGCGCACGATCACGCTGCCGGCGTCGAGCGCGCGCAGCAGGTCGGGCAGCAGGGCGGCGCCGTCGGCGACGCGCAGGCTGACCGACGTCGAGCCGACGTCGGCGCCGCGCACGTCGCCGAGGTGGCGCGCGATCCGCGCGACGCGCTCGCCGTCGTGCTCGCCCAGCGTGCCGATCACGATGCGGTCGCCGGCCAGCTCGGCCTTCAGCGCGGTCGGCGTGTCGTCGGCGATGACCCGCCCGTGGTCCATCACGAGGACGCGCTCGGCCATCGTGTCGGCCTCGTCGAGGTAGTGGGTCGTGAGGAAGATCGTCATCCCGTGCTCGGCGCGCAGGCGCAGGATGTGCTCCCACAGGTTCGCCCGGCTGTGGGGGTCCAGCCCGGTCGACGGCTCGTCCAGGAACAGCAGCCGCGGCCGGTGCACGAGGCCGAGCGCCACGTCGAGGCGGCGGCGCTGGCCGCCCGACAGCGTGCTGACCTTGCGGCCGGCGAGCGCGTCGAGGTCGAGGGCGGCGAGCAGCTCGTCGGCGCGCCGGCGCGCCTCGGCGCCGCCGAGCCCGTACGCCCGGCCCTGCACCACGAGCTCGTCGCGGACGCGCTGGTTGTGGCCGGCGCCGTTGCCCTGGCCGACGTAGCCGATCGCGCGCCGCACCGCGGCGGGGTCGGCGACCACGTCGTGGCCGGCGACCGTCGCGTGGCCGGAGGTCGGCGCGAGCAGCGTGGTGAGCATCCGCAGGCTCGTGCTCTTCCCCGCGCCATTGGGCCCGAGGAACGCGACGAGCTCGCCGTCGGCGACGTCGAGGTCGAGGCCGCGGACGGCCTCGACGACGTGCGATCCCGAGGTGAAGCGGCGGGTGAGCCCGCGCGCCGAGATCGCGAGCGCCGCAGGCGCGGCGGCCGGCCGGTCGGCGACCGCGGGGGGCGCCTGGAGGAGGGCGTGGCTGGTCATGGCGGGGATCGTCTGCGACCTTTAGGACACATCCTGTCCTCAACGATCGGGACCCTGTGCGCCATGTCCGATCCGACGTCCCGCATGCTGCGGCTGCTGACGCTGCTGCAGACCCATCGCTTCTGGCCCGGCGCGGAGCTGGCCGGCCGGCTCGGCGTCAGCCAGCGCACGCTGCGGCGCGACATCGACCGCCTGCGCGAGCTCGGCTATCCGGTCGCGGCCGCGCGCGGGACGGCGGGCGGCTACCAGCTCCAGGCCGGCTCGGACCTGCCGCCGCTCGTGCTCGACGACGACGAGGCGGTGGCGATCGCGGTCGGCCTGCGCACCGCCGCCGGCGGCTCGGTGGACGGCATCGAGGAGACCTCGGTCCGCGCGCTGGCCAAGCTCGAGCAGGTGCTCCCCAAGCGGCTGCGCCGCCAGGTCAACGCGCTGCAGAGCTACACGGTGCCGCTGACGTTCGCGCGCCACCACCCGGTCGACCCCGAGGCCCTGACCGTGATCGCGCAGGCCTGCCGCGACAACGAGCGCCTGCAGTTCGAGTACCGCCGGCGCGACGGCGAGGAGGCCACCCGCGCGGTGGAGCCGCACCGGCTCGTCTCGGTCGGCCAGCGCTGGTACCTCGTCGCCTGGGACACCCACCGCCAGGACTGGCGCACGTTCCGCGTGGACCGGCTCACCGCGCCGCGGACGTCGGGCGCGCGGTTCTTCCCGCGCACGCTGCCCGCGCCCGACGCCGCCACGTTCGTGCGCCGGTCGCTGGACCAGCAGCCGCGCACCTACACGGCCGAGCTCACCGTCGCCGCGCCCGCCGACGCCGTCAACGAGCAGATCCACTGGGTCGGCGGGCGCGCCGAGGCGATCGACGACGACCGCTGCCGCGTGTCCTTCCGCGGCGACTCGCTCGCGTGGCTGTGCGCGTGCGTGGCGATGCTCGAGTGGGAGTTCGAGCTGCACGGCCCGCCCGAGCTCGCCGAGCGGCTGCACGAGGTCGCCGGCCGCATCGGCCGCGGCGCGCCCGCCGGCGCCTGACCGCCGCTACTCGCGCACCCCGGCCCCCGCGGCCAGCGGCGCCCGCGCCGCGATCGCGGCCGGCACGAGCATGCCGGCCAGGCCCAGCGCCGCGGCGGCGCCCAGGATCAGGCCGACCTCGCCGAACGGGACGACCAGGCCGCCGGCCGACCCGTCGGCGCCGACGCCCGACATCGACACCGCGACGACGGCGACGCCGCCCGCCACGCCGACGAGCGCGACCGCGAGCGCCTCGAGCGTCAGTGCGCGCAGCACCTGGCGGCGGGTCGCGCCCGCCAGCCGCGCGGGCGCGAGCTCGCGCCGGTGCTCGGCGGCGGCGAGCGCGCCGCTGTTGACCACCGACATCGCTGCCAGCAGCGCCATGAGCGCGATCACCACCCACTGGGCGCGCGCGTCGTCGGCGCCCGCGGCGCGCACGCCGGCCAGGTAGCCGTCGCGGTCGAGCGCGAGCGCGGCCGGGTCCTGGCGCGCCAGGCGCTCCACGCCCCGGGCGACGCGCCCCTCCCGGCCGGGCCGCGCGGCGACGAACACGGCGTCGTCGACGGCGGCGGTCGCGTGGGCGAGCGCGAGGTCGTGGTCGAGCACGACGTCGCCGAGGCCGTCGGCGCGGTCGTAGATCGCCACGACGCGCAGCCGCGCGGGCGTGGCGTCGGCCAGGCGCGCGTCGAGCACGTCCCCGACCTCCACGCGATCGCCGGCGAGGTCGTCGCTGACCGCCACGTCGCGGCCGCGGACGGCGTCGAGCGAGCCGGCCAGCACGCGCAGGTCGAGCGCGCCGCGCGCCTGCTCGGGATCAAGGCCGGCGGCGGTCCACGGCTCGTCGCCGTTGGTGAGCCCGCCGTCGAGCAGCGCCACCTCGGTCGTCACCACCCCGGCCGCCGCGGCGACGCCGGGCAGCGCGCGGGCCTCGCGCGCCAGCCCCGGCGGCAGCCCGGCCGGCGAGGACGGCACGAGCACCGCGGTCGCGGCGGTGCGCTGCGCGGTGACCTCGCGCGTGCGCTCCTGCGTCGTGGCGAGCGTCAGCGACTGGGTGGCGGCGATGGCGATGACGAGCGCGATCGCGGCGGCCACCGCGCCCGTGCGGCGCGCCCCGGTGGCCAGCGCCGTCCCGGCGAGGAACGACGCGCCGCCGCCGGCGCGCCGCAGCGGGACGCCGAGCAGGCCGGCCGGGCGGCCCAGCGCGACGGGCGCCAGCAGGGCGAGGCCGAGCGCGAAGGTGAACGCGAACAGGCCGGAGAACTCGACGCCCTGCGACCCGAGCACGATCAGCAGCGCGATCCCGCCGCCGACCGCGGCCAGGCCGAGCAGCAGCCGCACGATCGACGTCCGGCGCGGCGGCACGGCCGCCTCGGCGAGCGCCTCGCCCGGGCGGACCGCGAGCGCGCGGCGCACCGCGACGAGCGAGGCGAGGACGGCGACGACCGCGCCGGTGGCGATCGCGGTCGCGTCGGGGATCCAGTGGCGGTCGACGCGGAACCCGTCGGGCGCCAGGCCGACGTCGGTGAGCACGGCCGCCGCCGGGCCGGCCAGCAGGGCGGCCAGCGCGCAGCCGGCCACGCCCGCCACCAGCCCGACGAGCGCGACCTCGCCGAGCAGCAGCCGCCGCACCTGCCCGGGCGTGGCGCCGACGGCGCGCAGCAGCGCGAGCTCGCGCCGGCGACGCTCGACGACGAACGCGAGCGTGCCGGCGACGACGAACACGGCGATCGCCGCGGTCATGCCGCCGCTCGACGCGACGACGGCCACGAGCGCTTCGCGCTCGTACGCGCGCGGGTCTGCGGGGTCGGCGGCGCTCGCGTGCCGGTGGTCGAGGGTCTCGGCGTCCGGCCCGGCGGCGACGGCCACGCGCTCGCGCAGGTCGCCCGGCGCGCGGCCGTCCTCGGCGACGACGGCGATCGCGTCGAAGCCGGGGCCGCGGCCGGTCAGGGCCTGGGCCTGGTCGGCCGCGACGAACGCCGCGCTCTGGCGCGCCTGCTGATCGGCGGACGCGGCGGCGACGCCGGTCACCCGCATCGGCCGGGTCCCGGCCGGGGTGACGACGCGCACGCGATCGCCGGTCGTGAGCCCGCCGGCCCGGGCCAGGCGCGCGTCGAGGACGATGTCGTCCGGGCCGCGCGGGGGGCGCCCGGCGCGCAGCGCGTACGGGGTGAGCGCCGCGCTCTCCCAGCCGTGCGCGTGCGCGGCCGCCCCGCCGGAGGCCGGGAGCGGGCGGCCGGCCCGGTCGAGCACGGCGATCGGGACGCTCACGTCGCCGACCGCGGCGCGCACCCCGGGCACCGCCGCCACCCGCGCGACGGCGCCGGCGTCGAGCGGCGCGGCGCGCCGCACGTCGACGGTCACGCGATCCTCGCCGCGGCCGAACGCGATCTCGGGATCGGCGCGCACGACGGCGTCGGCCGCGGCGTAGCGGCCGGGGCCGGGCGCGCCCAGCCCGCTCGCCATCACCTGGCCGGCGAGCGCGACGACGGTGGCGGCCAGCGCGAGCATGACGAAGGTGCCCGCGGCCGACCCGGCGCGGGTGCGCAGCATGCGCAGGGCGAGCGCGACCACGTCAGGCCTCCAGCGCCGTCATGCGCTCGGCGACGGCCTCGGCGGTGGGCCCCGCCAGGTCGTCCGCGAGCCGGCCGTCGGCCAGGAAGACGACGCGGTCGGCGTGCGCGGCGACGACCGGGTCGTGGGTGACGACCACGAGCGTGCGGCCCTGCTCGTCGACGGCGGCGCGCAGCAGCGCCAGCACGTCGCGGGCGCTGGCGCGGTCGAGCGCGCCGGTGGGCTCGTCGGCGAAGATCACCTGTGGGTCGCCGATGAGCGCGCGGGCGATCGCGACGCGCTGCTGCTGCCCGCCGGAGAGCTGGGCGGGGCGGTGGCGGGCGCGGTCGGCGAGCCCGACGCGGTCCAGCGCGGCGCGCACGTCGCGGCGGCGCGGCCGCTCGCCGGCGAGGCGCAGCGGCAGCGCCACGTTCTGCTCGGCGGTGAGCGAGGGCAGCAGGTTGAAGGCCTGGAAGACGAAGCCGACACGCCGGCGCCGCAGGCGCGCGAGCGCCCGCTCGCCGAGGTCGGTGAGCTCGGTGTCGCCGACGCGCACGCTGCCGCGATCGGGGCGGTCGAGGCCGGCGGCGCACTGCAGCAGCGTCGTCTTGCCCGAGCCCGACGGGCCCATGATGGCCGTGGCGGCGCCGGTCTCGAAGGCGAGCGTGACGTCGTCGAGCGCGGTCACGCGCCCGTCGCCGGCGCCGTGGGTCTTGGTGACCGCGCGCAGCTCGACCGCCGGGTCGCGCCGCGTGGCCGGCGGGGCCGGGCTCGGTCGGAGGATCGTGGTCATGGGTCGAGGATCGATCGCGGGCGGGCCCGCCGCCATGGAGCCACCCGGTGAGCGCGGCTGGGGCTGCCCTCAGGCCGCGCTGCGGCGGGCGCCCGGCGGGTTGGGACGCGCCGGCTCGGGGGAACCAATCGGCATGCCCAGCGACCTCGAGCTCGCCTCGCACATCGCCGTCGCGGCCGTGCTCGGCGCCCTGCTCGGGCTCGAGCGCGAGCGCCGCGGCCAGGTGGCCGGGATGCGCACCCACGCGCTCGTCGCGGTCGGCGCGGCGATCTTCACGATCGCCGGCGCGTACGGCTTCGAGAGCCTCGACCGCGGCCCCAACGGCGACCCGATGCGCGTCGCCGCGCAGATCGCCTCCGGCATCGGGTTCATCGGCGCCGGCGCGATCCTGCGCGAGGGCGCGGCCGTGCGCGGCCTCACGACCGCGGCCGGGCTGTGGACGGCGGCCGCGATCGGGATGGCGACGGGCGCCGGGATGCTCGCCGTCGCGGCCGTCAGCACGCTGCTCATCCTCGTCCTGCTCGTGGGGCTCGGGCGGGCCCGCGTGCGGGTGCTCGACCGCTTCGGCGGCGGCATGCGGATCGTCACGATCGACTACGAGCAGGGCCACGGCACGCTCGGCCCGGTCCTCGACCGCCTGCGCGGCGCCGGCGCGCAGGTCCACGACCTCACGATCGAGGACGCCGG
>DATMSA010000058.1:0-16851 GCA_035565675.1 Capillimicrobium sp. | reverse complement strand
CGACGAGCCGCGCTCCCAGGCGTCGAGCACCGCCTCGCCCCAGTCGGCCTCGACGCGCGCCAGGCAGCGCGCGCCCCACAGCACGTCGGTGGCCAGCGCCGGGTCCTGGCGCACCAGGCCGCCGGCGAGGTCGACGGCGGCGACCGCCTCGTGGACGGCGTCGGCCTCCACGTGCTCGTCGAAGAACTCGGTCGCGTCCGCGCCCTGGCCGAGGCGGCGCAGCCCGTCGCCGTAGCGGCGGTTGGGGATCGACGAGGTCATCTCGAACAGCGCGAGGTGGCCGACGATCGCGCCGCGCAGGCGGCGGTGCAGGCCGCACAGCGACATGAGGTTCACGGTGCGCAGCGTGACCGCGGGCAGGTGGTCGAGGTAGGCGCCGTACTCGCGGTCGAGGCCCAGCGCGGCCATCGAGCGGGCGAACAGCTCCGCGTGGATGCGCTCGGGCCGCCCGCCGCCGTACTCGTCGCCCTGGATCTCGACGAGCGCCGCCTTGGGCGGGCCCCACAGGCGCGGGAGCGCCCACGAGTGCGGGTCGGCCTCCTTGAGCTGGTAGGCGGAGCGGTGCACGAGGAACTCGCGGAACTGCTCCAGCGTGCCGTGGCGCTCGAGGTGGCGCGAGAGCGACGGGCCGTCGTCGGCGTCCTCGACGTCGCGCAGGGCGAGGTCCATCTCCTCGGGGGCGACGTCCTCGCGCACGCGCGGGACGGCCTCGAGCAGCTCGGCCTCGAAGCGCTCCTCGAGGCGGGCGCGGACCTCGAGCAGGGTGGGCTGCCACTCCCAGCGGTCGTCGACGCCGGGCAGGCCGCGGTAGTGCAGCTCGTAGCAGAGGTACAGGGAGAGGTGAAGGTCCTCGGCGTCGCCGGGCTCGGGCGCGGCGAAGAGCCGGCCGGGCGCGGTGGCGAGGCGATCGAGGAGCAGCTCGCTGAGCGGGCCGCGTGGCGAAGGCATCCGTGACACGTGGGTCTCCCTACCCCTCCGCCGAGCCGCAGAAGCGCAGGGCGGCGAGCGCGTACAGCTTCGCGCAGTCCACCAGATCCTGGACCGCCACGGACTCGTCGACGGTGTGGGCGCGGTCGATCGACGGCGGCCCGACGGCGATCGCGGGCGTGGCGCCGAAGCGGGTGAACGTGGCGCCGTCGTGCCACGAGTCCAGCCCGGCGCGGGCGCCCGCGCGCCCCACGTCGGCGCCGGCGCCGAGCGCGACGTCGACGATCGGGGCGTCGGGCGCGACCTCGGCGGCGGGGATGTCGACGAGCCAGCGCACCTGCGGCGGGTGGTCGGCCAGCCACGCGTCGTGGACGGCGGCCTCGCGGATCGCCGCCTCGACCTCGGCCTCGACCGCGGTCCCCCACCCGCCGGCGTCGGCGTGGGCGGGCAGGTAGGCGACGTGGTAGGTGATCGTGCAGTCGTCGGGGACGTTCACCGGCCAGTCGCCGCCGCGGATGCGGGTCGGGATCACGTGGCCGGGCGACAGGTACGGGTGGCGGTGGTCGGGCCGCGCGCGGCGCTCGTCGTGCAGCCGCTGCAGCGCGGTCATGACGACGTGCGCCTTGTCGATCGCGTTGACGGCGTCGCCGGGCGGGTGCTCGATGCCGGCGTGACCGAGGCGGCCGTGGACGGTGACCTCGGCGATGACGTCGCCGCGGCAGGCCACCCATGCGTCGAAGCTCGTCGGCTCCGGGATCATGCCGGCGTCGGCGCGCACGCCGCGGGCGACGGCGGCGATGCCGCCCGCGCCGGTCTCCTCCTCGTCGGTGACCGTGCAGACGACGAGGTCGCCGGCGAGCGCGGCGTGCTCGGCGAGGACCTCGGCCGCGACGACCATCGCCGCGACGCCGCCCTTCATGTCGCAGGCGCCGCGGCCGTACAGGCGCCCGTCGCGGACGTCGGGCACGAACGGCGGCGTGGTCCAGGCGCCGGGGTCGCCGGCCGGGACGACGTCGACGTGGCCGTTGAACAGCAGGCTGGGCCCGCCGCCCCGGCCGGGCAGGCGGGCGGCGAGCTGCGGGCGGCCGGCGAACGTGAAACCGGCGGGGACCTGGCGGCTGCCGGCGACGACGTCGTCGCCGGGGACCCACAGATCGGTGACGAGCCCGGCATCGCGCAGGCGCGCGGCGAGGTGCTCCTGGAGCGCGGCCTCCTGGCCGGTGCCGGCGCCGGCCGTGGTGTCGAAGGCGACCAGCCGGGCGGCGAGCGCCACGAGGTCGTCGCGACGGCGCTCGACGGCGTCGAGGACGGCCTGCTCGGCGGCGGTCATGCGGCGTAGCGTTCCACGAGCACGCGCGCCGCGGCGTGTGGATCGCCGGCGGCGGCCTCGCGCAGCCGCAGGGCGCCGTTGCGCTCGACGAGCGCGCGGGCGTCCTCGAGCTCGCGCGCGCAGCCGAGCCGGTCGGCGACGGGCGCGAGGTCGTCGAGCAGCGCGCGCAGCCGGTCGCGGGTGGGGACGCGCGCGCCGTCGCCGTCGAGGTCGCGCAGGTCGCCCTCGACGCCCCAGCGGCAGGCGCTCCAGCGGTTCTCCTCGATGCGCCAGGTCTCGTGGACCGGCAGGGTCTCGCCGGCGTCGTGGCGCTCGGCCAGCCAGACCGCGAGCGCCTGGGCGACCGCCGCGACGGCGGCGGCCTCGGCGACGGTGGCCTGCGCGTCGGGGACGCGCAGCTCGAGTGTGCCGTGCTCGGGGTGCGGGCGCAGCTCCCACCACCAGCGCCCGCCGCCGCCGGCGACGAACGCCAGCGCGTCGGCGTAGGCCTCCCACGACGCGAGCGCCGGGGGCACGCCCTGGCGCGGGAGCTGCTGGGAGATGAGCGGGCGCATCGTGGCCATGCCGGTGTCGCGGCCGTCGTGGAACGGGGCGTTGGCGGCCAGCGCCGCCAGCTCGGGCAGGTGGGAGCGCAGCGCGTTGTGGACGGCGAGCGCGCGGTCGGCGCCGCGGATCGCGACGTGCACCTGGAGCGCGAAGACGAGCTGACGACTCGCGACCCGTCCGTACTCGCGCGCGGTCGTGTCGTAGTGGGTGCCCGGGTTGAGCGGGCCCTCGGCGGCGGCGAACGGGTGCAGGCCGGCGGCGGCGGGCCGCAGGCCGAGCTCGGCCGCGGCGGCGGCCAGGTCGGCGCGCGCGGTGCGCAGGGCGGCGGCGGCCTCGGGGACGCTGGCGGCGGGCGGCAGGACGATCTCGAGCTGTGCGGCGGGCAGCTCGAGCTTGAAGCGCGGGTCGCCGCCGAGGCGCTCGACGAGCTCGGGCGCGCGCGGCGCGAGGTCGAGCGTGCGGGCGTCGAGGAGCATCAGCTCCTCCTCCAGGCCGATCGTCGGCGGGGCCGGCGCGGCGAACGCGGCGCGCAGCGCGTCGGCGTTTGGAGCGTCCGCCAGTGGGATATCCGGGCTGCGCACGGTGCGCATTCTCACCCTTCCCGGCGTCTTCCAACCCCACAGCGACACGTGGCTGCTCGCGGACCAGCTCCGCGCGCAGACGCTGCCGCCGCGGGCGTCCGTCCTGGACCTCTGCACCGGCAGCGGCGCGCTGGCGATCTGCGCGGCCCGGCGGGGCGCGCGCGAGGTGACCGCGGTGGACCTCTCGCGCCGCGCAGTGTGGACGGCGCGCATGAACGCCCGGCTGGCCGGCGTGCGGGTCCGCGCGGTGCGGGGCGACCTGTTCGACGCGGTCGGCGACCAGCGCTTCGACGCGATCGTCTCCAACCCGCCCTACGTGCCGGCGCCCGAGGCGGAGCTGCCGACGCGCGGCGCCCGGCGCGCGTGGGACGCCGGCCTCGACGGGCGCGTGCTGCTGGACCGCATCTGCGCGCAGGCGCCGGCGCACCTGCGCCCCGGCGGCTTCGTGCTGCTCGTGCACTCGTCGGTCTGCGGGCCCGACCAGACGCTCGCCCAGCTCCGCGAGGGCGGCCTGGAGGCCGAGGTGGTCGCCCGCCACCGCGGCGCGCTGGGCCCGCTGCTGCGGCGCCGGGTCGACGCGCTCGAGGAGCGCGGCCTGCTGGAGCGCGGCCGCCGCGAGGAGGAGATGCTCGTGGTCCGCGGGCGCCGCCCCGCCCGCTCGGACCGGTTCGTCGCGCGCGCCGCGCACGACCGCGCGACCCCCTCCCGCTAGCCGTCCCGCGGGGCACGTGTGGCACATGGCAGCCGGATAGCGGACGCCAAGTGCCACACGTCCAGTGCGGCGAGCGAAACCGGGCAGCGAGACCGCCCGTTCCCGTCGATGAGCCGTTCTGCGCGGCGCCGGCAGCCGCGCCCCTGCGCACCGGGCGCGGAGCGGCACACGAAGCGCGCGGAGCCGCGCCGTCAGCGCTTGCGCCGGCGCTTCTTGCGGCTCGTCGCCGGGTGCGGCGCGGGCCGGGGCTCCGCGGCGTCGTCGGTGAGGTCGGCCACGCCGTTGCCCGACGGCGTGTCGGGCTCGGGCTGCTTGGCGCCGCGGCCCCCGCGGGCCGGCGGCGTCATGCCCTGCTCGCGCATGCGCTGCTCGCGCAGCTCGGCGGCGGTCGGCCACGGCTCGGCCTGCCCGGACGCCCAGGCCGGCGGGTTCCCGCGCGGCCAGCGCCCGAGGAACAGCGGCGCCAGCGCGATCAGCCAGAACGCCTGCACGATCGGGAACTGGCCGATCAACGAGCCGAGCACGTAGAGGGCGCCGGCGATGATGCCGAGGATGCCCATGAAGCGGGTCAGCAGGCCGGCGCGCATCGCGTTCAGCGCGACGAGGATCGTCGACAGGCAGACCGCCAGCGTGCCGATCAGGCCGAGGATGCCGAACGTCGCCACCGACGCCGACCCGAGGGCGTCGTTGATCGCCTCGCGGGTGAAGACCCCGGCGTCGAGGTAGTCCTGGGCCGAGATGCGGCGCACGATGGGCAGACCGAGGGACGCGAGCGCGGTGAACGCGGCGCCGAACGTGATCAGGCCGCGCACGTAGCGCGGCAGCGCCGGCAGGCGGAAGCGCGTGGCGCGGAAGAGGTAGAGCAGCGCGACGCCGACGGCGATCGCGCCGATCGCCGACAGGACGCCCGAGATGATCAGCGGCGTCGAGTGGTCGACGAGGAACTGGGCGACCGCGGTGCGCGGGTTGACCTCGGCGTCCTGCTGGCCCTCGAGCGCGGGCGTCAGCGCCTGCAGCACGCCGATGACCGGGCGGTCGTCGCGCGTGGCCAGGTCGGCGTAGAGCAGCGGCGCGAGCACGAGCACGCCGCCGAGCGCGGCCGCGACCGCCGCGACGACGCTGCGCGAGCGCTCCCAGGAGAGCTGCTCCTGGATCTCGTCGGGTCCGGGGCTGCTCACCGGCGCGGAAGGCCCCGGCCGCTGCCGGGATAGCGGATCGCGGGCAGCGGTTCGTCGCCGGAGCGATCGACCACGCGCGACAGGCGGTCGCCGGCCAGGAGCACGAGGTCGAGCGCGGGGCCGACCACGCGCAGCGCCTGCTCGAGGCGGTGGCGCAGGACGAGCTGTCGCGGGCTGGGCGGAGCCATGGGCGCGCAGTCTAGTTGGGGGATACGCGGCGCGCGCCCACGTCGGTCCAACCGCCGGTCGAACCCCCGCCGCGCGAATGTGGACCGTTCTTCCGTGGCGCGCGTCCCCCGCCCGCGGCGAGGCTCCCCGCACCGACCCCGAGGAGAGCGCCCCGTGAACCCGACCGACGCCCCCGCCGCCCCCGCCACGACCCATCCGCTCGAGCCGCTCGCGCCCGGGGAGATCGAGGCCGCCGCGCGCATCCTGCGCGAGGAGCGCGACCTCGGGCCCACCTGGCGCTTCGTATTCGTGATGCTGCGCGAGCCGCCCAAGCCGCTGCTGCGCGCCTGGACGCCGGGCGCCGACCTGCCCCGCGAGGCGTTCGTCGTGCTGCGCGACCGCGAGACCCGCGGCACCTACGAGGCCGTCGTGTCGCTCACCGAGGAGCGCGTGGTGAGCTTCGAGCGCAAGGCCGGCGTGCAGGCGCAGATCACGTTCGAGGAGTTCATGCAGTGCGAGGACGTCGTCCGCAGCGATCCGCGCTGGCAGGAGACGATGCGCGCCCGCGGCGTCGAGGACTTCTCGCTGTGCATGATCGATCCCTGGGCGGCCAGCCACACGATGCCGGAGGACCACCCCGACGAGCGCCGCATCCTGCGCCCGCTGACCTGGGTGCGCAGCGAGCCGGGCGACAACGGCTACGCGCGGCCGGTCGAGGGGCTGACCTGCGTCGTCGACTGCGACGAGATGCGCGTCGTCGAGGTCGTCGACCACGGCATCGTCCCGTTCCCGCCCCAGCCGGGGAACTACACGCCCGAGCTGATGGGCCGCGAGGGCAACGTGCCCGCGCTCTCCGCGCCGCGCGCCGACGTGCGCCCGATCGAGATCACCCAGCCCGAGGGCCCGTCGTTCGCCGTCGACGGGCACGCGATCGAGTGGCAGAAGTGGCGCCTGCGGATCTCGTTCAACGCCAAGGAGGGGCTCGTCCTCCACCAGATCGGCTACGAGGACGGCGGGCGCGTGCGGCCGATCATCGAGCGCGCGTCGCTGTCGGAGATGTACGTGCCCTACGGCGACCCGGCCCCGACGCACGCGTTCAAGAACGTGTTCGACATGGGCGAGTACGGCCTCGGTTGGCTCGCCAACCCGCTCGAGCTGGGCTGCGACTGCCTCGGCGAGATCCGCTACTTCGACGGGGTCGTCAACGACCAGGACGGCAACGCGATGACGATCCCCAACGCGGTCTGCATGCACGAGGAGGACCACGGGATCGGCTGGAAGCACACCGACTTCCGCACCGAGGAGGTCGAGGTCCGCCGCCTGCGGCGGCTGGTGATCTCGCAGATCGTGACCGTCGGCAACTACGAGTACGGGTACTTCTGGTACCTCTACACCGACGGCACGATCGAGTACGAGGTCAAGCTCACCGGCGTGATCTCGACCGGCGCGATCGCGCCCGGCGAGCGCCCCCGCCACGGCGTGCTCGTCGCCCCCGGCCTCTACGGCCCGCACCACCAGCACTTCTTCTGCGTGCGGCTGGACATGGCCGTCGACGGCGACCGCAACACGGTCGTCGAGGTCGACTCCGAGCCGCTGCCGCTGGGCCCCGACAACCCGCTCGGCACCGCCTGGGTGACGAAGCGAACGGAGCTGCGCACCGAGTCCGAGGCCCAGCGCATCATCGACCCGCTGCGGGCGCGCACCTGGCGCATCGAGAACCCGGGCGTGCGCAACGCGGTCGGCGACCCGGTCGCCTACCGGCTGATCCCGGGCGACAACGTCCTGCCGATGGCGCACGAGGGGTCGGTGCAGGCCTCGCGCGCGGGCTTCGCGTCCAAGCACGTGTGGGTGACGCCGTACGCCGAGGACGAGCGCTTCGCCGCCGGCGACTACCCCAACCAGCACCCGGGCGGCCAGGGCCTGCCGGCGTGGACGGCGGCCGACCGGCCGGTGGCCGAGACCGACGTCGTCCTCTGGTACTCGTTCGGCGCCCACCACGTCGTGCGCCCCGAGGACTGGCCGGTGATGCCGGTGACGCACATCGGCTTCAAGCTCAAGCCGAGCGGCTTCTTCGACGGCAACCCGGCGCTTGACATGCCGCGCACCAACAGCGGACACTGCCACCACGGCTGATGCCCGCGCTCGCCCACATCGCCGGCGTGCCGGTGGAGGAGATGCTGTACGCGGTCCCCGCGCTCGGCGCCGCCGCCGGCGTCTCGCTGGCGTGGCTCAGGGCTCGGATGTCGACGCGTTCGCGGCCATCGGCCCTCGCACCTCGATCCGGCATCCCGCCTCATCGGGGTCCCGGACGACGAACGCGCTGAGCGTCGCCTCGGGGTCCAGCGTCTCCAGCAGGCCGCGGGTCATGCCGCGGTGCAGCGCGCACACGAGCGGCTGGCGCTCGCGGACGACGTCGCGGTAGGGGCAGTTGCCCAGGCACCAGGTCAGCGTCCCGTCGGGCCCGGCCTCCCGGGTCGGCGCGAACCCCAGGGCGGCCAGCACGGCGTCCATCTGCTCGGGCGGCGTGCCGGGCGCGTCGTCGGGCACGAGGTCGCGGCCGATGCGCTCGCCGGCGGCCTCGACCTCGCCGGCGTCGAGGTCGGCGAGCGTCATCGCCCGCACCAGCCAGCGCGCCAGCCCGGAGTAGTCGGTGGGCCGGTCGCCGCCGGGCCGCGCGGTCGGGCTGACCGTCCAGCGGTCGCGCGGGCGCCCGCGCGGGCGCCGCTCGCGGTCGCGCTCGACGAGGCCGGCCTCGCGCAGGCGGTCGAGGTGCACGCGCACGCCGTTGGGATGGAGCTGCAGCAGCGCGGCGAGCTCCTCGGTCGTCGCCGGGCGCCGCAGCTCGCCCAGGAGCGCGAACAGCCGCGCGCGAGTCGGCTGCGCGAGCGCGTCGCCGGCGCGGGGCAGAACGTCCATGCCCCCAGTTTCGCAAAGCCGGGCTGTGAGAACCACCCGTGAGTGCTACGGTTCTTCCACCGCCACTGTGAAAAAGATCGCTCCGGAGGGGCGCCATGACCTACGTCATCAACGAGCCGTGCTGCGGCACCAAGGACACGTCCTGCGTCGAGGTCTGCCCCGTCGACTGCATCCACCCCGCCCCGGGCGAGCCGGACTTCGACGACCACGACCAGCTCTACATCGACCCCGAGGAGTGCATCGACTGCGACGCGTGCGTCGAGGCGTGCCCGGTCGACGCGATCACGTCCGAGGACCAGGTGCCGCCGGAGTGGCAGCACTACATCGAGATCAACGCCGCCTACTACCGCAACCGCCGCGTCGGCGCCGCCTAGCGCCGTCCGCGCAGGCGCGCCCACAGCCGCTTCAGGCGGTCCATCAGCACGCTCCACAGCAGGCGCAGGGCGCTGAGCGGCTTGGCCGCCGGCGGCTGGGGCGGGGGCGACGCCGCCGGCGCGCCCTCGCCCGAGCCCGCGGGCGCGGCGGTCTCGGCGCGGTGCTCGGCGACGATGCGCTCCTGCAGGCACGAGGCGAAGTCCGACAGCAGCCGGCGCGAGACGTCCTCGATCATGCCGCCGCGCCCGAAGCGCGCCAGCCGGCCGGTGATCGTGAAGTCGGTGTCGACCTCGACGACGGTCGACGCCTCGCCGTCGGCGCGCACGGTCGAGCGGATCGACGCGGTCGCCCCGCCCTGGCCGCGGCGGTCGGTGCCACGCGCCGACATCACGGCGACGTGGGCGGCCTCGTCGACCTCCTCCATCTTCAGCGTGCCGTTGTAGGCCGCGGTCGTGGGGCCCAGCTTCACCGTGAACGTGCCGTGGTAGACGCCGTCGTCGCCGGCCTCGGTGACCTCGGCGCCCGGCAGGCACGGCGCCACGCGCTGGACGTCGATCAGCGCCTGCCACACCTGGTCGACCGGCGCCGCGACCGTGAACGACTGCTCGAGCTTCATCGCCTGACCTCCCTCGTCATCGGGCCCTCCAGCACGTCGGCCAGCGCCTCCAGCGAGCCGAGCGAGTGGCCCTCCAGGAACACGTCGACGTGCGGCAGCGCCGCCGCCATGCCGCGCGCCAGCGGCTCGTAGCCGGGGCGCGCCTTCAACGGGTTCAGCCACACGACGCGGTGCGCCGTGCGCGCCAGCCGCGCCATCTCCTCGCCGAGCCGCTCCGGGTCGCCGCGGTCCCAGCCGTCGGACAGCACGACGACGACCGCGCCGCGCCCGACCCGGCGGCCGTGGCGCCGGTTCAGCTCGCCGATCCCCTCGCCCAGGCGCGTGCCGCCGCCGAGGTCGACGGCGGCCCGCGTGGCGCGCGCGAGCGCGGCCTCGACGTCCTTGGAGCGCAGCTCGCGCGTGACGCGCGTCAGCCGCGTGCCGAGCGCGAACGCCTCCACGCGCGGGCGCGCCGTGACGAGCGCCTGCGCGTAGCGCAGCAGCAGCCCGGCGTACGGCGCCATCGAGCCGGACACGTCGACGACGAGCACGACCGGCCGCGGCGCCTCGCCCGGGGTGCGCCAGTGCCGGCGCAGCGGCTCGCCGCCGTGGCGCAGGGACGCGCGCACCGTCGCCTGCAGGTCCAGGCGCCGCGCCGGGCGGTGCGTCCGGCGCAGCCGCCGCGAGCGCCGCGTCGGCCCGCGGTGGGCCAGACGCGCGAGCAGGCGGTGGACCGCGGCCAGCTCGGCCTCCGTGAGCTGCGCGGCGTCGCGCTCGCGCAGGAGCTCGATCTCGCTCCACGCGGCCGGGCGCCCCTCCGGCTCCTCGGCGGCGTCGCCGGCGGGCGGCGGCGCGCTGCCCGCCGGCACGCTCGGGAGCAGCTCCTCCAGGCCGGGCGGCAGCGGCGGCGCCGCCCGCCCCGGCTCCCGCGCGCCGAACACCGCGTCGAAGGCGGCGTCGAACGCGGCCAGGTCCTCGCGGCGCGAGCACAGCGCGGGGCGCAGCGCCAGCCGCGCCTCCTCGCGGTCGCCGGCGTCGACGCGCGCCAGCGCGCGGGCCGCCACCGCCAGCTCGCCGGTGCCGACGCGCACGCCGCGCTCGCGCAGCGCCGCGCCCAGCGCGGCCACCCGCTCCAGGACGCCGGCCTCAGACACCGTCGAGCACGCCCTCCGCGCGCACGCGCTCGAGATCCTCGCGCACCTTCAGCGCCACCCCGAGCGTGTCCTCCAGCGACTCGCCGGGCAGCGCCGCCAGCGCGCGCGCCCACGCGATCGTCTCCCCCACGCCCGGCAGCTTGTACAGCTCCGCGTCGCGCAGCCGCGCGACCGCCTCGCACACGCGCGCGACGACCGCCTCCTCGACGCCGGGCGCCCGCACGCGCAGGATCTCGGCCTCGCGCTCGGGGGTCGGGTAGTCGATCCAGTGGTAGAGGCAGCGGCGCTTGAGCGCGTCGTGCAGCTCCCGCGTGCGGTTGGACGTGAGGATCACGACCGGGCGCCGCCGCGCGCGCACCGTGCCCAGCTCCGGGATCGTCACCTGGAAGTCCGAGAGCAGCTCCAGCAGGAACGCCTCGAACTCGTCGTCGGCGCGGTCGATCTCGTCGATCAGGAGCACGACCGGCCCGTCGTGCTCGAGCGCCTCGAGCAGCGGGCGGCGCAGCAGGAAGCGGCGCGAGAACAGCTCGCCCTCGTCGATGCCCGCCTCGGCGGCGCGCAGCGCCAGGAGCTGGCGCGCGTAGTCCCAGTCGTAGAGGGCGTGGTGGACGTCGATGCCCTCGTGGCACTGCAGGCGGATGAGGCGCGCGCCGGTCGCCGCGGCCAGCGCCTTGGCGACCTCGGTCTTGCCGACGCCGGCCTCGCCCTCCAGCAGCAGCGGCTGGCCGAGGTCGGCGGCGAGGAACAGCGCGATGCGCAGCGGGCGGTCGGCGAGGTAGCCCTCTGCCGCAAGGGCCTCGCCGACCGCGTCCGGGCTGCTCAGCGCGTCGCTCAGCGCCCCGCTCAGCTCCCGGCCGCCCGCTGCAGCGCCCGCCGGGTGAGCACCCGGGCGAGATGGCGCTTGTAGTCGGCCGACGCGTTCAGGTCCGCCGGCGGGTCGGTCCCCTCGGCGGCGTGCTCGGCCGCCGCGGCGATCGCGCCCTCGTCGAGCGGCCCGCCGCGCAGCGCCGACTCGACCGCGCCGGCGCGCACCGGCGTGGAGGCCATGTTCGTGAACGCCACGCGCACGTCCTCGCACGACCCGTCGGGCGCCCTCTTGACGAGCGCGCAGACGCCGACCATCGCCCAGTCCTCGGCGCGCCGCGTGAACTTCTCGTACGCGTGGCCCCACCCGTCGAGCGCGGGGATGCGCACCTCGGTGATCACCTCGCCGGGGCCCACCGCGGTCGTCAGGTAGTCCTGGAACAGGTCGGCGGCCGCGACCTCGCGCGAGCCGCCGCCGGCGCCGCGGATCGTCACCCGGCCCTCGGCCGCCACCATCACCGTCGGCAGGTCCGACGCCGGGTCGCCGTGCGCCAGCGACCCGCCGATCGTGCCGCGGTTGCGGACCTGCTGGTCGGCGATCAGCGACGCGGTCTCGGCGACCACGCCCAGGTCGCCGCGCACCTGCAGGTCGGCGTGGCGGGTGAGCGGGCCGATCCGCCAGTCGCCGTTCTCGCGTTCGATCCCCTGCAGGCCCGGGACGCGGCGCAGGTCGACGAGCAGCGTCGGCACGGCCAGGCGCATCTTCATCAGCGGCAGCAGCGAGTGGCCGCCGGCCAGCGGCTTGGCGTCCTCGCCGCCGTCCGCCAGCGCCCGCAGCGCGTCGTCCAGCGACGCGGGCGCCACGTAGTCGAACTCGGCGGGGATCATGCGCGCTGCCCTCCTTCCTGGATCGCCTGCCAGACCCGCATCGGCGTGTAGGGCATGTCGAGGAACGACACGCCCAGCGGCCGCAGCGCGTCCATCACCGCGTTGGCGACCGCGGCGCTCGCCGCGATCGTGCCGGCCTCGCCGACGCCCTTGACGCCGAGCGAGTTGACCGGCGACGGCGTCTCCGTGCGATCGGTCTCGAAGCTCGGCAGCTCCGCGGCCGTCGGCAGGGCGTAGTCGACGAACGTGCCGGTCACGAGCTGGCCGGTCTCGTCGTAGACCACCTGCTCGTAGAGCGCCTGCCCGACGCCGTGCACGATGCCGCCGTGCACCTGGCCGTCGATCAGCAGCGGGTTGATCGCCGGGCCGCAGTCGTCGACCGCCACGTAGCGGACGAGCGACACCCGCCCGGTCTCGACGTCCACGTCGACGATCGCCGCGTGCGCCCCGAACGGGAACACGAAGTTGCCCGGGTCGTAGAACGCGACCTCCTCCAGCCCCGGCTCCATCCCCTCCGGGATGTCCTCGGGGATGTAGGCCAGGCCCGCGACCTCGGGCAGGGTGAACCCCTGGTCGGGCGAGCCGCGCACGATCCAGCGCCCGTCGCGCAGCTCGATGTCCTCGGGCGCGGCCTCGAGCTTGTGGGCGACGAACCGCTTGATGCGCGCGGCGACCTTGTCGGCCGCGCGCGCCATCGCCTCGCCGCCGACGGCCAGCGACCGCGACCCGTACGTGTCCAGGCCGTTGGGCCCCTGGCTCGTGTCGCCGTGGATGACCTCGACGAGCTGCGGGTCGGTCCCGAGCTTGTCGGCCACGATCTGGGCGAACCCGGTCTCGTGGCCCTGGCCGTGCGGCGACGTGCCCGTGTAGGCGGTGACCGCGCCGGTCAGGTGCACGCGCACGAGCGCCGACTCCCAGCCGCCGCCCTGCAGGCCGAACGCGCTGGGGCCGACCGCGCGCGACGGCGCCAGGCCGCAGATCTCGGTGTACGTCGAGAACCCGATGCCGCGGTACACGCCTTCGGCGCGCAGCCGCTCCTGCTCGGCGCGGAACGCGTCGACGTCGACGTGCTGCAGGAGCTTGTCGAGCGTGCCCTGGTAGTTGCCGGAGTCGTAGGTGATCCCGATCGCGGTCTCGTACGGGAAGGCGTCGGCGGGGATGAAGTTGCGCCGGCGCACCTCGAGCGGGTCCATCCCCAGCTCGGCGGCGAGCTGGTCGAGCGCGACCTCGATCATGTGCGTCGCCTCCGGCCGGCCCGCGCCGCGGATCGCGTCGGTGGCGAACTTGTTCGTCATCACCCCGACGATGTCGGTCTGCACCGCCGGGAAGCGGTAGCAGCCGCTCATCACGAACGCGCCCAGCGACGGGACCATCGGCGTCAGCAGCATCATGTACGCGCCGAGGTCGGCCAGGATGTGCGCGTGGAACGCGGTGACCGTGCCGTCGCGCTTGGCGCCGACGCGTACGGTGGCGATCTGGTCGCGCCCGTGATGGGTGACCATCATCGCCTCCGACCGCGTCTCGCACCACTTCACCGGGCGGCCGAGCCGGCGCGCCGCCCAGGCGGCGAGGATCTCCTCGCCGTAGATCTGCAGCTTGGAGCCGAAGCCGCCGCCGACCTCGGGCGCGATCACGCGGACGCGCTCCTCGCTGAGGTCGAGCATCAGCGACAGGAACAGGCGCAGGAAGTGCGGGATCTGCGTGGCCGACCAGACGGTGATGTGGCCGGCGCGCTCCTCGGCCAGCACCGCGCGCGGCTCGATCGCGCCACCGGCGGTGCGGTGGTTGACGATGCGCCGCTCGATGACGACGTCCGCCTCGGCGAACCCCGCCTCGAGGTCCCCGCCGCCCAGCGACCACTCGTGGACCTTGTTGCTCGGCAGGTCCGGGTGCACGAGGACCTCGTCGCGCAGCGCCTCCTCCGGGTCGGTGACGACCGGCAGCGGCTCGTACTCGACGAGCACGTCCTCCGCCGCGTCGACGACCGAGTAGCGGTCCTCGCCGATGACGACCGCGACCGGGTCGCCGACGTGGGCCACGCGGCCGCGCGCGAGCGGCCAGTGCTCGGGGACGTTCAGGTCGATGCCCGGGGGCGCCCACGCCATCGGCAGCGGCGCGGCGAGGTCGAGGTCGTCGCCGGTGAAGACGGCCACGACGTCGTCGCGGGCCTCCGCCGCGCTCGTGTCGATCGAGGTGATCGTGGCGTGCGCCTCGGGCGAGCGCACGAACGCCATCCACAGCGTGCCGACGGGGTTGATGTCGTCGACGTAGGTGGCCCGGCCGGTGATGAGGCGCGGGTCCTCCTTGCGCTTCAGCGCCCGGCCGACGTGGGGGCCGCCGGTCGGGGGCGTGTCGATCGCGGTCATGCGCCCAGGCCCTCCTTCGCCAGCTCGCGGCCGGCGTCCGCGGCGTCCTGCGACAGGCCGGGATGCGGGATCCGCCCCGCGTGCGGATGGCGCGCGGCGTCCTGCACCGCGCGGACGATGTTGTGGTAGCCGGTGCAGCGGCAGAGGTTGCCCTCCAGCCCCTTGCGGATCTCCTCCTCGGTGGGATCGGGGTTGTGGGCGAGGAGGTCGACCGCGCGCATGATCATGCCGGGCGTGCAGAAGCCGCACTGGAGGCCGTGGTCCTCCCAGAAGGCCTCCTGCATCGGGTGCAGGTCGTCGCCGTCGGCGAGACCCTCGATCGTGGTGACCTGGCAGCCGTCGGCCTGGACCGCGAGCACGGTGCAGCTCTTGACCGCCTCCCCGTCGAGATGGACGGTGCACGCGCCGCAGCTCGTGGTGTCGCAGCCGACGTGCGTGCCGGTCAGCCCGAGCCGGTCGCGCAGGAGGTGGACGAGGAGCAGCCGCGGCTCGACGTCGACCTCGTGCGCCCTCCCGTTCACGGACAGCCGTACCGGGACCTCGCTCACGTTCGCCTCCTCGGTGGCGGGACGACCTCTCTCTCGTCACGGGACACTGCCATGCCGTCCCCGCGGGCGCAACCGGGAGGCCCGGTGAGCGGGCGCCGGGCTCAGGTGTTGGGGAGGAGGCCGACCGTCGAGCGCACGTCGGCGGCCACCGCGTCGATCGCCTCGCGGCCGCGCTCGAGGACCGACGCGAACGCGAAGAACGCGTGCATCGCGTCGGGGTAGCGGTGCATCGTCACCGGCACGCCGGCCGCCTCCAGGCGCTCGGCGTACGCGAGCCCCTCGTCGCGCAGTGGGTCGTGGTCGGCGATCACGACGCTCGCGGGCGGCAGGTTCGACAGGTCGGGGGCCAGGAGCGGCGAGGCCTCGGGGTCGGACGCCTGCGCCGGGTCGGACAGGAAGTGCGACGCGAACCACGTCATGTCGTCGGCGGACAGGAAGCTGTCGGGATCGTCGCCGCACTCCGCGTAGGACGGGTGGCGGGTCGACAGGTCGGTGACCGGATAGACGAGGATCTGGCGCGCGATCGCCGGGCCGCCGGCGTCGCGGGCGCGCAGCGCCATGACCGCGGCGAGATCCCCGCCGGCGCTGTCGCCGCCGACGACCAGCGGGACGTGCGGGTGCTGGGCGGCGATCCAGCTCAGCGCGTCCCAGCAGTCGTCGACGGGGCCGGGGAACGGGTGCTCGGGCGCCAGGCGGTAGTCGACGCTGACGACCGTGGCGCGCGCCGCGTTGGCCAGCAGGCGGCACATCGCGTCGTGGGTCTCGAGGTCGCAGACGACCCAGCCGCCGCCGTGCATCCACACGATGATCG
The DNA here is from genome assembly GCA_035565675.1 of Capillimicrobium sp. GTDB lineage: Bacteria > Actinomycetota > Thermoleophilia > Solirubrobacterales > Solirubrobacteraceae > Capillimicrobium. The sequence goes on along the minus strand of DATMSA010000058.1, from coordinate 952 downwards.
CGTCCGCGCCCTCGGGGGCGTAGCGGCGGGCGCCGATCTCGCCGTCGCGCACCGGGATCCGCAGGTCCTCGACCGCGTCGACCGGCGGGCCGGGCGGCAGGTTCGCGCTGTCGGCGCTGACCGTCGCGCGCGCCTCCTGCGGCGACAGGGCCGACAGCGGCGGGCGGTCGAGCGCGGCGATCAGGTCCAGGAACTGGCGGATCTCGGGATGGACGGTCACGTCGGGTCTCCTCTCCTCGGCGGGCGCGACGCGCGGAAGCCTCGCACACCGTCCGGGGGTCAGAGCAGCGCGCGGACGGCCGCCGCCGGATCGGCCGCGGTGTCGCGGGTCGCCGACGGCAGCAGCGCGGCGAGCGCGTCGGCGGCGGCGCGCACGTGCGGCGGCGCGCCGGGCGTGTCGATGACGGCGATCGGGGCCGTCACCGCGCGCAGCTCGCGACGCGTGAGCGGCAGCGTCGCCTGCCCGCCGTAGTCGGCGAAGAACGCGGCCGGCGCCGCCCGCGGGACGTCGGGGCGGCCCCGCGCGGCGCGCCAGGCGGCCACGGCGGCCGGCGGCCCGTCGGCGCGCAGCGTGCGCTCCAGCAGCGCCCGCTCGGCGGCGAGCGCCTCGTTGGCGTCGGGCACGAGCGGGAACGCGGCGGGGTCGACGAGGACGGCGGCGCGGACCGCGCCCGGGTGGCGCAGCAGGAGGTCGACGACGACGAGCGCGCCGAGGTCGCTCCCGCACGCGACGGCCGGACGGGCGTCCAGCGCGGCCAGCAGCGCGGCGGCGTCCTCGGTCTGCTCGGCCACGGACGTCGCCGCGTACGGCTCGGGCGCGCCGCTGTCGCCGTAGCCGCGGCGGTCGTAGGCGATCGCGCGGGCGGCGTCCGCGAGCGCGCCGGCGACGGGCGCCCAGGCGCGGCGGTCCTCGCCCATGCCGTGGACGAGGAGGACCGGCGGACCGGTCCCG
>DATMSA010000057.1:0-49116 GCA_035565675.1 Capillimicrobium sp. | reverse complement strand
GCGCGGCCGTCGATCGTCGTCGGCGACGGCACGACCGGCTGGACGCCCGCCTTCAGCGCCCTGTACCTGCCGCTGCGCGCGTTCGCGCGCGGCCTGCTCGACCGCGTGCCCGCCGACCCCCGCGGCATCGTCGACGTGGTCCCGCTCGACTACGTCGCCGGCGCGATCCTCCACCTCCTCGGCGAGCCCGGCGTCGAGGGCGACACCTTCAACCTCGTCGCCGGCGACCGCGCCGCCTGCGTCAGCGACGTGCTGGCGCTCGCGCAGCGGCGCTTCGCGCAGCCCGAGCCGGTCTTCGCGCCACTGCAGCGCGCGTCCGGCACCGAGGCGCTCGTCCCGTACTTCGACGTGCGCACCCAGTTCGACGACACACGCGCGCGCCGCGTCCTCGAGCCGGCCGGCCTGGCCGCGCCGCCGCTCGACGCGCTGTTCGAGCGGCTGATGGACTACGCGGAGGCGACGCGCTGGGGCCGTCAACCCACCACGCGCGAAACCGCGGCGCGCCGCGCCGCCGGGACCGAACCCGCCGCCGCACCGCTGGAGGCCGCCGCATGAGCCCCGGCACCGAGGTCGCCCGCTTCCGTCCCGACGATCCCGACCCGCTCGTCCAGGCCTCGTTCGCCTGCGGGTTCTGCCTGCACCAGCCGACCGTCGCGCGGATCGCCGCCGATCGCGAGGACGGGGCCGTCGACTGCCGCTGCGGACCCTGCCGCCACGAGTGGACCGTGCTGCTCACCGACGAGCAGCTCCTGCGCATCCAGCTGCGGCCGCCGTGGCAGGGCGTCGCCACCGTCGTGCGCCGCGCGGGCTGAGCGGCCGCCTGCCAACATCCGGCGCGTGGACGCCGAGCTGCTCGCCCGGGCGCGCCTGTGGGCGCAGAAGTGGCGCTGGTACCAGCGCAACGCGCTGCCGTGGAACCGGGCGCGGATCCACCTGCACGCGCTGCGCTCCGGCGCGTTCATCCGCTGGCCCGTGCACGGCGACGTCCTGACCGCCCTCGACGACGGCCGCCTCACGCTCGGCGAGCACGCGCTGCTGGAGCCCGGCGTGTGGCTGACCGCCCCCGCGCCCGCCCGCATCCGCATCGGCTCGGGCACGTTCCTGAACCTCGGCGTGATGGTCGCGGCGATGGACCTCGTCGAGATCGGCGACCACTGCATGCTCGCCAACGGCTGCTTCGTCACCGACTCCAACCACCGCTTCGACGATCCCGACATGCCCGTGCCCTGGCAGGGCTTCACCTCGCGCGGCCCGACGCGGATCGGCGACAACGTGTGGCTGGGCGCGAACGTCGTCGTCACCAGCGGGGTGACGATCGGGGAGCGCTGCGTCGTCGGCGCCAACAGCGTCGTGACCGCCGACCTGCCGCCGTTCTCGGTCGCGGTCGGCGCGCCGGCGCGGGTGGTCCGCACGATCACCTACGGCGAGCGCGACGCGTCGCCGCCCGAAGCCGGCTGAGCGCGTCGTACATCCGTCCACGGGCGGCATGCGCGGCGGCCGCCATGGGCATACGCGCGGTGCGTCACGGGTCGGATGACGAAGGGGGATGGAGCGCATGCGCAGGATGGGGCCGGCGGCCATCGCCGCCGGGGTGATGTGGATCGCGATGGGCGCCGCGCCGGCGGGCGCGCAGCTTCCTGCGCTGCCGGCCTGCCGGGCCTGCCGGGCCTGCCGGGCCTGCCGGGCCTGGACGGCGTGATCTCGACGCAGTGCGAGGGCGGGCTCGTCGCGTCGAGGTGGCGGGCCAGGGCCTCGTGTGCGTGGTGCCGGGCGCGGCTCCCGGCGCCGGAGCGGGAGGCGCCGGCGGTCCGGGCGGCGCGGGCGCCGGGCCCGCGTCGTCCGGGCCGCCCGGTGCGCCGGGCGCCCCGGGGCCGGCGGGCGCGCCGGGCACGTCGACCGGAGCGCAGGAGAGCGCCGCCGCGCGCCGCGTGCTCAAGCCGAAGCTGCGCCTGCGCACGCGGCTGCGCGGGACCACGCGCGGGCTCGTGCGCTCGTCGACGCGCAAGGTCGTCACCACGATCGGTCGTCGCAACGGGCGCGTCGTCCGCTACACGCGTCAGGCGACGCTGCCGCGCACGCGGCCGCTGAGCGCCGGGCGCCCGTACTCCGCGCGCGTGACGATCCGCGTGCGGACGACCGGCAAGCTCCGGATCCGGATCACAAGCCGGGGGGACGGGGGGATCCGGACGTCGACGTTCGACTGCCGCGTCGTGCGGCGGTAGGACGAGACGGGGGTCGGCGCGTGGCGGCGCGCCGACCCGCCCGTCCTCATCCGCCGAAGCGCGAGCGCAGCGCCATCACGTTGGCGACGTAGCGCTGGGTCTCGGGCAGCATCCCGATCCGCTGCACCGACGAGAGCCCCTGGTAGTAGGCGGCCGCCGCCATCGCGTAGTCGCCGCCGGTCTGCTGGAGCAGGTGGCCGAGGTACAGCACCCCGGCGCCGACGTTGTCGATCGCCGAGTTGGGGTCGAGCTGGCGCTTGGCGAGGTTCGCCTGCACCCAGTCCCAGGTGCCCGGCATGACCTGCATGACGCCGCGCGCGTTGGCCGACGACACCATCGCGTTGTTGAACCCGGACTCCTGCCAGGCGATCGCCGCCGACAGGTCGGTGGGGACGCCGTTGCGGGCCGCCACCGTGGCGATGTCGGCGGACGTCACCGTCGTGGGCGACGGGCTCGGATCGGCCGCGGGCACGACCGGCGCGGGCGCCGGCTCGCTCGCCGAGGCGGGGGCGGGCGCGCCGGTCGGCAGCTTGATCACGGTCCCGGCGATCAGGAAGCCGTTGGGGTCGAGCCCGTTCATCGCCGCGATCGCCTCCGTCGTGACGCCCGCCTGCGCGGCCAGGCCGCTGAGCGTGTCGCCCGGACGCACCGTGTAGCCGCCCATCGGGGGCGGCGCGGACGCCGGCGTGGCGCTGGCCTGCGCAGCGGCCTGCGCGGTCGCCGCGGGGGCGCTCGCCAGCGCGGCGGCGGCCTCGGAGACCGTCGGGAGCTGGATCGTCGACCCGGCGACGATCTGGGCATCCTCGGAGAGCCCGTTGGCCGCCGCGAACGCGCGCGTGGTCATGTTCTGGGCGGCGGCGAGCGACCACAGCGTCTCACCGGGCGCGACGGTGTGGGCGACGCCCGCCGAGGCGGCCGTCGGCGCCGCCAGGACGGCGGCGGCGAGCACGCAGGGGAGCAGCGAAGCTGGACGCATGTCCGATAGCGCTACCCCTCGCTGCGTGCTAGCGCAACGCCGGAGGCGGGGTTACGGAGACCCGCTAGCCGGCTTGCAGGTGCGCGCGGAAGTCCGCGAGCTCGGCCGGGTCGATCGAGTACGTGTGGTCGGGCTCCGGGTAGCGGTGCTCGCGCACGTCGTCGGCGTACGCCCGCACGCCCCGGACCATCTCGTCCATCACGTCGCCGTAGCGCTTCACGAACCGCGCCCCGACGCCCTCGCGGATGCCGAGCAGGTCGTGGAACACGAGCACCTGGCCGTCGGTCGCCGCGCCGGCGCCGATCCCGATGATCGGGACCTCCATGTACGGCATCAGCTCCTCGGCGACGGCGGCCGGGATCGCCTCCCACACGATCGAGAAGCAGCCGGCCGCCTGCAGGTCGAGCGCCTCGTGGGCGAGCTTCAGCGCCGCCTCGGCCGTGCGGCCCTGGGCGCGGTAGCCGCCGAGCGCTGTCGACGTCTGCGGGGTGAGACCGACGTGGCCCATCACCGGGATGCCGGCGGAGATGATCGCCCGCGCGCGGTCGACCATCGCGCCGCCGCCCTCGAGCTTGACGGCGTCGGCGCCGGCCTCCTTGACGAACCGCTGCGCGGTCGCGATCGCCAGCTCGTCGGAGGCCTCGTAGGACCCGAACGGCAGGTCGGCCACCAGGAAGGGCGTCTTCAGGCCGCGTCGCACGGCGGCGGTGAGCATGATCATCTCGTCGATCGAGACGGGGACCGTCGACGGGTAGCCGAGGACGGTCATCGCGCCCGAGTCGCCGACGAGGACGATGTCGACGCCGGCCGCCTCGGCGACCTGCGCGGACGGGAAGTCGTAGGCCGTGACCATCACGATCGGCTCGCCGAGGCGCTTCTTCTCGACGAGGCGCGGGAGGGTCATCGGGAGGGTGTCGAGGACCTGCGGTGCGGCGGACATGGTGAGGCTCTCCTTCTGGTTGACGCCCTCTAACGGAGGAGGGTCGCCACCTCGGAATCGGTGCTGATGATGTGGTTCGTACCCGCTTCGACGTGCACCACGCGCGGCTCGTGGCGCTCCATCTCGGTCGGGTCGTACTGCGCGTAGGAGATGACGATGATCGTGTCGCCCCGATGCACGAGGCGCGCGGCGGCACCGTTGACCTTCATCTCGCCGGAGCCGCGGCGCCCGGCGATCGTGTACGTCTCGAAGCGCGCGCCGTTGTCGACGTCGACGACGTGGACCTGCTCGTACTCGAGGATGTCGGCGGCCTCCAGCAGGTCCGGGTCGATCGTGATCGACCCGACGTAGTGCAGGTCGCTGTCGGTCACGGTCGCGCGGTGGATCTTGGACTTCAGCATCGTGCGCTGCATCAGGGCCGGCTCCCGTTCGGGCTGATCGTGTCGTTGTCGATGAGGCGCGCGCGGCCGACGCGGGCGGCGATCGCCACCAGGACGTCGCGGTCGACGCTGGTCACGGGCTGGAAGGTCTCGGGGTCGACGACGGTCAGGTACTCGGGCTCGACGCCGAGCTCGTCCATCGGCGCGCGGGCGGCGGCCGCGACGGCGGCGGCGTCGGTCTCGCCGGCGGCGACGGACTCCCGGGCGGCGGCGAGCGCGCGGCTGAGCGCCAGCGCGCGCGGGCGCTCCTCGGGCGTGAGGTAGGCGTTGCGGCTGGACATCGCCAGCCCGTCGGGCTCGCGCACGGTCGGGCAGCCGACGACGCGCACCGGCAGGTTCAGGTCGGCGACCATCCGGCGGATGACCGCGAGCTGCTGCGCGTCCTTGCGCCCGAAGTAGGCGACGTCGGGCTGGACCATGTTGAACAGCTTCGTGACGACCGTGGCGACGCCGTCGAAGTGGGTCCCGCCGCGGGCGGCGCCCTCGAGCGGCTCGCTGACGCCGGTCACGTGCACCGTGGTGGAGAACCCGTCCGGGTAGATCTCCTCGACGGGCGGCGCGAACAGGATGTCGGCGCCGGCGCGCTCGGCGGCGCGGGCGTCGCCGGCCTCGTCGCGCGGGTAGGCGTCGAGGTCCTCGGTCGGCGCGAACTGCGTCGGGTTGACGAACAGCGTGACGACGACGACGTCGGTGTCGCGGCGCGCGGCCTCGATGAGCGACAGGTGCCCGGCGTGCAGGGCGCCCATCGTCGGCACCACGCCGATCGTCGCTCCGTCGCGGCGGGCGGGGGCCAGCGCCTCGCGCAGCGCGGCGACGGTGCGCACGGTCCTCATCGCGTCGCTCCCGCGGCTGCGGCGGCGAGGTCGCGCGTCGCGTCGGCGAGCGCGTCGAACAGGGGCAGCAGGTCGGGCGTGCGCTCCGCGATCGCGGCGCGCTGGCGGGCGACGGTCTCGTGGTCGCCGCGGGCGATCGGCCCGGTGAGCGCGCGCCGGCCGCCGAGCTCGATCCAGTTCTCCAGGGCGGCGCGCACCAGCGGCGCCAGCGCCTCGCGGTCGACGCCGGCGGTGGCGGCGAGGCGCTCGGCGGCGGCCTCGAGGGTCACGAGGAAGTTCGCCGCGATCGAGGCGGCCGCGTGGTAGGCGCCGCGGTCCTCGTCGACGACCTCCAGCGGGCGCATGCCCAGCGCGCGGGCCAGCGCGGCGGCGACGGCCTCGGCGCGATCGGTCGAACCGGCGACCGCGGCGGAGGCGCCGGAGAAGTCCGCGCCCTCGGGAGAGATCGTCATGAGCGGGTGGAGGCTGAACGCCTCGTGCGGGGCCAGCGGCGCGAGCGTCGTCGCGCCCGAGCAGTGGCCGACGAGCGGGCCCGGCGGGACCGCGGCCGCGGCGGCGGCGATCTCCCCGTCGGGCACGGCGAGGATGACGACGTCGGCGCCGCCGAGGTCGGGCTCGCGCCCGAGCGGGCCGTCGACGGTGAGACCGGCGGCGCGCAGCGCGGCGGTCAGGGCCGTGCCGAGCCGTCCGCGGCCGACGACCGCGTGGCGCAGGGATTGGAGGTCGGTCTCCGTCATGTCGGTCCAGCTCCTCGGTGGGATGCCGGTCGCGTCTCGGATGTTCGGTGGGGGTGCTGCGGGTCCGTCCCCGAAGGTGACGGCCGACCTTCACTATACCTCCGCGCGGCCGTCGTTACGCTGCGCGCGGATGGCCACGCCGGAGCAGCGCCGCGAGGACCTCAAGCTCGTCTTCGAGCAGGCCCGTGGCTGCGTGCGCTGCAGCGAGCTGGCGGCCACCCGCACCCAGGTCGTGTTCGGCGCCGGCAACGCGGACGCCGACCTGATGTTCGTCGGCGAGGCTCCGGGCGCCAACGAGGACCGGATGGGCCTGCCGTTCGTCGGGCAGGCGGGCAAGCTGCTGGAGCAGCTCCTCGGGGAGATCGGACTCAATCGCAAAGACGTCTTTATTGCAAATGTTTTAAAATGCCGCCCTCCCGGGAACCGCGATCCGCACCCCGGGGAGATCGAGCACTGCCAGGAGTACCTGATGCGCCAGCTCGAGCTGATCGAGCCGCGGGTCGTGTGCACGCTGGGGAACTTCGCGACGAAGCTGCTGCGCGGGGACCCGGCCGGGATCACGCGCGTGCACGGACAGGAGGAGGTGCGCGTGATCGGGCGGCGGGCGGTGCGGCTGTACCCGCTCTACCACCCGGCCGCCGCGCTGTACACGCCGCGGATGCTCGAGGTGCTGCGCGCCGACTTCGCCGGGATCCCGGCGCTGCTGGCCCAGCCGGCGCCGCCGCAGCCGCAGATCGTGGAGGAGGCGGAGCCGCTCGTGGAGGCCGAGCCGGAGGCCTGGCGGGACGCGCTCGCCGAGGCGGAGGTCGGCGAGCCTCCGGTCTCCGAGGAGCGTCCCGAGCCGGAGGAGCCGACCGGCCCCGGGGAGCCTCCCGGCCCCGAGCAGCTCGGCCTGTTCTGAGCGCGGTCAGCCGCGCCGGGCCGCCCGCAGCGCGGCGAGCTGGGCGCGCTCGCGGCGGCCGCCGCGCGGGCCCTTCACCAGCGCCCGCACCGCGAACGTGAGCGCCTGGGCGGCGTCGTCGAGCGCCAGCGCCCGCGGCCCCAGGTCGGCGCCGACCACCTCGCGCCGGCGGCGGGCGTGCAGGAGCAGCGGCTCGCGGCCGAAGTGGGCGCTCGTCGCGTGGGCGCCGCGGTGCAGCAGCGCGATCTCGGGTCGCAGCTCGGTCGGGACGCCGCGCGCCGCCGCGCGCAGGCACAGGTCCATGTCCTCGTAGAACAGGAACGCGTCCGGGTCGAACGGGCCGAGCGCGCGCAGCGTCTCGGTGCGGGCGGCGAGCGCGGCCGCGATCGCCCACCCGATCCGCCGCGGCCGGCGGGAGCGCCACGGGTCGGCGCGCTCGCGCAGCGGCCGGGGGAGCAGGCGCGGGTGGACGAGCGCGGGCAGCAGCGCCTCGACGGTCCCGGGCATCGGGTGGGCGCTGCGCTGCACGCTGCCGTCGGCGTTCAGCAGCCGCGGGGCGAGCAGCCGGTCCCCGTGCGCGGCCAGCGCGGCGAGGCGCGCGACCCCGTCGTCGAGCAGCTCGACGTCGGGGTTGAGGAGCACGGTGACGTCGGTGCGCACCCGCTCCAGCCCGGCGTTGTTGGCCGCGCCGAAGCCGCGGTTGCCGGCGAGGACGAGCAGCTCGGCGCCCCAGTCGGCGGCCAGCTCGGGCCCGTGGTCGTTGGAGCCGCTGTCGACGCACACCACGTGCGGGCGCTCGGGCAGGTGGCGGTCGATCGACGTCAGCAGGCGCCGCAGGTCCGCCTCGGAGTCGTGCAGGACGACGACCGCGGTGAAGCTCATCGCGCGGCCACCGCCCGCTCCAGCGACGCGCGGATGCCGTCCGCGCACGCCTCCCACGTGAGCGGCGCTATCGCGCGCCGGCCGGCGGCCACGACCCGCGTGCGCAGCGCGTCGTCGCGCGCCACGCGCAGCAGCGCGTCGGCGAGCGCGCCGGCGTCGCCCGGCGGGAAGCGGACCGCGCCGTCGCCGAGCGTCTCGTCGTACACGGGCAGGTCGGCGACGACGGGCGCCACGCCGCGCGCCAGCGCCTCCAGGGGCGTCAGGCCGAAGCCCTCCAGCCAGGCGGGGGCGACCACGGCCAGCGCGCCCCGGTACACCGCGTCGAGCGCCGGTCCCTCGACCGCGCCGAGCACGCGCACGCCGGGCCGCCCCTCCAGCCGCGCGGCCAGGCGCCCGCGGCCGGCGAAGACGAGCTCGGCCTCCAGGCCGCGCGCCCGCGCCCGCGCGAACGCCCCGGCCAGCAGCTCGGGCGCCTTGCGCGGCTCGAGCGCCCCCACGCACAGCAGATACGGCGCCGTTGTCGTCTCACGCTCGCTATCCGAGCTCGATCCGACAACGGGCGTGCCGGCGCCCTCGTGGACGACGTCGATGCGCGCCGGGTCGAGGTCCCAGTGGGCGACGAGCGCGTCGCGGGTGGCTCCCGACACCGCGATCACGCGCGCGGCGCGGTGCGCGAGCCGCCGCAGCCGCCCGGCCCGATGCCACAGCCGCTCGTAGGCGGTGAAGTCGCCCGGCCGCTGCACGAACGAGAGGTCGTGGACGGTGAGCACGAGCGGCGCCGACCCGTCGAGCCCCACCGGCGCGGGCGCCGGCAGCCACAGGACGTCCAGGCGCCCGCCGCACAGGCGCTCCAGCGCCGGGCGGCCCGTCGCCGCGCCCAGCCCGAACACCGCGCGCCCCGGCAGGGCCGACCGCCGCAGCTCCACGCCGGGCGGCACCGCGACCGGCGCGCGCCCGGGGACGAACGCGACCAGCTCGTCGCCGGGGAAGCGGGCGGCGAGCGCCGCGAGCGCGTGCTGCAGGTAGCGCGCCACGCCGCGGCCCTCGGGCAGATGCCGGGCGTCGACGCCGATGCGCATGCGGGCGACCCTAGTCGAGTCTCAGCGCTGCGCGGCGAGCGCGAGCGTCCGGAACGCCGCCAGCGCCGGCTTGTCGAGCGGCGCGCCGGCCGGGTCGGCCGGGTTCAGCTTGCGCAGGCCCGACCAGTCGAACGAGTTGGTCGAGTCCATGTCCGACGTGAGCCAGGTCGACCAGATCACGTTCTGGATGCGCCAGGCCCGGCGCTTGCGCAGGAAGCCCTCGTAGGCCTCGGTCAGCTTGCGCGCCTGGCCCGCCTCGGTCGTCTCGAAGCCGGTCGTGGTCGTCGCCTGCGTCCCGAGCGCCGACGGCCACGTGATCTCGGTGACCATGATCGGCTTGCGGGCGTCGCCGTTGCGGTTCATCACGCGGCGGTTGAGCCGCACGATCTTCATCACGTTGGCGACCCGCCCGGAGAACGGGTGCATCCCGGCGACGTCGTACATGCGCCCGCTCAGCCCCGCGTCGTAGGCCTTCTCCAGCGCGTTCCAGGAGTCGTTGCCGAAGCCGGCCAGGACGACGGTCGCGCCCGGGTCGGCCTCCTTGATCGCGCGGTAGGCGACGCGCTGGAGGGCCACGAAGTCCTTCGCGAACGGCTTGGGCGACGACCAGTAGCGGTCGAGGTTGGGCTCGTTCCAGACCTGCCAGACCCGCTGCGGCCGCTTGGGCACGTCGGGGTTCTCGGCCCAGAACGTGCCGTCCGGGCCGTAGCGGGCGATCATCGCCTTCAGGTAGGCGGCGAAGTCCTGCGGGTCGCGTGGCGGCGACGCGAAGTTCGACGGCTGCACCCGCGCCCACTCCGGCGCCCGCAGGACGACCGGCACGACCCGCAGGCCGTTGCGCGCGGCCTGGCCCATGAGGCGGTCCAGCGACAGCGTGATCAGCGGGCCGCCGCGCTCGGGCTGCATGTCCGCCCAGTAGACGACCGGGCGGATCGTCTCGACGCCGGTGGCCTTCATCAGCTCGAACTCGTGGGCGAACGAGGCGTCGTCGCGGGTCATCAGCACCCCGTCGGCCATGACGCCGAAGAACCCCGGAGGGACCGAGCGGGCCTGGGCGGCGGCGGGCAGGAGGAGGGCGGCGGCGCAGAGGACGACGAGGAGGCGGCGCATGCGCGGCCACACCGTAGCGGCCGCTTGGAGGCGTGCCGCCGGGCCGCTCTCATAGACTCGCGTCGGATGGAGCGCCGCGTCGCCCTCATTCACGACTTCCTCCTGGATGTGCGGGGAGCCGAGCGCACGTTCGCGGCGCTGGCCGACCTGTACCCGCAGGCCGACCTGTTCACGGCGGTCTACGACCCGCGCGGGACCGAGGGGCGTTTCGAGCATCGGAACGTCAACACGTCGTTCCTCCAACGGTTGCGGCCGACCGCGCGGACGTTCCGCCCGCTGCTGCCGTTCTACCCCTACGCGATGGAGGCGCTGGACCTGTCCGGCTACGACCTCGTCGTGTCGAGCTCGAGCGCCTGGGCGCATGGCGTGATCGTCGATCCCGACGCCGTGCACGTCTGCTACTGCCACAACCCGTTCCGCTACGCCTGGAACGCGCGCGACGAGACGCTCAACGAGCGCGGCGCGCTGCAGCGGGCGGCGCTGCGCGTCGTGTTCCAGCGCTGGCGCCAGTGGGACTGGATCGCCGCCCAGCGGGTCGACCGCTACATCGCCAACTCCGAGACGACGCGCCGGCGGATCCGCCGCTACTTCGGCCGCGAGTCCGACGTCGTGTACCCGCCGGTGGAGACGTCGCGCTTCAAGCCGGGGCCGGTGAGCGACTTCTACGTGGTGCTGTCGGAGCTGATGCCGCACAAGCGCATCCACCTGGCGATCGAGGCGTTCAACCGCCTGCGCCTGCCGCTCGTGGTCATCGGCAACGGGCCCGACGCGCGCCGGCTGCGGCGCCTGGCCGGCCCCACGGTCTCGTTCACCGGGCGCGTGTCCGACGAGCGCGCCGCCGAGCTGCTGTCGGCCGCCCGCGCGCTCGTCGTCACCGCGACCGAGGAGTTCGGCATCGCCGCGGTCGAGGCGCAGGCCGCCGGGCGCCCCGTGATCGCGCTCGCCGAGGGCGGGGTGCGCGAGACGGTGCAGGAGGGCGTGACCGGGACCTTCTACGAGACCGCCGACCCCGACGCGCTGGCCGAGGCGGTCGCCGGGTTCGATGCGCTGGGCGCCGACCCGGCCGCGTGCGTCGCCAACGCCGACCGCTTCGACGTCGCCCACTTCCGCCACGGCATCCGGCGCGTGGTCGCCGAGGCCTGCGACGAGGAGCGTCCGCCGCGCGCCGACCCGCGGCGCGTGCGCCCGCGCGGCCTCACCTCGCGGCTCGTCGCGCCCGGCGCGTGAAGCCTGCGCCCATGGGGCTTGGCTTCATTGGGAAAACTCGCCAGGGGCTCCTTCTCCCGGAGGATCGGCGGTGAGGGTGGCAGCGGTCGTCCCGAACTGGAACGGGGCGCGCTGGCTCCCGTCGTGCCTGGCCGCCCTGCGCGCGCAGACGCGCCCGTTCGACGAGCTGATCGTCGTCGACAACGGCTCCACCGACGGGTCGGCCGACGGGCTCGGGCCCGACGTGACGGTCGTGGCGCTGGGGGAGAACCGCGGGTTCGCGGCGGCCGCCAACGCCGGCCTGCACGCGACGGACGCCGAGTGGGTGGCGCTGGTCAACAGCGACGTCGAGCTCGAGCCCGGCTGGCTGGAGGCCGTGCTCGCCGGCGGCGAGCCCGACGACGTCGCGGCGGTCGCCTGCAAGATGGTGCGCCTCGACGACCCGGGCGTGATCGACGACGCCGGCGACTTCCTGCGCCGCGACGGCGTGTGCGAGCAGCGCGGGCGCGGCCACCGCGACGACGGGCGCTGGGACGAGCCGGGGGAGGTGTTCAGCGCGTGCGGCGGCGCCGCGCTGCTGCGGCGTGGCCCCGCGCTCGCGGTCGGCGGCTTCGACGAGCGGCTCTTCTCCTACCTGGAGGACGTGGACCTGGGCCTGCGCCTGCGCCTGGCCGGCTGGCGCGCCGCGTACGTGCCCGCCGTCGCCCGGCACGCCGGCGGCGGCTCGTCGCACCAGCTCCGGCGGCCGGTCGGCGGCTGGGTGGCGCGCAACACGCTGCTGCTCGTGGTCAAGGCGTTCCCGCTGCGCTGGGCGCTGCCGGTCGCCTACCGCCAGCTCGCGTGGCTGGCGGCGGCGGCGCGCGGTGGGACGCTGCGCGCCCATCTGGGCGGGCTGGCGGCGGCGCTGCCGCTGCTGCCGGCGATGTGGCGGGAGCGCGCGTCGCTCGAGGCCCGGTCGGTCGTGCCGATCGGGACGGTGGTCGACGACCGGCCGTGGCGCGGCCCGCGCGCCGGCGGCCATCCGCGGGCGGGGTTCTGATGGTCGCGGCGTGGTGGCCGCGGCTGCGCACGCCGGCCCTGCTGGTCGCCGCCGCGCTGCTGTCGGGCTTCACGCTGCTGCGCGAGATCGGGCCGCACGACGAGGGCCTGATGCTGCAGGCGGCCCAGCGGATCGCCGACGGCGAGTGGCCGTACCGCGACTTCTGGTGGAACTACGGGCCGGGTCAGCCGCTGCTGCTGGCGATCCCGGTCGAGCTGTTCGGGCCCTCGCTGCTGTGGTGGCGGATCGTGCGCGTGGCGCTCGACGCGATCGTGGCGCTGCTCGCCTACCGGCTCGCCCGCCGCGGCGGCGCGCCCGAGTGGCTGGCGCTGGGCGCCTGGCTGGCGACGGCCGGGGCGATGGCGTGGCCGGCCACGCCGGGGCCCAACCCGGCGGCGCTCGCGCTCGTGCTCGGCGCGGTCCTGCTGGCGCGCCGGCGGCCGTGGCTGGCGGGCGCGATGTGCGGGATCGCGGTCGCGTTCCGGCCCGAGATCGGGGCCGCGGGCGCGATCGCCGTCGCGCTCGTCGGCGGGGGATGGCGGTCGCTGGGCATCGCCGCCGGCGCGGCGGTCGCATGCCTGGCGCCGTTCTTCGCGGTCGCCCCCGGCGACATGCTCGACGACACCGTCGGGTTCCTCGGCGTACAGGACATGCAGCGCCTGCCGCTGGACCTGACACCGGGCACGAGCGACCCCAACAAGGCGCTGGAGGCGCTGTTCCCGGCGATCCTCGTCGCCGCGACCGCGGTGTGGGCGGCCTGGGCCGTGGTCCGCCGCCCGCGGTGGGCGCTGCCGGCGCTGCCGCTCCTGGCGGTCGGGATGCTGTACCTGCTCGGCCGCCCGGACGAGTTCCACCTCGTCCCGCTGGCGGTGGTGCTGGCGATCGCGCTGGCGGTCGCCGCCGCGGGCGAGCTCGTCACGGCGGCGCGGGCCGCGCTCGTCGTCGCGCTGGCGCTGATCGCCCTGCACGGGGTCGAGCGCCGCGCCGGCCAGCTTCTGCGCCCGCCGGAGCTGGCCGCGGTGCCGTCGCCGGTCGCCGACGGCGTCACGACGACGCCCGCGGACGCCGCCGCGCTGGGCGAGCTGCTGCCGCGGATTGCGGCGCTCGTCCCGCCGGGCCGGCCGATCTTCGTCGCGCCACCGCGCTTCGACCGCGTCAGCGTCGGCGACCCGCTCCTCTACGTCCTGGCCCAGCGGCCCAACCCGACCCGCTACGACGTGATCCAGCCGGGGATCGCCACGACGGCCGAGGTGCAGCGCGAGATGATCGCCGACCTCGAGCGCGCGCGGCCCGAGGTCCTCGTCCGCTGGCTGGACCCGCGCGCGACCCGCTCGGAGCCGAACGCGTCGGCGCGCTCCAGCGGCGTGCGCCTGCTGGACCGCTACCTGGCCGAGCGCTACGAGCCGGTCGCCCGCTTCGGGCCCTACCGCCTGGAGCGGCGCGCCGGCGAGCCGCGGCGCTGACGCGCGCGCTCACATCGGGCCGAAGCGGAAGCGCAGCAGGGCGCTGACGGCGTGGATGCCGTCGCGCCACGTGATCTTCTTGCCCTCCTCGTAGGTGCGCCCGTAGTAGGAGATCGGCACCTCGTACAGGCGCACGTGGCGGCGCAGGACCTTCGCGGTGATCTCCGGCTCGAAGCGGAAGTCGTTGCTGACGATCTCGATCGAGCGGACGAGGTCGCCCGCGAACGCCTTGTAGCCGACCTCCATGTCGCTGATCGTCGTGTTGTAGAGGACGTTCGTCAGCAGCGACAGGAAGCGGTTGCCGAGGTAGTGCCAGAAGAGGTGCGCGCGCTGGGGTTCGCCACCGCGCAGCCGGGTGCCGAAGACGACGTCGGCGACGCCCTGGAAGAGCGGGGCCATCAGCTTGGGCAGGTCCGACGGGTCGTACTCGAGGTCGGCGTCCTGGATGACGACGAAGTCGCCGGTGGAGGCGGCGATGCCGGTCCGGACCGCGGCGCCCTTGCCGCGGTTGCGGTCGTGGCGCAGCAGGCGGGCACCGCCGTGGCGCTCCACGATCGCGGCCGTGTCGTCGGTGGAGCCGTCGTCGACGACGATGATCTCGGTCGGGAACGGCAGCTCGCCCAGCCGGTCGAGGACGTGCGCGATCGTGCGCGCCTCGTCCTTGGCGGGGACGATGATGGAGACGGTGGGGTCCTGATCCGGCAAAGGCGTGGCATCGTACCGGGCCGTGATCGCCCGGATCGTCCTCGCCGTCGCCGCGCTCGGCGTCGTCGCCCTGCTGGCCCTGAGCCGCCACGGCTACGACGCCTGCCAGGACGCGCGCCGCGACGTGCTCGCCGCCGCCACCGGCGCGCTGCCGGCCGACCGCCAGGACCCGGCGATCGCCGCGGTGCGCGACCACTGCCGCGGCACCGACGCGCTCGTGCAGGTCGCCGGGCTGCTGTACCAGCAGGGGCGGCTCGACATCGCCGAGCGCGTCGCGCGCGAGGCCGTCGACGCCGAGCCCGAGAACGCGCTGGCGTGGCGCGCGCTCGCGGCGACCGCAGCGGAGCGCGACCCGGCTACCGCTCGGCGGGCAGCTTCACGGCAGCTGGAGCTGAGTCCGCTGGATCCGCCGCCGGTGCCGGTCGACTGACCCGCCGGCGGTCCTTGAACCGCAGCGCCGGCTTCTCGACGACGTAGTAGCTGATCGCCGCGATCGGGATCGTGATCGCCAGGGTCGGCAGCAGCAGCGACAGGAAGCCCGAGCCGGGGATCCAGCCCTGCGCCTCGTGCTCGTTGAGCTCGAGCATGATGTTCGAGTGCCACAGGAAGATCCCGTAGGAGACGAGGCCCAGCCACGCCATCCAGCGGGTGCCCAGCAGGCGCCGCGGCCAGCCGCCGGCCCAGTCGCCGAAGATCGCTGGGGCCAGCAGCAGCGCCGCGCACAGCGCGTAGCCGACGTGCTCGCCGAAGAAGTTCGTCTGCGTGTAGGTGATGAAGAAGCCGCGCGACAGGCCGAGCGCCAGCGAGACGAACGCGAACACGGCGGCCGCCAGCAGCCACGGCACCCACGGGCGGCGGATGATCAGGCGCAGCAGCGCCGAGCCCGCCTCGCGCCCGTGCCAGGCGACGCTGAGGACGGCCAGGATCATCCCGTAGGCGAACCAGTCCATGTAGCTGAGCAGCGTGTTGTGGAGGATCCGCCAGTCGCTGAACGGGGCGGTGAACTCCTGGATCGCCCAGCGGAAGACGAGCACCGCGACGGCGATGGCGGCGAGGATCGCGATCTCCCCGGTCACCGAGGGGCGCAGGCGCGCGATGCCGGCGGCCAGGAACGGCAGGATCACGTAGAACGACGCCTCGATGCACAGCGTCCAGGCCGGCGCGATGCCCTGGACGACCGAGTCGCTCCAGTAGATCTGCGTGAACGTGTAGAAGCGCCACCAGTGGTCGCCGAAGCCGAGCAGGCCCGGGTAGATCGCCAGCAGCGACAGCGCGACCCAGTAGGCGGGCACGATGCGCAGGACGCGGCGGCGCACGAACGCGCGGATGCGGATGGGCGGGCGGCCGGCGCGCCGCGCGGCGACGAACGGGCGGTACAGCAGGAAGCCCGAGAGCAGGAAGAAGATCGTCACGCCGAAGTTCAGGCGCGCGGTGAAGTGGCCGAGCCAGTTGTCGGTGTTGAAGTTCGTCACGCCCGACGCGTGGGTGACCACGATCGAGAGGGCGGCGACCGCGCGCATCGCGTCGAGAAGCGGGAAGCGGGGGTTGCCTGGCGGCGGGCGAAGGGCGTCGGGAGCGGCGGCCATGCGCGCCGAGCAGCTTAGAGTCAGGCGGCCCGAGGCCGTACGCTGCCGTGCCGCGTGTCCCGGTTCGCCAAGCTCCTCGGCCTGATCGCCCTCGGCGCCCTGGCGATCCGCTGGGCGTACGCGATCCACATCCGCGACTACCTCGTCCAGGGCGACGCGATGACGTTCCACCTGGTCGGCCAGCGGATCGCCGACGGGCTGGGGTTCACCGAGCACGTGCCGCCGGGCGGGCCGACCGCCGAGCACCCGCCGGGCCTGTTCGTGTTCTGGGCGATCCTCGACAAGCTCGGGGCCAACGGCTACCTCGCGCACCGGATGGCGCTGGGCCTGGTGGGGGTCGGCACGGTCGTGCTGATCGGGCTGCTGGCGCGGCGGATCGGCGGCGACCGGCTGGGCCTGGTCGCGGCGGCGCTGGCGGCCGTGTACCCGATGCTGTGGACCGCCGAGGGGTCGCTGATGAGCGAGGGCCTGTACGGCTTCTTCCTCGTCGGGGCGCTGCTGGCGGCGATGCGCGTGCGCGAGCGGCCGTCGTGGGGGCGGGCGGCGGCGCTGGGGGCGCTGATCGGCCTGGCCGCGCTGACCCGCGGCGAGGGGCTGGCGCTGATCGTGCTCCTGGCGGTGCCGGTGGCGGTCGCGGCGCGGCCGGCGTGGCGCGAGCGCGCGGCGGTGTGGGGCGTGTCGCTGGCCGCGTTCGTGGCGGTCCTGGCGCCGTGGACGGTCTTCAACCTGACCCGCTTCGACGAGCCGGTGCTGATCTCGACGAACTCCAACGGCGTGTTCATCGGCGCCAACTGCGAGGACACCTACTACGGCGACCTCATCGGGGCGTGGCGGTTCCAGTGCTACACGGAGCGGCTGCCGGGGGAGGACGAGGCCGAGTTCTTCGTCCGCCAGCGGAGGATCGGGCTGGAGTACGCGTTCGACCACGCGGACCGCTGGCCGGCGGTGATCGCGGCGCGGCTGGGCCGCCTGCTCGACGTGTACCGCTTCGACCAGTCCGTGTTCTTCAACAGCGCCGAGGGCCGGCCGGCGGAGTGGGCGTCCCGCGCGATCCGGGCCTACTGGGTGGTGGGCGTCCTGGCGATCGTGGGGGCGGTGCTGCTGGCGCGCCGGCGCGCGTTCGGGCTCGTCGTGCTGCTCGCCCCGATCGCCATGGTGGTCCTGGTCGCGATCGCGACGTACGGCGGCACCCGGTTCCGCTACGGCGCCGAGCCGTCGCTGGTGGTGCTGGCGGCGGTGACGCTGCTGGCCGCGGGGGAGCGGCTGGCGGCCGCCTGGCGCGAGCGCCGCGCGCCCGCGCCCGCCTGACGGGTCGACGGGACGTGTGGCACCTGGCGTCCGGATAGCGGCTGCCATGTGCCACACGTGCAGTGGTGGGGGGCCGTCAGCCGCGCCGCGCGGCCTCGGCCTGCGCGAGCACCATCCCCGCCAGGGTCACCGCGACCAGCGTCAGCGCGGGGAGCTCCCAGTCCCAGTCGACGCCCGCGTGCGCGGCCCAGACGGCCAGCGCGGCCGCGGGGCCGGTCGCCAGCGCCGCGTCGGCGTCCAGCGCCCGCCGCACCGCCAGCAGCACGCCGGCCAGCAGCGCGCACAGCAGGACGAACCCGACGAGCCCCAGCTCGGCGAGCGTCTCGAAGTACAGGGAGTGGGCGTCGCGCACCGACTCGCGGAACGGCCGCTCGCGCAGCCACTCGACCCGGAAGCCGCCCGCGCCGACCCCGCCCAGCGGGTGGTCGACCGCGGTGCGCAGCGCCACCCGCCAGTACGCGTAGCGGTTGGACCCGGTCGAGGCGAGCCGCTCGACGTTGGCGCCGAAGCGCGGGTTCTCCTCGCCGCGCTCGCTCACGGCGGCCAGCGCGAACGGCAGCAGCGCCACCGCGATCGCCGCCGCCCACCCGACCCGGCGCATCCACGGCGCCAGCGCCGGCCGGTCCACCCGCAGCCGGCCCTCGCGCTCCCCGCGGCCCATCCACGCCTGCACCGCGGCCGCCGCGATCATCGCCGCCACCAGGATCGACAGCATCAGCGCGCCCTGCGCCTCGCGGTGGCTCGCCGAGCCGCTCAGCGAGGCGACGCCGTCGAGCCGGCTGGCGATCGCGCACACGATCGCCGCGCCCAGCACGACGAGCGCGATCGCGCGCACCTGCCGCCACGTCGGCGCCAGCAGCGCCAGCACGAGCAGCCCGCAGGCGACCGCGGCCAGCGCCCCGCGCGAGTACGTCAGGTACAGCGCCAGGCCGGTCGGCAGCGCCGCCGCCACCGCCAGCACGCGCAGCCCCTGGGCGCGCAGCTCGTCGCCGGCGATCCGCGCCCACAGCACGAACCCGATCGCCGCCAGCGCGCCCATCGCGTTCCAGTACGTCAGCGGCTGGTCCAGGCGGCCACCCGCGTAGAACGACGGCTTCAGGTCGATCAGCCCCGGCAGCACCCGCCCCAGCACGCCGTACCCGATCACGACGAACGTCCCGAGCGCCAGCGCCACCTCCACGCTCGACGCCCACGCGCGCGGCCGCCACGCGAGCGCCCCCGCGATCAGGACGCCGAGATACAGCGCGTCGCGCTGCACGTCGTCGCCGGCCGGCCCCGCCAGCGGCGCCCACGTCCGCGACAGCAGCGCCCACAGCGTCAGCGCCGCCAGCCCGCCGACCGCCAGCCGCACCGCGAGGGTCCTCGGCACGATCGGCCCGTCCGCGACGATCGCCAGCAGCGCCACCAGCGCCCACGCGACGATCGCGGCGACCAGCCGCGCGTCCTCGTAGTAGCCGCCCTTCAGGAACGCCAGCGCGGTCGGCCCGGCCAGCAGCACGACGCGCGCCCCGGCGGCCAGCCAGGCGCGCGCGCCGCTCAGCGCTTGCGGACCCGGATCACGCAGTTCCACGTGGCCACCTCGCGCAGGCCGGGGATCGCGACGATGAAGCGCAGCTTCGGCCAGTAGCGCGGCTCGACCGACTCGATCCGCAGCCGCGGCCGCGCCCGCACCAGCTTGAGCGTCGGCCCGATGTGCACCGCGAACAGCGCCTCGCCGTAGCGGTTCTTGCGCGGCGGCCCGTGGCGGCGCTCGTACAGGCGCGGGCCGCGCTCGGGCCCGAGGAAGTGGTAGGGCGACATGTCGTGCCCGCCCCACGGCGAGTACCAGTTCGTCCACGAGACGTAGCCCCAGCCGCCCGGCTTCAGCACGCGCTCGATCTCGCGGATGATCCCCTCGGTGTCGGGTGCGTGCTCGAGCAGGTTGGAGGCGAACACCCCGTCGATCGAGTCGTCCTCGAACGGCAGGTCGGCGGCGTCGGCGAGCACGTGGCCCTCGGGCGGCTCCCCGACGATGGTCAGCTCGTCGAGCGAGTTGTCGACCGGGATGCAGTCCGCGCCGGCGCGGCGGAACGCGCGGGTGTAGATGCCCGGGCCGCTGCCGAGGTCGAGGATCGTCTGGCCGCGCAGCGGCCCGTAGCGGCGGTCGAGGCCGGCCACCGCCTCGCGCGCGAGCACGGTGTAGAACGGCTCCGGGTCGGTCTGCTCGTTGCGAAACAGCCGCCAGAGCTGGCGGATGCGGGCGAGGCCGTGCTCGACGGGCGGTTCCGGGCGGGCGGCGTCCACGGCCGGGCACAGTAGCCTGCCGCCGCCGTGGACGTGCGCCGCCGCGATCGCCTGCTGACCGCCGCCCTGGCCGCCGGCTGCTTCCTGCTGGCGCTCCTGCAGCGCCCCGGATGGGCGGTCACGGACACCAAGATCGACCTCCACGTCGACCCCGGCCGCTTCCTCGCGGACGCCGCCGGGCCGTGGACGGCCGACATCTCGCTCGGCCACGTCCAGAGCGGCCAGTACGGCGGCTACGTCTTCCCGATGGGGCCGTTCTTCGCGGCGCTGCGCGAGCTCGGGCTGTCGGCGTGGGTGGCGCAGCGGCTGTGGCTCGGCGCCCTGCTGTTCCTCGCCGGCTGGGGCGTGCTGCGGCTCATGGACGCGCTCGCCGGCCGACCGCGCGGCGTCGTCCACGCCGTCGCGGCGGCCGCGTTCGTGCTGAACCCGTACGTCGTCACGTACGCGAGCCGCGTCTCGGTGACCCTGCTGGCCTACGCCGCGCTGCCGTGGCTGCTGCTCATCGTCCACCGCGGGCTGCGCGAGCGCTCGTGGCTGTGGCCGGCGGCGTTCGCGCTCATCGTCACCTCGTCGGGCGGCGGCATCAACGCCGCCGTCACCGCGTGGGCGCTCGTCGGCCCGCTCCTGCTGCTGCTCTACGAGCCGGCGATGCGCTTCGTCGGCTGGCGCCCGGCGTGGACGTTCACGTGGCGCACCGCGCTGCTGGGCGCCGTCACGTCGCTGTGGTGGGTGGTGCCGCTCGCGGTGCAGTCGAAGTGGGGGCTGCCGTTCCTGCCCTACACCGAGCAGCCGGGCACGATCTGGGGGTCGACGAGCGCGAGCGAGTCGCTGCGCCTCATGGGCTTCTGGCTGTCGTACGTCGGCGTCGGCTACGGCGAGGTGCTGCACCCGTACACGTCCAACGCCGGCACGCTCGTCTTCTGGGCTCCGGCGATCGTCGGCTCGCTGCTGCTGCCGGCGGTGGCGCTCGGCGGGTTCGCGTGGACGCGGCGCTGGCGCTACGCCCCGTTCTTCCTGGGGATGACGCTGCTCGGCGTCCTGATCATGATCGCCGGCTTCCCCGAGGGCACGCCGCTGCGCCGGGGCATGAACTTCGCCTACAACCACCTCGTCTCGCTGCAGACGCTGCGCACGACGTACAAGGCGGGGCCGCTGCCGGCGCTCGGACTGGCCGTGCTCGGTGGGATGGCCGCCGGCGTCGGCTGGCGCGCGCTCGCGGCCAGGCGCCCGCAGGCGCGCCTGCTCGTCCCGGTCGCCGCCGCCGTCGTGCTGGCGTTCGCGGCGTGGCCGCTGCTGCAGGGGCGCGGGGTGGAGGAGCAGCTCACCTGGAAGGACGTCCCCGCCGCCTGGAGCGACGTCGCCGCCGACCTCGACGCCGGCCTCGGCGACGACCACCGCGCGATGGTGCTCCCCGGGCAGCTCTTCAGCTACTACGACTGGGGCGGCACCGTCGACCCGATCCTGCCCACGCTCGCGCGGCGGCCGGTCGCCGTGCGCCAGGTCGTCCCGTTCGCCGACCTGCGCTCGGTGGAGCTGCAGTGGGCGACCGACGCGCTGATCAGCCAGCGCCGCGTCGTCGGCGACCAGCTCGCGCGGCTGCTGGACCTGCAGTCGGTCGGCGCGGTCGTCACCGCCACCGACGACGACCGCGACCGCTCCGGCGCCCTGGACCCCAACGCCGCCGCGCGCGAGCTGGAGCTCGCCGGCCTCGACGCGCCCGACGCCACCTACGGCCCCAGCCACCCGGAAGCCGCCGAGGACGGGGCGCTCGCCGACCCGCTCGACCTGCCGCAGATCCGCCGCCAGGACCTCGACGCGCGCTCGATGGTGCGCCTGTACCCGCGCGACCGCGCCACGATCGTCGACGGATCGGCCGAGGGGATCGTCGACCTGGCCGCCTTCGACGACCTCCCGCGCGACGTCCCGCTGCGCTACGCCACCGACCTCGCGCCCGAGGAGATCCGCGCGCTCGCGGCCGCGGGCAGCGAGGTCGTCGTCACCGACTCCAACCGCCGCCGCGTGTTCGTCCCGTCGCAGCGTCGCGCCAACCTCGGCGCGACGCTCGCGCCCGACGACCCGATCTCCGAGGACGGCCACCAGCTCAACCCCTGGCCCGACCGCGACACGAGCGTCCAGACCGTGGCCCGGCTCGACGGCGTGCGCTGGGTGCGCGCCCCGTTCTCCCCGCAGGTCCCGCAGTTCCCCGACCGCCGCCCGTTCGCGGCGCTCGACGGCGACCCGGCCACCGCGTGGGTCGCCGACCGCACGCTCACCGCCGACCGCTGGTACCTCGAGGTGCGCCTGGAGGAGCGGACGGACGTCCCGGTCCTGGACCTGCTGCCCTACGGCGACGAGCGCGGGCGCGTGACCGAGGTCGCCGTCAACGGCGAGCGCTTCCGCGTCCACGACGGCTGGAACCGCCTGCCGGTCGATCTGCGCGACGTCGACACGCTGCGCATCGAGATGGTGGACGTGACCGACCCGCCCGAGGACGTCGACGGCGGTGCCGGCGGCATCCGCGAGCTGCGCATCCCCGGCGTGACCGCGACCGAGGCGCTGCGCGTGCCGACGGTCGCCCAGGACGCGCTGCGCGACGCCGACCTGGAGCGCACGCCGCTCGCCTACCTGTTCGAGCGCACCCGCGGCGCCGACCCCTACCACCAGGACGTCGTGCGCGGCCCCTGGTCGGCCGGCGAGCCCGAGGACGACGGCGACGCCGAGACCGGCCTGCGGCGGCTGATCGACCCGCCGGCCGCCCGCGCCTGGTCGCTGCAGGCGTGGGCGAGCGTCGCGCCCACCGCGCCCGACCACGAGCTCGACGCGCTCGCCGGCGGCGACGTCCCCGGCCGCTTCGACTCGTCCTCGCGCTACGAGGGGCTCCCGGGCCGCCGCGCGTCGAGCGCCTTCGACGGACGGCCCGGCACGGCGTGGATCGGCGGCTACGGCCGGTTCGCCCGCAGCGCGTGGCTGGAGTGGACGGCGCCGCGCCCCACGACGGTCCGCGCGCTGGCGCTCACCGCTCCGCGCGAGGCCGTGCGCGTCCCCACCCGCGTGCGCCTCGTGGTCGACGGGCGGCCCGGCCCCGCGCTCGACGTCGGCCCCGACGGGCTCGTCACCCCGCCGCGGCCGGCGCGCGGGCGCACGTTCCGGCTGGTCGTGCTCGACGCCCGCTTCCCGCCCGGCACGCCGGACGCCGCGCGCGAGCGGCACGCCGTCGGCGTCGCCGAGGTGACCGGCGACGGCGTGCCCGTCGTCGCGCCCCGCCGCGCCGGACGGCTCGACAGCGGCTGCGCGATCCCGGTCGCGGCCGGCGACGCGTCGGCGGCGCTGCGCGTCACGGGCACGATCGCCGACTTCGACGCCGGCCGCCCGCTCGCCGCCCGCGGCTGCGCGACGCTCGACCTGCCGGCGGGCGAGCAGCTCCTCACCGTCCCCGGCGACGGGCCGCTGCGCGTCGACCTGCTGAAGCTCGCCTCGGCGGCCCCCGACCCGGCGCCGGCGCCGCAGCCGGCCGGCGAGGTCCTCGACGCCGGCACGCCCGGCCGCGGCACCCGCGACGGCATCCGCCTCGACGTCGCGCGCCCCGGCTGGCTCGTCGTGGGGGAGAGCTTCACGACCGGCTGGCGCGCCGAGTGCGACGGCCGCTCCCTCGGCGAGCCGGTCCCGATGGACGGCTTCGCGGTCGGCTGGCCGGTCGAGCCCGGCTGCACGACCGTCGACGTCGCGTTCGCCGGCAACGCGCCCGTGCGCTGGTCGATGCTGATCTCCGGCGTCGCCTCGCTTGCGCTCCTGGCCTTCGCGATCGTCGCGCTCGTCCGCCGCCGGGCGCCCGAGCCCGACCCCGACGCCGACGTTGCGCTGCCCGACCCGCCGACGCCCCGCATGGCGCTGCGCCGCGCGCTCGCGTGGGGCGTGGCCGCCGCGCTCGTCGGCGGCTTCGTCTTCGCTCTGCGCGCCGGCGTCGTCATCGGGCCGATGGTCGCGTTCGTCCTGTGGCGCGGCATCGGCGCGCGGCAGCTCGCGCTCGCCGCCGGCGGCCTGCTGGCGATCGTCGTGCCGATCCTCTACCTGGCCGTCCCCGTCGAGGACCAGGGCGGCTTCAACACGAGCGCGCCGATGGACCGCATCGCCGCCCACTGGGTGGCGGTCGCGGCGATCGTCCTCCTGATGCTGGCGCTCTACCGGGCGCTGGCCGGCGCGAAGGCCGAGCGGGCCCGCAGGCCCAGGAAGAGCACGCCGAACGCGGCGGCGCACTGAAGCCCGAGCACGATCGCGGCGTACTCGACGACGCCGTAGGTGTTCACGCTCAGCAGGATCGGCTCGAGGACCGCGACCACGCCGAGGACCCACAGGAAGCTCGTGCGGCCCAGCGCGAGCATGTACTGGACGGTGAGGTAGGCGATGGCCAGCAGCGTCATCGCCAGGCCGAGCACCGGGAGCACGTCGGAGGCCTGCGTGAGGTCGGCGCCGAACGCGATCCGCATCAGCGGCTCGGAGGCCACCGCGAAGATCAGCAGGGCGGGGGCGGCGATCACGGCCAGGACGAGGAACGACCGCCGCAGCACCGGCAGCGGGTCCAGGCCGGCGGCCGCGCGCCGCGTC
This sequence comes from Capillimicrobium sp., assembly GCA_035565675.1. Classification (GTDB taxonomy): domain Bacteria; phylum Actinomycetota; class Thermoleophilia; order Solirubrobacterales; family Solirubrobacteraceae; genus Capillimicrobium. Next base: position 24,804 of record DATMSA010000057.1, on the reverse strand, counting down.
GCCTCGGGCAGCAGGTGCAGGGCGATGCCGATCGCGATCCACACCACCGCCTTGGCCGCCACCGCGGCGGCCGCGTAGGAGCCGGCGGTGTCGCCGCCGATCTGGCGCTTGACGACGATCACGTCGACGTTCTGCAGCAGGGCCAGCAGCGCGAGCCCGCCGATCGGCGCCCACGCGCCGGCCAGCAGCGAGCGCAGCGTGCGGGCGGTGCGCGCGTCCTTCGCGGACCCGAGCCGCCTGTGGATGACCCAGCCCATCCCGATCGCGGTGATCGCGAAGGCCAGCGGCGTGCCCAGGAACGCGCCGGTCACGCCGGCGCCCGCGAGCACCAGGATGAGGCCGCACAGCAGCCGTCCGAACGCCTCCATGACCAGCGACAGGCCCACCGGCCCGTAGGCGTGCAGGCCCTGGAGGGCGCCGCGCTGGAGCGACAGCAGCAGCCACAGGACGCCGGTCGGCAGGATCGCCGCGGCCGCGAGCGGATGCTCGGGCACGCCGACCAGGCCCGCGAGCGCGTCCTGGAAGATCAGGCTGAGCGCGGTCACGACGACGAGCGCGATCAGGAGCTGGCGCACCCAGCCGTTCAGCGTCGCGGCCAGGCGCTGGCCGCCGCCGAGGTGGTGCAGCGCGGTCTCGCGCGCGGCCGCGACCTGGATCGCCTGCCCGCCGACCATGAGGATCAGGAACGTCGACACCAGCGCGGCCAGCGAGCCGTAGCCGTCGGCGCCGAGCAGGCGCGTGAAGACGATCGTGAAGACGAGCTGGATGCCGTTGGACATCAGCGTCGCGGCCGCCAGCCCGCCGGCCTTGACGGTCTCCGAGTTGCGCAGCCCGCGCCGCAGCGACACCCGCGGCTCCTGGGCCGCCTTCTCGAGCACCTCGAGGTTCGCGCGGGCCGTGTTCTCCCACGTGAAGCCGCGCGCCCGCGCCTTGGCCGCCGCGCCCATCTCGTCGCGCAGCTGCGGGTTCTCGACGATCTCGCGGACCTTCTCGGTCAGCTCCTCGGGCGTGTCGGCCAGCGCGCCGGTCTCGCCGTCGACGACGGACTCGGCCAGCCCGCCGACGCGCAGGGCGGCCGACGGGGTGCCGCAGGCGGCGGCCTCCATCACCGTCAGGCACCAGCCCTCGGCCGACGAGGCCGTGAGGTTCAGCCACGCGCGGCCGTACAGGTCGGCCTTGGCCTCCTCGGGGACGAACCCGTGCATCGTCACGCGGTCGTGCAGGCCGCGCTCGTCGATCTCGCGCTCGATCACCTCCCGCCAGTCGCCGGTGCCGGCGATCTCCAGGCGGGTGCCGGGCACGCCCTCCAGCACGTCGAGCGCGACCTCGATGCGCTTGTACTGCTTCAGGCGGCCGAGGTAGAGCAGCGTCGGCTCCTCGCTGCGCTGCCCCTCGTGGAACTGGTCGGGCTCGACGCCCAGGTAGGCGACGTGGATGAGGTGCGGGTCGATCCCCAGGCGCTCGACGAGGTCGTCGTGGGCGGCCTGCGAGATCGTCAGCACCTGCGTGCCCTTGTAGAGGAAGCGCAGCGGGAGGTACTCGGCGACGAACGCCGCGATCTTCCCGCGCCGGCCCAGCTCGGCCACGTAGTGGTCCTGGTGGACGTGGTGGACGAGCGCCACGCGCGGGCGCTTGAGGAACCACCACAGCGGCGTGAAGAACGCGATGCCGTTGATGACCTCGAGGACGACGTCGGCGTCGGCGCCGACGCCGCGGCGGACGGCCATGGCCGCGCGCGGGAAGACCGTCAGGCGGTTGCCCATGCGGTGGATCTCGAGGTTGGGCGCGGGGCGCTCCACCTTCTCCGCGCCGGGGTAGTCGCCGGCGATCACCGTGACGCGGTGCCCCCAGGCCAGCCAGCGGACGACCTGGCCGTAGAGGTTCGTGCCCGTCCCGCCGCCCTGGGGATGCGTCCAGTCGCGGTCGGTGAGCAGCAGGATGTGGAGCGTTCGATCGGGGCTCAACGCCGGGCGACGGTAGCGCAGCGGCGTGTCGGCGCGATGCGCAGGAAGCCGCCCGCGGGTGCGTCCCTTGGCTAAGGTCCCCGTGCAATGCGCGTTGCACGACGCCTTCTCCCGTTTCTGCTGTGCGGCCTGCTGGCCGCCCTTCCCGCCACCGTCCTGGCCCAGGGCGGCGCCGGCGACGACCAGTACCAGGATCCCTTCGGCCCCGGCAGCGGCCAGACCGACACCGGCTCGAGCGGCGGAGGCGGCGAGAGCGGCTCCTCGGGCGGCGGCGGCAACGGCTCCGGCAACCGCGGCGGCGGCGGCTCCGGATCGTCGGGCGGCTCCTCCGGCGGCGGCGACGCGCCGGCGTCGAGCGGCACGAGCTCCGGCTCCGGCGCGAGCACCGAGACGCCGCCGCTGACCCAGGATCCGGGGCTCGGCTCGGCCGAGACGTCGGGCACCGCCGACGCCGGCCCGCGCACCGAGCTGCCGCGCACCGGCATGGAGGCCCCGATCGTCGCCCTGCTCGGCGCCGGCCTGCTGGCCGCCGGGCTCGGCCTCCGTCTGCGGGTCCGCGCGGTCGATGGCCGGCGGCGCTGACGCAGGCCGCGCCGCCGACGCCCAGCCGCTCGTCCTCGAGTCCGCCAGCGCGCAGGAGACCGAGGCGATCGCCGCCGACCTGGCCGCGCGCCTGCGGCCCGGCGACGTGGTCCTCCTCTCGGGCGACGTCGGGGCCGGCAAGACGACGTTCGTGCGGGGCGCGGTGCGCGCGCTCGGCCACACCGGGCGCGTGACGAGCCCGACGTTCACGATCGTCAACCGCTACGAGGGCGGGCGCGCGCCGGTCTCCCACCTCGACCTCTACCGCCTCGGGGAGCACGGCCTCGACGACGAGGACCCGGCGCTGCTGGCCGACGAGCTGACCCCCGACCGCATCGTCTTCGTCGAATGGCCGGAGGCGGCGGGGCACGAGCCGCTCGGCCCGGTCGCGCTGCGCGTCACGCTGCGCCACACCGGCGGCGACACGCGGACCCTGGAGATCGCCGGTGGCTGACGCGGCCGGGCAGCTCGTCCTGGCGTTCGACACGGCCACCAGCGCGACCGCGGTCGCGGTGCTCGCGCGCGACGGCCGCGAGATCGAGCGGCGCGACGACCCGGCCCCCGGCGGGCGCCCGCGCCACGCCCAGCAGCTCCTGCCGCTCGCCCGGCAGGCGCTCGCGGAGGCCGGCGCCGCGTTCGCCGACGTCGACCGCGTCGCGGTCGGCACCGGGCCGGGGTCGTTCACCGGCCTGCGGATCGGCGTGGCGACGGCGCGGGCGCTGGCCCTCGGCGCGGAGGCGCAGCTCGTCGGCGTGTCGACGCTGCGGGTGCTGGCCGAGGCCGCCGCGGCCGGCGCGGGCCCGGGCACGGTCGTGGCGCCCGTGCTCGACGCCCGCCGCGGCGAGGTGTTCGTCGCCGCCTGGCGCGACGGGCGGCCGGTGCTGGCGCCGCGCGCGCTCGCCCCCGACGCGGTGGCCGCCGCGGTCGCGGAGGCCGGCCCGGACGGTCCCGCGGCGTGGCTGGCGGTCGGAGACGGCGCGGTACGCTTCCGGGGCAGCCTGGAGACGGCCGGCATGTCGGTTCCCATGGACGACTCGCCCCTGCATCGCGTCAGCGCGACGATCCTCGCCCGTCTCGGGGCCCGGATCGACCCGTCGCCTCGCGCCGACGTCGTGCCCGAGTACCTGCGCCTGCCCGACGCCGAGCTGGCGCTGCGCGCGCGCCCGGAGCGCTGAGCGGTGGCGACGACGGCGATCCAGATCCGCCGGCTCGCCTACGCCGACCTGCCGCAGGTGATCGCGATCGAGCGGCGCGCGTTCCCGACGCCGTGGTCGCTGGCGATGTTCGTGCTCGAGCTGTCCAAGCCGGGCGGCGTGTGCCTGGCCGCCGTGCGCGACGACCGCATCGCCGCGTACTGCATCTGCTCGCGCTACGACACCGCCTGGCACCTGATGAACATCGCCGTCGACCCCGTCCACCACCGCCAGGGCCTCGGCACCGCGCTGCTGACCGAGCTGCTGCACCGCGTCGGCGGCGACGAGGCGCGCGTGACGCTCGAGGTGCGCCGCTCCAACGCCGGGGCGATCGAGCTGTACGAGCGCTTCGGCTTCCGCGCCGCCGGCATCCGGCGCCGCTACTACCAGGACAACGGCGAGGACGCGCTCATCATGTGGCGCACGCCCGGCACGCTGGCCGGCACCTTCGACGACGTCCCCAACGCCCGCCCGCCCCTGCGCTGACCCGACCGACGCCGTGATCCTCGCCATCGAGACGAGCTGCGACGACACCTGCGCGGCGGTGGTCGACCGCGACGGCGTCATCCGCGCCAACGTGATCTCCTCCCAGGGCGTCCACGACCGCTACGGCGGGGTCGTGCCCGAGGTTGCCGCGCGCCACCACCTCGAGCTCGTCGACGTCGCCGTCGAGGACGCCCTGCGCCGCGCGCAGGCCGGGTGGGACGACGTCGACCTGATCGCGGTCACGCAGGGGCCGGGCCTCGTCGGCGCGTTGCTGATCGGCCTGTCGGAGGCCAAGGCGCTGGCCGCCGCGCGCGACCTCCCGCTCGCGCCCGTCGACCACCTGCAGGGCCACGTCGCGGCCAACTTCCTGGCGCCCGAGCCGTTCGAGCCGCCGTTCGTGTGCCTGATCGCGTCGGGCGGCCACACGCTCCTCGCGCGCGTGGAGGACCGCCACGGGTTCGCCGTCCTCGGCTCGACGCTCGACGACGCGGCGGGGGAGGCGTTCGACAAGGGCGCGCGCATGCTCGGCCTCGGCTATCCCGGCGGCCCGGCCCTGCAGCGCCTGGCCGAGCAGGGTGACCCCGAGGCGCACGCGTTCCCGCTGGCCGAGGGCGTCGAGGGGCTGGACTTCTCGTTCGCGGGCGTGAAGACCGCGCTGCTGTACGCGCTGCGCGAGGACGGCCGGCCCTCCGACGCCGACCTGGCCGCCTCCTACCAGCACGCGATCGTCGAGCAGCTCGCGCGGCGCACCGAGCGCGCGCTGGAGGAGACCGGGCTCCAGCGGCTGGCGGTCGGCGGCGGGGTGGCCGCCAACGCGCTGCTGCGCGAGCGCCTGGCGCGCATCGGCGTTCCGACGCACGTCCCGCCGCGCGAGCTGTGCACCGACAACGCGGCGATGATCGCCAGCGCCGCCCGGTACGTCGCGCCGCTGGCGCCCGGCGAGTACCTCGGCCTCGACGCCTACGCGAGCGGGGAGCGAGGCCTGTGAGCCTCCCCGTCGTGACGTTCTACGGCCGGGCCGGCTGCCACCTGTGCGAGGAGGCGCTGGAGGTCGTCGAGCGGGTCCGCGCGCGGGTCCCGTTCGAGCTCGTCGAGGTCGACATCGAGTCCGACGACGCGCTGTTCAAGGCCATGCTGGAGCGCATTCCGGTGGTGGCGGTCGACGGGATCGAGCACGCGGAGCTGTTCGTCGACGAGGAGGCGCTGGTCTCGGCGCTATCGTCACCGCACCAGTGACACCGGACGTCATGACCCAGCCCGAGCGCCTCTCACTCGGCGTCGCCGCCAGGCTCGCCCGTTACCTGCAGGTGCTGACGCAGGCCAAGAAGGAGGGCAAGGAGACGATCTCCTCGCAGGAGCTGTCGGAGTGGACGCACGTGAACTCCACGCAGATCCGGCGCGACCTGTCGGGGTTCGGCAAGTTCGGCAAGCGCGGCGTCGGCTACAACGTCGACTCGCTGGTGTCGCAGATCCGCAAGATCCTGCGCACCGCCGGCCAGCACAACATCGCCCTGTTCGGCGCCGGCCACCTCGGCCGGGCGATCGCCTCCAGCCACATCTTCGCCGACCACGGCTTCACCGTCGTGGCGATCTTCGACAACGACCCCTCCAAGATCGGCGAGCGGGTCGGCAACACCGTCGTGCGGCCCGTCGACGAGCTGAAGCAGGCCGTCGAGGAGGAGGACATCGTCGTCGGCGTCCTCGCCGTGCCGGGCCCCGCCGCGCAGCCCCTGGCCGACGCGCTCGTGGACGCGGGCGTGAAGATCATCTTCAACTACTCCGAGGCGCTGCTGCAGGTGCCGCCGGAGGTCACCGTGCACACGTCCAGCCCGGCCGTGGACCTGCTGTACGCGCTGTACTTCTACCTGACCTGAGGCCAGGCTCCGGCATGCCCATCGACCTCGACCGCGCGGAGGCCGTCTTCGCCGAGAGCACGGACGGCACCGTCGGCCTGGAGGAGGAGTTCGCGCTCCTGGATCCGCAGACGCTGGCGATGGTCCCGCGCTTCGAGGAGCTGCGCGACAGCGCGCCGCCGGCGCTGGCCGAGCACGTCGCCGGCGAGCTGATCCGCAGCGAGATCGAGATCGTCTCCGGTCGCGGGGCCGACCTCGCCGACGCGATCGCCCGCCAGCGCGAGGCGCGGCGCCTGCTGTTCGCGCACGCCGAGGCGAACGGGGTCGCGCTCGGCGCGACCGGCACGCACCCGTGGGCCGACTTCCGCGAGCAGCAGTTCATCGAGACCGAGCACTACCGCCGCGTCGCCGACTCGCTGCGCTACGTGGCCAAGCGCAACAACACGTTCTCGCTGCACGTCCACGTCGGCGTCCGCGACCTCGACCGCGCCGTGCGCGTGTGCGACCGCCTGCGGCCCGTGCTGCCGGTGCTGCTGGCGCTGAGCGCCTCGTCGCCGCTGGTCGACGGGATCGACTCGGGGCTGCACTCCGCGCGCACGCAGATCTTCACGAAGTCGTTCCCGCGCTGCGGCGTGCCGGACGCGTTCGGCTCGTGGGCCGCGTTCCGCGAGTACCTGGAGCTGCTGATCGCGACCGGCTCGATCGTCGAGTACACGCAGGTGTGGTGGTCGGTGCGCCCGCACCTGTCGTTCGGGACCGTCGAGGTGCGCATCTGCGACGTGCAGCCGACCGCCGCCGAGTCCGAGGCGCTCGCCGCGCTCGTGGCCGCGTGCGTCGAGGCCGCCGCGCGCGACGTCGACGCCGGCGTGCCGTTCGACGACCCGCCGCCGCGGCTGATCGAGGAGAACATGTGGCGGGCGATCCGCCACGGCATGGACGGCGAGCTGATCGACCTCGAGCGCGGCGTGACCGAGCCGGCGCGGGCCGCGGTCGAGCGGCTCGTCGCGTGGTCGGGCGCCGACGTGCCGCTGCCGGCGCTCAACGGCGCCCAGCGCCAGCGCCGCTGGCTCGACGTCGGCGTCCCCGCCGCCGAGGTCTACGAGCGCATGGTCGCCGAGACGCGGGCGACCTACCCCGACCCGCAGGGCGCCGCGGTCCCCGGCCGCTGACGGCGAGCCCGCGCGGCGATCGCGCTAGGCTCGCAGGACGATGAGCGAGCAGCAGCGACCGCCCACCGAGGAAGAGCTCCGCGCCGCCTACGAGGCCGAGCTGAAGCGCATCCGCGTCGAGGACGTGCTGGTGCAGACGACCGTCTCGCTCATCAACCTCGGCGGGCGCAAGGCCGGCCTGGCCCCCGGCGCCGAGGACGAGCGCGACCTGGACCAGCTCCGTCAGGCGATCGAGGGCGTGCGCGCGCTGCTGCCCCTGATCGAGCCGGTGCTCGGCCCCGACGCCTCGCAGCTTCGCGACGCGCTCAGCCAGCTCCAGCTCGCCTACGCCCAGGGCCGCGGCGGCGAGGGCGGCGACGGCGGCGAAGGCGGTGGCGGCGGTCCGCAGGGCCCGTCGGATCCGCAGTCGCCCAAGCCCGGCGAGCCCGGGCCCGCGCAGTCGTCGGGCCGGCTCTGGGTCCCCGGGCAGTAGGGCGCCGGAGCCCTGGTGCCCGGCCGTAGCCCCGACTACGGTTCCGGCCACATGCGCACGGACCCCGCGCAGATCGTCGAGGAGCAGGAGGCGCTGCGCCGCATCGCGATGCTCGTCGCGGGCCAGGCGACGCGCAGCGAGGTGCTCGGCGCGATCGCCGAGGAGCTGTACCGGCTGCTCGGCGTCGAGTCGATCCGCCTGCTGCGCTACGACACGCAGCGGGACGGGTCGCCGATCGCGACCGTGGTCGGCGCCTGGGGCGAGGACCAGGTGCTCGTCGTCGGCGAGCAGCGTCCGCTGGGCGGCGACAACGTCACCACGCGGGTGTTCGAGACCGGCCGGCCCGCGACGATCGAGGACTACGAGGCCGCCAGCGGCGCCATCGCCGACCGCGTCCGCGAGGCCCCGATCCGCTCGGCCGCCGCGGCGCCGGTCCTCGTCGACGGCCGCCTGTGGGGCGTGTTCGTCGCCGCCGCGCTCGGCCCCGGGAAGCTGACCGCCGACACCGCCGAGCGGCTCACCCGCTTCACCGAGCTGATGGGGATGGCGATCGCCAACACCGAGGCGCGCGCGCAGGTCGCGCGGCTCGCCGAGGAGCAGGCGGCGCTGCGCCGCGTGGCGGTGCTCGTGGCCCAGGGCGTGCGCCCGGCCGAGGTGTTCGACGCGGTGATCGGCGAGGTCGCCGCGCTGCTGAGCGCCGAGCACATCGCGCTCGTGCGCCGCTCCGGACCCGGCGAGATCACGATCCTGGCCGGGCGCGGGCACGACCCCGAGCTGCTGCGGCCGGGCATGCGCGTGGCGATCGACGGCGACAGCGTGATCGCCCGGGTGCTCGCCGCGGGACGGCCGGCGCGCGTCGAGGGCTACGCGGACCGCGACGGCGAGATCGCCGACCTGGCCCGGCGCTGGGACGTCGAGATCGGGGTCGGCGCGCCGATCGTGGTGGACGGCGCGCTGTGGGGCGTGATCGTCATCAGCTTCAGCGGCCACCGCCCGCCGGCCGCCGACGCCGAGGCGCGGCTGGCCGAGTTCGCCGAGCTGCTCGGCACCGCGGTCGCCAACGCCGACACCCACGACCAGCTCAACGCGTCGCGCGCGCGCCTGCTCGCCGCCGGCGACGAGGCGCGCCGCCGCGTGGTGCGCGACCTCCACGACGGCGCCCAGCAGCGGCTGGTGCACACGATCGTGACGCTCGGGATGGCCCGTCGGGCGCTGCGCGAGAGCCGCGACGGCGCCGAGGCGCTGCTCGACGAGGCGATCGCCCAGGCCGAGCAGGCCACCGCGGAGCTGCGCGAGCTGTCGCACGGCATCCTCCCGACGGTCCTGACCCGCGGCGGGCTGCGCGCCGCCGTCGACGACCTCGTGACCCGGCTGGGGCTCCCGGTCGACCTGGACGTGACGGACGCGCGCGTGGCGGCCGAGATCGAGGCGAGCGCGTACTTCGTCGTGGCGGAGACGCTCACCAACGTCGTCAAGCACGCGCGCGCCCACCGCGCCTCGGTGACGGCGGCCGTCGACGGGCCGACGCTGCGCCTGGAGGTCCGCGACGACGGCGTCGGCGGCGCCGACCCGGGCGGGAACGGCCTCGTCGGGCTCGGCGATCGCGTCGCCGCGCTGGGCGGGACGCTGCGCATCGACAGCCCCGCCGGGGCCGGCACGGTCGTGGCCGTCGAGCTGCCGCTGCCCGCGTAGCGGCGCCGCGCGCGCCCGGGGGCGGAGGACGCGACGCCCGGCGGGATGGTTATGCTCCGCGGCCTTCCTACCGGGGTCAAGCGGGGAGAGCTCGCACCCCAGCGTCAACGTCCACAGGAGAAACGTTGAGTGACTTCCTGACAGACCACGGGGTGGTCGTCGCCCTCGTCTGCGCCGGATTGGCGGTGCTCTACGGGCTGCTGACCACCCGGTCGCTGCTCGCGCTGTCGCCTGGCAACGAGCGGATGCAGTTCATCTCGAAGGCGGTCCAGACGGGTGCTCGCGCCTACCTGAACCGCCAGTACTCGATCATCGCCGTCGTCGGACTCGTCCTGTTCGTCGCCCTGATCTTCATCCAGGACATCTCGGTCGCGGTCGGCTTCGCGATCGGCGGCGTCCTCTCGGGCGCGGCGGGCTACATCGGCATGAACGTGTCGGTGCGCGCGAACGCGCGCGTCGCCGAGGCCGCCCGCAGCGGCGTCGGCAAGGCGCTCGACGTCGCCTTCCGCGGCGGCGCGATCACCGGCCTGCTCGTCGTCGGCCTGGCGCTGCTCGGCGTCGCCGGCTACTACGGGATCCTCACCTGGATCTTCGACGAGACGCCCAAGGAGTCGGTCGACGCCCTGATCGGCCTCGGCTTCGGCGGCTCGCTGATCTCGGTCTTCGCGCGTCTGGGCGGCGGCATCTTCACCAAGGCCGCCGACGTCGGCGCCGACCTGGTCGGCAAGGTCGAGGCGGGCATCCCCGAGGACGACCCGCGCAACCCGGCCGTGATCGCCGACAACGTCGGCGACAACGTCGGCGACTGCGCCGGCATGGCCGCCGACCTGTTCGAGACCTACGCGGTCACCGCGGTGGCCGTCATGCTGCTCGGCGTCCTGCAGTTCCCCGAGGAGTTCGCCACGAACGTGGCCCTGTACCCGCTCGTCCTCGGCGGCGTCGCGATCATCGGCTCGATCATCGGCACGTTCGCGGTGAAGGGCACCAACGTGGAGCGCGCGCTCTACCAGGGCCTCATCGTCTCGGGCGTGATCTCGGCGGCCGCGTTCTACCCGGTCACCGAGTGGCTGATGGGCGACATCGTCCGCTTCAGCGTCGGCGAGCTGTACCTGTGCGCGCTGATCGGCATCGCCGTCACCGCGCTGCTGTTCATCCTGACCGACTACTACACGTCGACGCGCTTCGGCCCGGTCAAGAAGACCGCCGCCGCGTCGCAGACCGGTCACGCGACGAACATCATCCAGGGCCTGGCGCAGGGCCTGCAGGCCACCGCGCTGCCGGCGCTGGTGCTCGTGTTCGGCATCTGGGGCGCCTGGGAGCTGGCCGGTGTCTACGGCGTCGGCGTGGCCGTCATGGGCCAGCTCTCGCTCACCGGCCTGATCGTCGCGCTCGACGCGTTCGGCCCGATCACCGACAACGCGGGCGGCATCGCCGAGATGGCCGAGCTGCCCGAGGACGTCCGCAACGTCACCGATCCGCTCGACGCGGTCGGCAACACGACGAAGGCGGTCACGAAGGGCTACGCGATCGGCTCGGCCGTGCTCGCCGCGGTCGTCCTGTTCGCCGCGTTCCTCGACGAGCTGCACCGCGAGGGCGGCACGGACATCACGTTCGGCCTCGAGGAGCCGCCGGTGCTCATGGGCCTGCTGATCGGCGGCCTGATGGTGACGCTGTTCGCCGCGCTGTCGATGGAGGCCGTCGGCCGCGCCGGCGGCGCCGTCGTCGAGGAGGTGCGCCGCCAGTTCCGCGAGAAGCCGGGGATCATGGAGGGCACCGACCAGCCCGACTACGAGCGCTCGGTGGCGCTCGTCACCGCGGCCGCGCAGCGCGAGATGATCATCCCGTCGCTGATCCCGATCGTGTTCACGGTCGTGGTCGGCCTGATCAGCGTGCAGGCGCTCGGCGGGCTGCTGATCGGCGTCATCGTCGTCGGCTTCTTCTTCGCCGTCCTGATGACCGCCGGCGGCGGCGCGTGGGACAACGCGAAGAAGCTGATCGAGGACGGCGCGTTCGGCGGCAAGGGCTCCGAGGCCCACGCCGCGTCGGTCACCGGCGACACGGTCGGCGACCCGTTCAAGGACACCGCCGGCCCGGCGATCAACCCGATGATCAAGGTGGCCAACATCGTGGCCATCCTCATCATCCCGATCATCACCTGAGCCGATACGGGACAGCGTGTCCCGGAGCGAGGGGGCGGCCAGGTGCCGCCCCCTCGTCGTTCTCGGGTCAGCCCGGCCGGACGCTGATCGTGACCGGGTCCAGCGCGCGGACGTCGCCGAGCGACGGGCGGCCGGGCGACTCGCGGAAGCTCGCGACGAGCTCCTCGCCGCCGGCCGCGATCGTCGCCGGGATCGCGCTCCAGGTGAGCGTGCCGTCGGGGCCGGCGGCGGGGGCGACGCCGGTGAGGTCCAGCGTGGCGATCGTCCGCTCGGCCACGGGCGCCGGCGCGACGCCGTGGTAGCCGGAGTCCGACCGGGCGGTGATCGTGCCGCGGTCGCCGTCGAGCGTCACGCGCACGTCCTCCAGCTTGACCCAGATGCCGTGGGCGACGCCGTCGCTGGGCGCCACCTGGTAGCCGGCGCGGAACGAGCCGGTGGTCGTCACCACGCCGCGGCGTGAGGGCGCGTCCCACGTGCCGCCGGTGACGGGGAGGACGAACGCGCCGGCCGCGTCCTGGGTCACGCCGCCGGTCATGAGCGCGCCGAACGTCGCCTGGAAGGCCTGGCGCAGGGCGGGGCTGTAGCCCCACGTCACGGTGCCGCCGGCGAGGGGGCGGGCCGTGGCGGTGGTGCGGCGCGCGTCGACGTCGATCGTGCCGACGGTCCCGGGCCGCAGGGCGCGGCGGGGCTTCAGCGCGCGGTTGAGCACGCGGGCGCCCGTCGCCGTCAGGCGCAGCGAGGCGCCGCTCACGCGGGTCGCGGTCGCGCTGCGCTCCGGCGCCGAGGCGCCCGGGCGGATCGCGAACAGCGTCTGCGTCCCGCCGCGGCTGGCGCGGGCGCGGACGCCCCACGCGGCGCCGGCCGTCGTGACCTGGACGCGCGAGAGCGTGAGCGTGCGCCGGCCGGAGCGCAGGCGCAGCCCGCCGTCGAGCGCGACGCCGCCGTCGTCCACGGCCCGGACGGGGAGCCGCGGCGCGCCGCCGTCGCCGCGGGTGGCGGGCGCCGTCGGCGCGACCGCGATCCGGGCGCGCAGCAGGGAGGCGTCGAAGGCGAGCGTGGCCGAGCCGTCGTCGGCGAGCGCGGGGGCGGCCGACGCCGCGAGCCCGGCGCTCGCCGCCGCCATGAGCGCCGCTCCGCGCCGCGTGGTGATGAACGTCATGCGCAGGAGCATATGCGGCTGATTAGGTGACCCTAATCATCTGGTAGGGTCCCCGCCGCCCCGCTGGTTCGGGTGCCCTAATACGACCTTGTCTTGGAAAGGAAGCACGTGTCAAGACGCCTGTTGAGGCTGGCGATCGGCGCCGCGGCGGCGGTCCTGCTCCTGCTAGCGGCCGGCGCCACATCGGCGTCTGCGGCGCCGGAGGTGACGGTGTCGCAGACCGCGAACCTCGACCCTGACGGCGAGGTCACGCTCACCGTCGAGGGGAGCGGGTTCGATCCGGCCGGATCCGGAGGTAACGGCATCTACCTCGCGTTCGGCCCTAAGAACGCCGACTACCAGACCAACGCCGCCGCCTACTACGAGGCCAAGTGGGTGCACACCGGCGCGGCGCCGTCGCCGGGGCAGGCCGAGCTGAACGCCGACGGCACGTTCTCGACCACCATCAAGGTGAAGGCGCGCTACACCGACGGCGGGGGCACCGACGTCGACTGCCTCGCGGACGCCTGCTACGTGCTGACGATCGGCGCCCACGGGATCGTCAACCCCGGCCAGGAGACGTTCACGCGCATCCGCTTCCAGCCGATCCTGACGGTCACGCCGTCGACGAACCTCGACGCCGACGGCGACACCGTCGCCATCTCCGGCGAGGGGTTCTGGGACATCGCCGACCCCGAGCACGGCCTGTACGTCACCCAGGCGGCGATCATCGACGGGCGGGTGCGCACCACCGGCCCGCGCCAGGTCTCGCCGGACCCGTCGACGCCCACGACGTGGCAGCTCGAGACGGACGGGACGTTCAGCGGCTCGCTGCCGGTGGTCAAGACGTTCACGTCCGGCGGCGTCACGGTCGACTGCGCGTTCGTGCAGTGCGAGATCGTCACGTTCCGCGCGCGGACGAACCCGACGCCCGCGACGCTGTTCACCCGCCAGCCGATCTCGTTCGAGCCCGTGCCGGCGGTGCAGGTGAGCCCGGCGACCGACCTCAGCCGGGCCGGCGACACGGTCACGGTCGAGGGCGCTGACTTCCTCGCGTCGCTCAACGCCACCGGCGCCTACGTGGCCCAGGGGGCCGAGGTCGACGGCCAGCTCGTGTACCGCGGCGCGCAGTGGTTCGCGCCGGCCGGCGTCATGGGTGCGTCGGGCACGATCGACGCCGACGGCCGCTTCACGACCACGATCGACGTGGTCGGCGCCGGCACGTTCACCGTGCGCGGCGGCGGCGGGGCGACGCGTGAGGTGGACTGCGCCGAGGTGCAGTGCTCGATCGTGACGTGGTCGGCGCACAGCGCGGCCCAGCAGCCGCTGTTCGCGACGGCCACGCCGATCGCGTTCGCCGCGGCGACGCCCGATCCCGATCCCGATCCGGGCCCCGGCGGCGGCGGCGGTGGCGGCGGCGCGCCGGCGATCTCGGTGACGCCCTCGTCCGGCCTGACCGGGCCGGCGACCGTCAGCGTCACCGGCTCCGGGTTCTCGACGACTCCGCCCGGCATCTACGTCGTGTACGGCCCGATGGCCGGCAACACGAACCCGGCCGCCTACTACGGACCGTCCTCGCAGTTCCTGACCCCCGGCGGCGGGCTGTCGGCGTCCGGCACGTTCACGACCTCGATGCAGGTCGTCCCGAGCTACACCGACGGCAACGGCAACGCCGTGGACTGCACGGTCGTCCAGTGCTACGTGCGCACGATGCGCGCCCACGGGATGACCGACGTCAACCAGGACACGGCGGTGCCGATCACGTTCGCGTCGTCGGTGACCGCGAGCGCGCAGCGCGACGCCGGCCCCGCGCCGGCGCCGGCGAGCGGTCCAGTGGCCTCCACCACGGGCCCGGCGACCGGCGCGCCGTCGGGGACCGCCCCGGCGACCCTGCCGGCGATCACCAAGCCGTCGGTGCGTCGCAACGGGCGCGTGTCGCTGACCGTGTCCGAGCCCTCGACGGTCACGTTCGTCCTGCGCCGCAAGCGCGGCAAGCGGTGGGTCGTCGTGAAGGTCGTCCGCGTGCGGGTGGCCGAGGCGGGCACGGTCCGGGCGAAGCTGCCGCTGCGCCGCGCCGGCCGCTACCGGATCTCCGCGAAGGCGGTCTCCAGCGTGACGGGCAAGGCCAGCAAGAAGACGGTCAAGCGCGTCACGGTCAAGCGCTCCGAGAAGAAGGGCGCGCGCCGCTGACGCGATGATCGTCGCGAGGGGCGGCCCCGCACGGCCGCCCCTCGCGTCCTCTCGCCGCTACCGCGCCGAACGGGTGCGGTAGCGGTGCACGGCCAGCGGGGCGAACAGGGCGATCAGGACGAACGCCCACACGAACGCGCCCCACACGTAGTCGCCCGCCGGCGCGCCCAGCCACAGCGCGCGCATCGCGTTCACGACGATCGTGAACGGGTTGATGTCGGCGAACCACTCCAGCGCGGCCGGCATCGACTCGGTCGGCACGAACGCCGACGAGATGAACGTCAGCGGGAACACCGCGATGAAGCCGAGCGAGTTGGCCGCCTCGGGCGAGGAGACCACCATGCCCAGCAGCGCGAAGATCCACGAGAACGCGTAGCCGAAGAGCAGCAGCAGCACGAAGCCGAGCAGGATCTCGACGACGTTCGCGTGGAACGAGAACCCGATGATCAGCCCGGTCACCAGCAGCACCAGCACCGACAGCGTGTTCGTCGCGATGTCGGCGATCGTGCGCCCGGCGAGCACCGCGGCGCGCGCCATCGGCAGCGACCGGAAGCGGTCGATCAGGCCCTTGTTGAGGTCCTCCGCCAGGCCCAGCGCCGTGACGAACCCGCCGAAGGCGATGTTCTGCACGATGATGCCGGGGATCAGGAAGTCGACGTACTCGTAGCCGGGCGTCGAGATCGCGCCGCCGAACACGTAGACGAACAGCAGCACGAACATCACCGGCTGCACGGTGAACGCGAGCAGCAGGTCCGGCTGGCGCGGGATGCGCATCAGGTTGCGCTCCGCGATCACCATGGTGTCGGTCACCAGCCGCCTCATGCCACACGCTCCCCGGCCTCGTCCTCGGCCTCCTCGGCCGCGCGGCCGGTGAGGGAGAGGAACACGTCGTCGAGGGTCGGTCGGCGCAGGCCGAGGTCGTCGACGTCGATGCCCGCCTCGTCGAGGCGGCGGACCGCCTCCACGATCGTGCCGGTGCGGCCGCTGACCTGCAGCTTCACGGTGTCGTCGTCGGCGGTGGGCGGCTCGGTCGCCATCGGCGCGAGCGCGTCGATCGCCCGCTCGGCGGCGTCGCCGTTGGCGAGGTGCACCTCGAGGCGCTCCCCGCCGACGCGGTCCTTCAGCTCGTCGGGCGTGCCCTCGGCGATCACGTGGCCGTGGTCGATCACCGCGATGCGGTCGGCGAGCCGGTCGGCCTCGTCGAGGTACTGCGTCGTCAGCAGCACGGTCGTGCCCTCGGCCACGAGCAGCTCGATCGTCTCCCACAGGTCGAGCCGGCTGCGCGGGTCCAGCCCGGTCGTCGGCTCGTCGAGGAAGACGATCGGCGGCTGGGCGACCAGCGCCGCCGCGAGGTCGAGGCGGCGGCGCATGCCGCCGGAGTACGTCTTGGCGGGCCGGCCGGCCGCGTCGACGAGGTCGAACCGCTCCAGCAGCTCGCGGCCGCGCTGCTTGGCCGCGGCCCGCGACTCGCCGTAGAGGCGGCCGACCATCGTCAGGTTCTCCAGCCCGGTGAGGTTCTCGTCGACGGCGGCGTACTGGCCGGCGAGGCCGATGCGCTCGCGCAGCCGGGCGGCGTCGCGCGCCACGTCGCAGCCGGCGACGCGCGCCTCGCCGGCGTCGGGCTTCAGCAGCGTCGTGAGGACGCGCACCATCGTCGTCTTGCCAGCGCCGTTCGGGCCGAGCAGCCCGTAGACCGTTCCGCGGGGGACCTCGAGGTCGACCCCGTCGAGCGCGCGGACGGAGCCGAAGCTCTTCACCACGCCGCTGGCGAGGATCGCGGGCTCGTCGGATGGGCCCGCCCTGTCTTGTCTGGTTGCCTCCATCCCCCTCACGCTACGCGAGCCAGAGGACATCCGCTGACCGCAAGGGGGTCACAGCGCGATCCGGTCGTCGGCGCGGGCCACGACGAGCGGATCGTGGGTGGCGCAGACGATCGTGACGCCGTGGCGCGCGGCGGACCCGGCGAGCAGCTCGGCGACCTCCGCCGCGTTCTCCTCGTCCAGGCGCGACGTGGGCTCGTCGACGAGCAGGAGTGCGGGCTCGGCCGCGAGCGCGCGGGCGATCGCGACCCGCTGGCGCTCTCCGCCCGACAGGCGCTCCACGCGCTGGCGGCGGCGCTCGGCCAGCCCGACCTCGTCGAGCGCGGCGGCGGCCCGGTCGCGTGCCTCTCGCTCGGGCACGCCGCGCTGCGCGAGCGCCAGCTCCACGTTCTCCTGGGCGCCGAGGAACCCGATCAGCCCGACGTCCTGGGCGACGATCGCGACGTGCTCGCGGCGCAGCGCGGCCAGCTCCGCGCGGTCGCGGTCGTCGATGCGCCGGTCGCCGAGCAGGACCGCGCCGGCGTCGGGGCGCTCGAGCCCGGCCAGCAGCCGCAGCACGGTCGACTTGCCCGAGCCGGAGCGGCCGCTCAGCGCGGTCAGGCGGCCGGGCGCGAACGCGGCGTCGAAGCCCCGCAGCACGGTCCGCGCGCCGTACGCCTTGTCGACCCCGCGCAGCTCCGCGCCCACGGACCGTTGTCGGTTCGAGCTCGCCATGCGAGATGGATCCGACAACGGCGGGGGTGGCGGGGTGGTGGAGGCGGCCGCGCCGTCGGCCGCGCGCAGCTCGATCGCGCCGTCGCGCGGGCGCGCGACGAGCCGCGCGGGGAGGCCGGCCCGGTGCAGCAGCTCCTCGGGCAGGCGCAGCCAGCCGCCACGGCCGACCACGATCGCCTCCTCGCCCAGCGCGCCGGCCTCGCCGCTGATGCGCCCGTCGCGCAGGCGCACGGTGCGGTCGGCGCGGGCGCAGGCGGCCGGGTCGTGGCTGACGACGACGACCGTGGTGCCCTCGTCGCGGGCGAGCGCGGCGATCAGGTCGTAGACCGCGGCCGCGCTCGCGGCGTCGAGCTCGCCGCCCGGCTCGTCGGCGAGCAGCAGCCCGGGCCGGTGCGCGACGGCCGCGCACACCGCCACGCGCTGGCGCTCGCCGCCCGACAGCTCGTGCGGGTGGGCGTCGGCGCGATCGGCCAGGCCGACGCGCTCCAGCAGCTCGCCGGCGCGCCGCGCGCGCTCGCGGCGGGCGGCGCCCCGCAGCGCCAGCGGCAGCGCGACCGCGTCGCGGCAGCGCAGCGACGGCGGCAGCGAGCGGTCGTGGTGCTGGTCGACGAGCCCGACGTGCGCCTGGCGGAACGCGGCCCGCCGGCGCGCCGGCAGGCGGCCGAGGTCGGCGCCGAGCACCCGCACCGCGCCGGCCGACGGCGGCTCCAGGCCGGCGAGCACGCGCAGGAGCGTCGACTTGCCCGCGCCGCTGGGGCCGAGCACGACGAGCCGCTCGCCGGCCGCGACGCTCAGCGTCAGGCCCTGCAGCGCCGCCGCGTCGCCCTCGGTCGTGCGGTGGACCCGGAACAGGTCGCGCAGCGCGATCGCCTCGCCGCTCACGGCGCCGCGCTCCGGGGCCGGCGGGGGACGGGACCCGAGAACGCGCGCGCGAGCGCGACCGCGACGACCGCGGCGGCCAGCAGCGCGCCGGCGGCCAGCCCCGCGCCCCAGCGCGTCCACGGCAGCACCGCGGTGAGCGGCGGGACCGGCGCGCTCGTCGCGGCGGTCGCCTGCACGGTCTCGGCGACGAGCACGCTCAACAGGACGCCGAGCGCCACGCCGCCCGCCGCGCCCAGCGCGGCGAGGAGCATCGCGCGCAGCCACAGCACCGCCCGCAGCGTCCGCGGCGGCGCGCCCTGCGCCTCGAGGTCGTACAGCTCGGCGCCCTCGTCGCGCACGGCGACCGCGGTGGCCAGCAGCAGGCCGCCGATCGCCAGCAGGCCGCCGGCCAGCGCGGCGGCGGCGAGGACGCCGAGCAGCTCGCGCGCGAGCGGGTCGCCGCGCAGCGTCGCCTCGACCGCGCGGCGCGAGGTCACGGTCAGGCCGGCCAGCCGCGGGCGGTCCAGCGCCGCGGCGAGGCGGCGCTCCTGGTCGGGCGTCGCCGCCAGCCACAGCTCGCCGGTCGCGCCGGCGCCCGGGCGGGCCGCGTCGAGCGCGTCGGACAGGCGGGCGCGGTCGGCGACGACGAACCCGGCGGCCGCCGGGTCGACGCCGGGCAGCCGCGCGAGCGAGCCGACGACCCGGCCGGTGAGCGGCACGCCGTCGACGCGCAGCGGCAGGCGCCCGCGCGGCCCCGCCGCGGCGGCCGTCGCGCGGTCGGCGAGCACGGGGACCGGCGCGCCGGCCGCCGACCCCGGCGGACGCAGCACCGCGGCGCCGGGCCGGTCGAACGCGTAGGCGACGCGCAGGCCGGGACCGACGTGCCGCGGCGCTCGCAGCGCGCCGCCGGCGGTCCAGCCGTCCCAGGCGAGGTGCGCGCCGCCGGCCCGCAGCGCGCCCAGGGACAGCCGGCCCGCGACGACGTCGGCGCCGGTGCCGCCCTCGGCCCGCTGGTGGCCGGCGGTGGCCAGGAGGCCTGCGTCGGCGGTGGCCTCGAGCGCGACGATGCGCCCGCCGCGCGCCACGCGCGGGACCGGCGCCGCCAGCCGCTCCGGCGTCGGTCCGGCGCGGCCCAGCCGGATCGCGACCAGCGCGCCGTCGCGGGCGCGCACGTGGAGCGTGAGGTCGAGCGCGTCGCCGCGCGTGCTCGCGGGCAGCGCGACCGCCGCGGCGCGCCGCGGGATCCGGACCGGCCGCGTCCCGCCGTTGCCGTCGCCGGCGGACGCGAGGCGCGCGGCCAGCGTGGGCGCCGGCGCGCTCGCGCCCGTCCGGTCCCACCCGCGCAGCTCGCCCAGGCCGCGGGCGGGGACCCCGAGCACCGGCAGCGTGACACGCGTGGCGCCGCGCGGCACCGAGCCGCTCTGGCGCACGACGGGCAGCACCCGCGCGCCGCCGGCGAGCTCCCGCCACCGGCTCGGGCCGGCCAGCCGCGTGGGGGAGACGAAGTCGGAGCCGGCGGCGATCGTCACGTCGAGGGGGACGCGGAAGGCCGCCTCGTCGCGCTGGCCCGCCTCGAGCGTCGCCCGGTAGCCGGCGGCGAACATCGCCAGCCCGCCGCACACGGCGACGAACGCCACGGTCAGCGCCGCCTGCCGCGGCGAGCGCGACACGCCGAGCGCGGCCGTGCGCAGCAGCGCCGGGGCCGGTCGGGCGGCCCGCCCGAGCCCGCGCAGCAGCGGCGGGGCCAGCCGCAGGAGCGCGAGCCCGAACGCGAGCCCCGCCAGCGCGGGCAGGAGCGCCGCGACCGGGTCGGCACCGCGGGCCAGCCTCTCCGCGTCGACGTCGCCGCGGGCCAGCGCCAGCGCGAGACCGGCCGCGGCGGCGATCGCGAGCGCGTCGCCGACCCGGCCGGCGGTCCGCCCGCGCACCGCCGCGCCCGCGGCCAGCAGCAGCGTCGCCACCAGCCAGCAGGCGAGGGCGGCGGCCAGCGCCGTGGGGGTCAGCAGCGCGTGGGCGGTGAGCGCGCCGGCGTCGAGGCCCGCCCCGTCGGCCCGCGCCCACGTGACCGCGAGCCCGGCCGCGGCGCCCACGACCACGCCCGCCGCGGCCGGCCCGGCCGCCTCGGCGAGGCCGAGCAGCGCGAGCTGCCAGCGGCGCGCCCCGCGGCGCTCCAGGCGCTGCTGCTCGGCGGCGAGGTCGCGGCCCAGCGCGCCCGCGGCCACGACGGCGAACGCGACCAGCAGCGCGGCGGCGGCCGCGGCGACGAGGCCGACCCGCTCGCGGGCGGTCTCCGCCCGGGCCCGGGCGGCGTCGAGGCCCCGCAGCGGCGCGTCGACCGTCCAGCCGCCGGTCGCCTCCAGTCCCGCGCGCAGGCGCGCCACCCGCGCCGCGGCCGCGTCGAGGTCCCACGAGGCGATCCCGGCCAGGCCGAGCGGGGCGCTCCACGCGTGCGTGCGCGACACGGCGGCCAGCGCGGGCAGGCGCTCGAGGCCGGCCGGGTCGGCGCCGACGAGCAACGGGGCCTCGCCCGGCGTCTCGGGCCCGCCGGCCGCGGCTCCGGGGCGCGGCCGGAAGCCAAGCGGGATCGCCGAGGTCAGCCGCGCGCGCCCGACGATCTCGACCTGGCCTTCGGCGCCGGGCACGCCGGCCAGCGGCGGCCCGCCGACCTGCACGACCTCGCAGCGGGCGGGCGCGCACGCGCGCGGCAGGCGTCCCGCGACGAGGCGCAGCCAGCGGCCGGCGGGGGCGATCGCGGCGACCTGAGCCGGGGTCCCGTCCGGGCCGAGGCGCACCGGCCGCAGCAGGACGGCGCGCGTCACCGGCTTGCCGGCCGTGGCGGCCAGCGCCCGGTCCGCCGCCTGCGCCTCGGACGCGGGCAGCCGGCCCGTCCAGGCGAGCGCGACCCGCTGGTCGGCGGCGGGGAGGCCGGCCAGCACGCGCTCGGCGGCCCGCTCGCCGGCGATCGCGCCGCCGCCCGCGGCGACCGCCAGCAGCGCGACCGCGGCCGCGACCCCGGCGGCCGCCAGCAGCGCCCGGCCGGGCGCGGCGCGGGCCCGCGCGAACGCGAGGGCCAGGACCGCCGTCGCGCTGCGCCCCCGCACGGCGCTCAGCCCTCCGAGCCGTGCGCGGCGATCGTCACCGGGCAGCGCCCCTCGTGGTGCCCGCACGCGTCGGGGTCGCACAGCCGGCAGATGCGCCACGCGTCGTCGCGCCCGCGCGTGATCCCGCCGAGCACGGCGCCCGCCAGCCGTCCCAGCTCGGCCCGGTCGTCGTCGTCCAGCGGCGCCAGCAGCTCCTCCAGCGCGGCCGCGCGGGCGTCGCGCACCCGCTCGGCGGCGGCGCGCCCGGCCGCGGTGAGCACGACGCTGCGCCGCCGTCCGTCCGCGCCCGGCTCGCGCCGGGCGAGCCCCGCCGCCTCGAGACGGTCGACGAGCCGCACGGCGCCCGACGGCGTCAGCGAGACGATCGCCCGCAGCGCGTCGATCGTGCAGCCGCCGGCGTACTCGTGCAGCGCCACGAGCGCCGCGGGTGCGGCCGCCCGCTCGCCCGCCGCGGTCTCCCCGGCGGCCTCGATCCGCTCCCCGACCGCCAGCGCCAGCGCCCCCAGCAGGTTCGCCGCCTGCACATGTGAGTCGCTCACATGTCGAACCGTACCGTCGATCGCGGGCGGGTGTTACGGTCCCCGCCGCCATGCGGGTCATCACGCTGTCCTTCCTCGCCGTCGCCGCCCTCGTCCTCGCCGCCGCGCCGGCCGACGCCGCCTCCCGCGGATGCGATCCGCTGGACCCGTCGGTCTGCCTGTACCCGTGGCCCAACGACCACTTCACCAAGCGCGACCAGGGGACGCCCACGGGCCGCCGCGTCGCCATCCGCCGGTCCGCGATGCCGCGCAACACGAAGGGCGTGCCGATCGACCCGACCGAGATCAACCGCAACGACGGCTTCAGCCCCGGCAACGCGATCATCACCCGCGTCCCGGGCCTCGACAGCCAGGCCGCGTTCGAGCGCACCGGCGCCGTGCCGATCACCGACATCGGCCGCTACGCCGACCGCCGGCAGCCGATCGTCGTCATCGACGCCGCCACCGGCGAGCGCCAGCCGATCTGGGCCGAGGTCGACGCCAACCCGCGCAACCGCCGCGACGTCACGCTGATCGTCCGCCCGGCCCGCAACCTGCTCGACGGCCACCGCTACGTCGTCGCGCTGCGCAACCTCAAGGACGCTCGCGGGCGCACCCTGAAGGCGCGTCGCGCGTTCCGCGTCTACCGCGACCGGCTCCCGTCGCGCCGCCGCGCGGTGAACGCCCGCCGCGCGAGCATGGAGCGGATCTTCCGCGACCTGCGGCGCGCCGGCATCCCGCGCCGCTCGCTCTACCTGGCCTGGGACTTCACGGTCGGCAGCGAGCAGTCGATCGCCGGCCGCATGCTCGCGATGCGCGACGACGCGTTCGCGCAGCTCGGCGACACGAACCTCGCCGACCTGCGCCCCGAGGGCCGCTCACCCGCGTTCGCGATCGACGAGGTCCGCGACCTGAGCGTCGAGGAGGACCCGCTCATCGCGCGGCAGGTCAGCGGCCGCGTGACCGTGCCGTGCTACCTCGACCAGCCCGGCTGCCCGCCCGGCTCGGGCTTCGCCTTCGCGGGCCCCCGCGCCACGCAGCCGATCATCCGCGCGAACGGCACGCTCGACGCCGAGTTCGTCTGCAACATCCCGCGCGTCGCGTTCGAGCGGCCGGCCCGGCCCGGCCTGTACGGCCACGGGCTGCTCGGGCGCCCGACCGAGATCAACCAGGTCCAGCTCAAGCGGCTCTCCCAGGATCACGGGTTCGTCTTCTGCGCGACGCCGTGGAAGGGGATGGCCAACGAGGACATCCCGCACATCGCCGGCCTGCTCCAGGACCTGTCGCGCTTCTCGACCGTCCCCGACCGCATGCAGCAGGGGATGCTCGACGCGCTCTACCTGGGCCGCACGATGATCCGCCCCGACGGGCTCGTCTCGCACCCGGCCTTCCAGACCGCCGACGGGCGCCCGGTCATCGACGTCGCGCCCGGCCGGCTGTACTTCGACGGCAACAGCCAGGGCGGCATCGTCGGCGGCGCGCTCGCCGCGGTCGCGCCCGACTACGACCGCGCCGTGCTCGGCGTGCCGGGCATGAACTTCTCGACGCTGCTGCGGCGCTCGGTCGACTTCAACACGTACGCGCAGATCCTCTACCAGGCGTACCCGAACGAGCTGGAGCGCCCGCTGATCCTGTCGCTGCTGCAGCAGCTCTGGGACCGCGGCGAGGCCAACGGCTACGCCAACCACATGACGACCGACCCGCTGCCCAACACCCCGCAGCACCGGATCCTCATGCAGGTGGCGCTGGGCGACCACCAGGTGGCCAACGTCGCCGCCGACGTCGAGGCGCGCACGATCGGCGCCGCCACGAACGCCACGCCGGTCGCCGCCGGGCGCTTCCCGGACGCCGAGCCGCTGTGGGGCATCCCGCGCATCACCGCCTATCCCTACGACGGGTCGGCGATCATCTACTTCGACAGCGGGACGCCGACGCCGCCGACGACGAACGTGCCGCCGACCGGCGGGACGGACCCGCACGAGACGCCGCGCAACGACGCCGCGGCGCGGCAGCAGAAGTCCGCGTTCCTGCAGATCGGCGGCCAGGTGATCGACGTGTGCGGCGGCGGGCCGTGCACGGCCGTCGACCCGTAGTCGTCGCCGCCTCGGCGCGGGGCCGGAGACCATCTAGCATCGCGCAGCCATGGCCGAACGCCGGCTCCAGGGCCTCCAGCGGGTGTTGGGGGTCAACGCGCTGTTCTCGACCGCCTACGGCAACGTCGGGTCGTCGATCTACTACGCGCTGGGCCTCGTCGCGTCGTTCGCGCTCGGGCTCACGCCGGTCGTCTTCCTGATCACCGGCGTCATCTTCTTCTTCACCGCCGCCACCTACGCCGAGGGGACGTCGATGTTCCCCGAGGCGGGCGGCTCGTCGAGCTTCGCGCGGCGCGCGTTCAACGAGCTGTGGTCGTTCGTGGCCGCGTGGGGCCAGATGCTCAACTACACGATCACGGTCGCGATCTCCGCGTTCTTCGTGCCGCACTACCTCGGCGGGCTGTTCTGGGAGCCGCTGCGCCACGGGCCCGCGGACGTGCTCTTCGCGATCGGGGTGATCGCGCTGCTCGCGCTCGTGAACGTGCGCGGCGTGCGGGAGTCCGCGCGCGTGAACGTCGTGCTGGCGGTCGTCGACTTCCTCACGCAGCTCCTGCTCGTCGCCGTCGGCCTGCTGCTCGTGTTCTCGCCCGACACGCTGATCGACAACGTCCACCTGGGCGTCGCGCCGAGCTGGCAGGACTTCCTGCTGGCGATCCCGGTCGGCATGATCGCCTACACCGGGATCGAGACGATCTCGAACATGGCCGAGGAGGCGCGCGACGAGCGCCGCACGATCCCGGCCGCGATCAAGCGCGTCGTGATCGCCGTGTTCGTCATCTACGCCGCGCTGCCGATCGTC
>DATMSA010000056.1:0-113949 GCA_035565675.1 Capillimicrobium sp. | reverse complement strand
AATTTCTCGACTCCTCAGTCGGGACCCTGATTCGAGAGAATATCGAGAAATCTACCGGAAGAGTTCCCGCCAGACCGACTAGTCGGTCGGGCCGCTTCGCGGCCGCGCCTCGGCGATGTGGTCGATCAGCCCGTAGGCCTTCGCCTCCTCGGCGGTGAAGTAGCGGTCGCGCTCCATGTCGGCGTGGACCTGCTCGATCGCCTGGCCCGTGTGGCGGGCGAAGATCTCGTCGACGCGGCGGCGCAGCGCGATCGTCTCGCGGGCGTGGATCTCGATGTCGGTCGACTGGCCCTGATAGCCCCCGCTGGGCTGGTGGATGAGGATGCGGCCGTTGGGCAGCGACGCGCGCTTGCCCGCCGCGCCGCCGGCGAGCACGAGCGCCCCGGCCGACATGGCGATCCCGCAGCAGATCGTCGCCACGTCGGGCTTGATGAACTGCATCGTGTCGTAGATCGCCAGGCCCGCGTACAGCACGCCGCCGGGCGAGTTGACGTACAGCTGGATGTCCTTCTCGGGGTCCTCGGCCTCGAGGTGCAGGAGCTGGGCCACGATCAGGTTGGCGACCTGGTCGTCGATCGCGGTGCCGAGGAACACGACCCGCTCGTTGAGCAGGCGGCTGAAGATGTCGAAGGAGCGCTCGCCGCGGCTGTCGCTCTTGACGACGACGGGGACGAGGTGCTGGGCGCGAGGCGCAACTGAATGGTTGCTCATGGGAGCACGGTATCATGCAACCCATGAGTTGCATCAAGGAGGTCGTCCTGCCCGTCGAGCCCGACGAGGCGTGGACCGCGGTGACCGAGCCCGACGCGCTCGAGGCGTGGCTGGCCGACGAGGTCGAGCTCGACCTGCGCGAGGGCGGCGAGGCGACCTTCGTGCTCGACACCGGCGAGGAGCGCCGGGCGATCGTCGAGGAGGTCGAGCCCGGCGAGCGGTGGACGTTCTGGTGGTGGACGGACGACGCCCCCGGGTCGCGCGTGACCGTCGAGCTGGCGCCGGCGGTCGGCGGCACGAAGGTGCGCGTCACCGAGTCCCCGGTCGGCCCGTGGGCCAGCGCGGCGCCGGCGCGGCGAGCGACCCGGAGGACGCTCACGCCGGCATGAGCGACGTCGACGCGGTCTTCGCCGCGCTGTCGGACCCCACCCGCCGCCTCGTGCTCGACGAGGTCGGCCGCCGCGGCGGCGCCACCGCCACCGAGCTGGCCGCCGACCTCCCCGTGACCCGCCAGGCGGTCGCCAAGCACCTCGCGGTCCTGGCCGGCGCGAACCTCGTGGACGCCCGCCGGGCCGGGCGCGAGACGCGCTACCGCGTCACGCCCGAGCCCCTCAACGACGCGATCGGCTGGATGACCCGCGTCGGCGGCGAGTGGGACGAGCGGCTCGCCCGCCTGCAGCGGTTCACGTCCCGCGGCCGCGGCTGACGCGCCGCCTCAGCGCGCCAGCAGCGGCACCGGCGGGCCGATCAGCGGCGTGCGCAGCGGCCCGGCCGCGCCCGGGTAGACGACCACCTCGTAGCCCCCGGGGTTGGCGGCCACGTCCGGCACCCGCTTCCAGTTGTTGGCCACCCACAGGTTCCCCGACGGGTCGACCTGCAGGCCGGTGAGCCGCACGAGCCCGTCGAAGAAGTAGCCGGTGCCGTTCGGCGAGATCGGGTCGCCGGTCGTCGAGCCCGGCCGGCAGCCGCGCGCCGGCACGCCGCAGAACTGCGAGATGCGCTGGCCGGCGAAGTTCGCGACCCACACGTTGTCGTTGCCGTCGACCGCGATGCCCCAGGGGATCGTCAGCCCGCCGCCGGTGAAGCCGGTGGCGCCGGTCGTGACCGGCCGCCCGCCGGCCGCGATCAGCGACACCGACGGCGTGCCGCGCGGGCGCGGCGACACGTCCGGGCACGGCAGGCTCATCCGCGCCGAGTTCGAGATCCACATGTTGCCGGCGCTGTCGGCGGCGATGCCCATCGGCCGGTCCAGGCCGGCGTCGGTGGTCTGCAGCGGCGAGCCGGGGATCGGCGTGCCGCCGGGCCGCACGATCGCCAGGCGGTCGTTGCCCAGCCCGGTCGCGTAGATCAGCCCCTGGTGGTCGATCGCGATGTCGAACGCCTGCGTCAGTCCGACGTCGTAGGCGCTCGCCGAGTCGGGCGCGTCGGTCGGGACGCGCACGAGCCGACCGTCGTTGCAGTTGGCGACCCACACGGCCTCGCCGGACGGGTGGGCGACCGTCCCCTGCGGCCAGTTGATCAGCGCGGGCTGGTCGTCGGGCGCGCCGCGATAGCCGGTGGCCGACAGCGCCATGCCGCCGGGCGTGAACACCGACACCGTGTCGTGCGGCGGCTGCTCGTTCTCGGGGCAGCCCGGCGCCGGCGACGCGAACCCGAAGTTGCCGACCCACAGCCGGCCGGCCGGGTCGAACGTGATGCCGAACCCGGCGCCGCTGAGCCCGCCGCCCTGCCACGGCGTGCCCTCCAGGTAGCGGCCGTCGGGCCCGAACACCGGCAGCAGGTTGCTGCCGCACGTGGGCGTGAAGTCGCTCGGCTGGAAGGCGTAGTTGTTGGCGACGAACACGCGGCCGCTCGCGTCGATCGCGAAGTTGCCGGGCCCGTCGATCGTCACGCCGTCGCCCACGAAGCGCAGCGGCAGCAGCCAGTCCGACAGGCGCCGGGTCGTGCGCAGCGCGCCGTGGTACGGCGCCGGGCTCGCCGACGACAGGGCGTACAGCGCGCGGACGTTCTGCCACGGGTACCGGGCGACGTTGGCGACCGCCTGCAGCGTCCCCAGCGGGCGGCGGCCCGCGGGCGTCGCCGTCAGCCGGTAGAGCGGCACGCAGCCGCGCGCGGCGCGGGCGCACCCGGCGATCGCGTTGGCGAGCGAGCGCAGCTTGCGCAGCGTGCTCGTCTGGTGCCCGTTGGGCCGCGCCACCACGACGTCCGAGGCCCGCCCGGTGCGCACGTCGGCGAGGTTGGCCGCCATCAGAGCCGCGTTCTGGGGACCGGGCGGCGGCCCGCCGATGCGCCCGCCGAGCGTGAACTGGGCGAACGCGAACCCGGCGGCGACGGTGGTCAGCTCGTTGACGTGCACGCGCCGCGGCGCCGGCGGCGCGCCGAGGCCGGCGGCCAGGCGGACCGCCTGGCCGCGCCCGGCGGTCACGTACAGCACCGGCCCCCGCCCCACGGGCGACACGTAGCGCAGGCGGAAGCGCCCGTGCCGGTCGGCCACCGTCCGCCCCAGGGTCTTCGCCTGCCCGGGTGCCGCGCCCGCGAGGTGCAGCGTCACGGTCACGCCGCCGAGCGCGTGGTGACCGCTGCGCACGGTCCCCTCGAGCGTCGCGGCGGACGCCGGCGCGGCGGCCGACAGGGCCAGCGCCAGCGCGGCGACAGCCGGCAGGACGAGGCGGGGGCGAAGGGACATGGGCGGCTCCGTGGCGGTCGGGTGAAGGCGGCGCCGCGACCCGTCCCGGCTATTGGCACCGCGCCAACAAACCTAGGGAATCGCCGATGGCGACGCAACCCAGGGCGCCTGCGGGGCGCCGATCCGGCGCTACGATCCGCCGATCGTGTCCACCCGCGAGCACGCGCGCCGCACGCGGCGCCGGCTGACGCCGGACGCGCGCCGGCGCGACATCCTGCGCGCCGCCACGATCGCGTTCGCCACCCGCCCCTACGCCGAGGTGCACGTCGGCGAGATCGCGGAGGCGGCGGGCACGAGCCGCGCGCTCGTCCACCACTACTTCGGCGACAAGCGCGCGCTGTTCCTGGCCGCGGCGCGCGAGGTCGTGGAGCGCACGCCCCGCACGGTGCGCACCGACCTGGACCTGGACCCGGAGGCGATGGTCGACGCGAACACCTCGCTGTGGCTGGACATGATCGAGGGGCGCCGCGACGAGGCGTCGCTGCTGTTCCTCGGCGCCGGGCCCGCGGGCGTCGACGCGGAGCTCGCCGCGCTGCAGGACGAGCTGCGCGACCGGATCGCCGACCGCATGCTCGTCAACCACCTCGGCACCGCCGACGTGCCGCCCGCCGCGCGCGCGGCCGCGCGCGCCGCCACCGGGCTCGTCGAGCAGGCGCTGCGCGACTGGCTGCTGGATCGCGGGGTCACGCGCGCGCAGGTCCACGCGATCGTCTCGCGCGGCATCCTCGCGGTGATGCGCGACGTCCTCCCGGCGGCGCTCGCGGCGGACGAGCCCGCCGCGGCCCGGGACGAGCGCCCGGACCGCGACGGCTGAACGGGCGTCAGGCCAGCCGCTGCTCGAGCGCCTCGAGCTGCGCGGTCAGCTCGGCCGGCAGGCGGTCGAAGCGCGCGAAGTGCTCGCGCACCTGCGGCAGCTCCTCGCGCATCGCGTCGAGGTCGGGCGTGACCACCTCCTGCAGCGCCTCGGGCGTGATGTCCAGGCCGGAGACGTCGAGGTCGCCCTCGGCGGGCACGAGCCCGACCGGCGTCTCGGTCGCGCCGACCTTGCCCTCGCAGCGGCGGAAGATCCACGCCAGCACGCGGGAGTTGTCGCCGAAGCCCGGCCACAGGAACTTCCCGTCGGCGCCCTTGCGGAACCAGTTGACGTAGAAGATCCGCGGCAGCTTCGACGCGTCGGCCTGCTTGCCGATCTCCAGCCAGTGCTGGAAGTAGCGGGCCATGTCGTAGCCGCAGAACGGCAGCATCGCGAACGGGTCGAACCGGAGCTGGCCGACCGTGCCGAACGCGGCGGCCGTCATCTCCGAGCTCATCGTCGCGCCGAGGAACACGCCGTGCTCCCAGTCGAACGCCTCGCGCACGAGCGGCACCGCGCTCGCGCGGCGGCCGCCGAACAGGAACGCATCGATCGGCACGCCGGCCGGGTCCTCCCACTCGGGCGCCATCGACGGCACCTGCGCGGCGGGCACGGTGAAGCGGGCGTTCGGATGCGCCGCCGGGTGGTCGGCGTCCGGGGTCCAGTCCTCGCCGTGCCAGTCGATCGCGTGGGCCGGGGGCTCCTTCGTCATGCCCTCCCACCACACGTCGCCGTCGTCGGTGAGCGCGCAGTTCGTGTAGATCGCGTTGCGCTCCAGCGCCTTCATCGCGTTGGGCGTGTTGGACCAGCCGGTGCCGGGCGCGACGCCGAAGAACCCGTTCTCGGGGTTGATCGCGTACAGGCGGCCGTCGTCGCCGAACTTCATCCAGGCGATGTCGTCGCCGATCGTCTCGACCTTCCAACCCTCGAGGGTCGGGACCATCAGCGCGGTGTTCGTCTTGCCGCACGCGCTCGGGAAGGCGCCGGTGATGTACTTGACCTCGCCCTCGGGCGACGTGAGCTTGAGGATGAGCATGTGCTCGGCCATCCAGCCCTCGTCGCGCGCCATCGCCGACGCGATCCGCAGCGCGAAGCACTTCTTGCCCAGCAGCGCGTTGCCGCCGTAGCCCGAGCCGTACGACCAGATCTCGCGCGTCTCGGGGTAGTGGACGATGTACTTGACCTCGGCGTTCGTCGGCCACGGCTTGTCGGCCTCGCCCGGGGCCAGCGGCGCGCCGACCGAGTGCACGCACGGCACGAAGTCGCCGTCGGCGCCGAGCTGGTCGAGCGCCTTGCGGCCCATGCGGGTCATGATCCGCATCGACACGACGACGTAGGGCGAGTCGGTGAGCTGCACGCCGATGTGCGACTTGTCGGAGCCGAGCGGGCCCATGGAGAACGGCACGACGTACATCGTGCGGCCCGTCATCGACCCGCTGAACAGCTCGTCGAGCGTCGCGCGCATCTCCGCCGGGGCGCGCCAGTTGTTCGTCGGCCCGGCGTCCTCCTCGCGCTCGGAGCAGATGAACGTCCGATCCTCGACCCGCGCCACGTCGCTCGGATCCGACCAGGCGAGGTACGAGTTCGGGCGCTTGGCCTCGGACAGGCGCTTGAAGGTGCCGGCCTCGACCAGCTCCTGACACAGGCGGTCGTACTCCTCGGCGGACCCGTCGCACCAGTGGATCGCGTCGGGCCGGGTGAGCGCTGCGACCTCCTCAACCCAGCTCAGCAGTTTCCGGTGCGACGTCGGGACAGCGGTCTCGGTGCTCACGATGGAGTTTGCTCCTCGTTGCCAGGGAATGCCAAAGGAGGCTGGCTCGCGCCGCCTCCGGGTGGCCCGACCATAGCGGCCGCCACCCCGGCTGCGGCGGGTTCGACACCGAGTTACCCCCGAACGGGTGACCGCACCGGGATACACGCGCGCGCGTGTATCCAAGTGGTGCGGTTGGAGCCCGTCTACTCGACGTTGCCCTCGCCCGAGGCGGGCTCGCCGGGCGTGCGCTTGGGCACCAGCACCAGGCGCTTGAACTCGGCCACGAGCACGCCGTCCTGGTTGAAGACCCGGGTGTGCACCTTCACGGTCCCGCGGTCCGGCTTGGAGCGCGACTCGCGCTTCTCGAGCACCTCGGACTCGACGAACAGCGTGTCGCCGTGGAACACCGGCGCCGGGTGGCTGAGCTCCTCGGTGGCGAGGTTGGCGATCGCCTTCCCGGACACGTCGGACACGCTCATGCCGAGTGCGAGCGAGTAGACGAGCGGGCCCACCACGACGTTGCGGCCCTGCTGGCTCTTGCCCGCGTACACGTCGTTGATGTGCAGCGGGTGGTGGTTCATCGTGATGAGGCAGAACAGGTGGTCGTCGGCCTCGGTCACGGTCTTGGCCGGCCAGTGCTTGTAGACGTCGCCGACCTCGAACTCCTCGAGGTAGCGCCCGTACGGATGGGCGCCGGACGCCTCGCGCGCCGCCTGGTCGGTCGTGAACTCGGACATGTCGGGAACTCCCTGTGGCTTGTCTGTTGGCCGCACATGGTGCCGGGTTCCGGCCCCGGGCGGAGCGGCGTCGGCGGTCAGCCGCGGGCGCGCGCCGGCCGGCTGGCGCGCCCGAGCGCGTCGCGGGCGACCACCGTGGCGCGCACGCGCACGCCGCGCGGCACGATCCCGACGGTCACCGATCGGGCGCGCCCGCGCGGCACGAGCAGCAGCCGGCGGCCGTCGGAGGCGCGCACCGCGACCTCGTAGCGCAGGCCCTTCGGGCCGCGCCAGGTCACGCGCCGGGCGGTGCCCCGCCGCACGACGCGCACGCGGCGCGGCGCGGCCGGGCGGCCCCCGCCGGCCCGGAAGCGCCCGACCGTCAGCGTCTCGCCGGAGGGCACGCCGTCGGGGCCGAGCACGACGGCGACGAGCCGGTGGCGGCCCGCGCCGAGCGCCGGCGCGAAGCGCGTGCGCCCGCGCGGGCCGCCGCGCGCCACGACGACCTTCCGCGTCGCGCCGGCGACGTCGACGATCTGCAGCCGGCGCCCGCTCAGGCCCGAGGCGCGGTAGCGCAGGACCCGCGTGGCGCCGCGGCCGCCGACACGGGTGCGCACCTGCACGCGCGGCAGCGGCGCCGCCGTGCGGACGGCGCTCACCGGGGCGCCGCCGGGCAGCGGCTCCAGGCGCCAGCGGCCGGGCTTCGGGCGGTCGACGATCAGGTAGGTGGCGCTCGTGTCCGGGTCGGCGGCCAGCAGCGTCGTCTCGTCGACGTGCTCGGCCGCGCCGGCCGGGATCTCGATGCGCCGGCCGCCCGGCTCGATCGCCGCGACGGCGGGCGGGCCGCCGGCGCCGGCGAGCTGGACGGCGAGCTGGCGCGTGCCGCGCCGGACCCGCACGACGTGGGCGCCCGCCTGCGCGGCGCGCGCGGTGCTCGTGCTCTGGGCGCGCCAGGCGCCCAGGCTGCAGCGGCCGGCCGCGAACGTGATCCCGCCCAGGCCCTTGCCCCACTCGTAGCCGAAGCCGACGTCGGGGCCGAACCCGCGGCGGCAGGCGCCGGCGCCGCGGCTGGAGAACACGGCGTCGCCGCCCTCGTCGGGGCCGGGCAGCGAGATCCGCGCCGTCCCCTCGACGTTGAACGCGCGGTCGCCGTCGAACCATCCGCCCATCGCGCCCCGGATGCCGTAGCCGCCGACGGTCAGCTCGAAGGTCCCCTCGGCCGACACGCTGCGGTCGCCGCGCACGGTGACCGTGCCGTCGGCGGCCTTGGCCTCGGCCAGCTCCAGCTCCCCGGCCAGCTCGAGCGCGGACGGGTCGGCGTCGCCGCCCGACAGGTAGCGCATCGACCCGTCCAGGCGCGCGGCCGACACGAGGTCGCCGCAGAGGCGGAACTGCGGGCCGAACGTCACGGCCGCCGAGCCGCCGATCCCGAACGGGTTGATCTGCGCCTCGAAGCCGAGGCGCTGCAGGAAGAAGCCGTAGACGAGCGCCCGGTTGAGCTGCTCGACGGCGCCGGCGATCTTGAAGTAGCCGTCGCCGAGGCCGAAGCCGAGCTCGCCCGCGATGCCGATGCGGTTGAAGCGGAACGGGAAGATCGTCGCGCCGCCGTCGAAGTGGTAGGTCTCCCCCACCTGGCTGACGGCCAGCTCGGCCGACTGGATCTCGACGAACCCGGCGCGCATGCCCGGGAACGTGAGCTTGGCGCCGTCGAGGATCAGGCCGGACGCGTTGTCGGCGGCCGCCGTGACCTCGCCCGAGTACCCCGACAGGCGGCTCAGCGGGCCGCGGTCCTGGGGGATCTTCAGCGTGACCGTCAGCTTGGTGCGACCGTCCTCCAGGCGCAGCTTGGCCGACCCGTCGACGGCGAGGCCGAACAGGCCCTGGCCGGCGGTGGTGAACGCCGCGCCGGGGTCCTTGGGGCCGGACCTGCCCTTGACCTCCAGCACGACGTCGGGCCGGCGCCAGTCGAGCTTCAGGCGCGCGACCGACAGCGAGCCGAGGCGCAGCTCCACCGGTCCGGTCGAGGTGACCGCGAACGTGCGCCGGTCGATCGCGATCCGCACGCCGGGCCGCGACGGGGTGAGGTCGATGCCGTTGAGGCGCACGCGCCCGCTCGACACCCACCGGTCCCCGCGCAGGCGGAAGCAGGCGGCCACGCCGGCCAGCGGGCCGGTGGTGACCTCGTGCAGGCAGCCGGCCTCGCCCGACGGCGCCGGCGGCCCGCCGTAGCCGTTGTTGGGCTGCGGCTTGGGGTCGGGCGCGGGCGGCGCCTCGCCCGGGCCGGGCGGCAGCGGCGGCGGCGTGGCCCCCGGCCCGGTCGGCGCCGCGCCGGGCGCCGGCTCGGTGAGCGCGGCGGCCCACGACATCGTCCCCGACAGCGGGTCGTCGCCGGTGCAGCGCGTCGGGGCGCTGTACTCGTACGTGCCGCCGGCCGAGCCGGCGCCGATCGCGCCGCGGATGACGAGCGTGCTGTCGCCCCCGTCGTTGCGCACCTCGAAGCTGCCGTCGGGCGCGATGCGCGCCGGGCGCCCGATGGCGCCCGACGGCCCGCAGAAGCCGGTCAGCGAGCTGCCGTCGGGCACGCCCGCGTAGCCCGACAGACCGTCGAGGAGCACGCCGCCGCCCCGCACGTCGAAGCGCAGGCGGTAGACCCGGTCGCTCTCGCCCTCGTACCGGCCGTCGGCGAACGGGCGGAAGTCCTGGCGCACCACCGAGACGCCGCGGAAGTCGCGCTCGGGGCAGACCAGGTCGCCGCCGCCGGCGTAGATCGGCCAGTCGACCCGCGCCCGATTCGTGCCGAGCCGCAGCGGCCTGCGCGTGAATCCGGCGACACGGCCGTCGGCCGCGACGCGATAGGACTGCCGCTCGCCCCCGGAACGGGACTCCGACCCGACCGGACCGCAGAAGGTGACGATGTCGGTCATCCGCAGGGCGCCGCCCTCGTCGCGGACGGTGAACGACACCTGCACGTCCCCCTTCGTCCCGATCCACAGCCCCGGCTGCGGCGCCGCCTGCGCCGTGGCCGCCGTCCATCCGCCCGCCAGCAGCGCGATGGCGCCCGCGATCCCCCGTCGTGTCATGGACCGCGGCATATCCGAGACGGCGCAGCCTCATGCACGGCCCGTCGCTAACGTCACGAGCCGACCGATCGATCAGGAGACCCACGACCGTGCGCAACCCCCGCGACTTCTTCAAGCCCCTCGCCATCGGCGCCCCGGACCCGATCCACGAGGTGCCGTTCCTGCCGTCGCGGATGATCCACTTCCTCGACTTCTCCAACGAGAAGATGGTCGCGAAGGTCCCCGACATCGCGCCGACGGTCGACATCCTGCTCGGCAACCTCGAGGACGCGGTGCCGGTCGACCGCAAGGAGGCCGCGCGCCAGGGGCTCATCACGGTCGGGCGCGACATGGACCTCGGCGAGACGCAGCTCTGGACCCGCGTCAACGCGCTCGAGTCCCCGTGGGTCCTCGACGACCTCACCCAGCTCGTGGGCGAGATCGGCCACAAGCTCGACGTGATCATGGTCCCCAAGGTCGAGGGGCCGTGGGACATCCACTACGTCGACCGGCTCCTCGCCCAGCTCGAGGCGAAGGCCGGGCTGGAGAAGCCGATCCTCGTGCACGCGATCCTCGAGACCGCGCAGGGCGTGACGAACCTCGAGGAGATCGCCGCCGCCTCCCCGCGCATGCAGGGCATGAGCTTCGGCCCGGCCGACCTGGCCGCCTCGCGGCGCATGAAGACCACCCGCGTCGGCGGCGGCCACCCCGGCTACCGCGTCATCGAGGACCCCGATCCCGAGAACCCCGAGGCGCCGCGCGCGACCGCGCAGCAGGACCCGTGGCACTACTCGATCGCGCGCATGGTCGACGCCTGCACCGGCAACGGGATCCTGCCGTTCTACGGCCCGTACGGCGACATCCGCGACGTCGAGGGCTGCGAGGCGCAGTTCCGCGCCGCGTTCCTGCTGGGCTGCGTCGGCGCGTGGTCGTTGCACCCGGTCCAGATCGACATCGCCAAGAAGGTCTTCTCCCCCGACCCCGACGAGGTCAAGTTCGCCAAGAAGGTCATCGAGGCGATCCCCGACGGGCGGGGCGTGCACATGATCGACGGCAAGATGCAGGACGACGCCACGTGGAAGCAGTGCCGCGTGATGGTCGACCTGGCCGAGATGCTGGCGCGCAAGGACCCGGCGCTGGCCGAGGCCTACGAGCTGCAGGCCGCCGCCTCGTAGATAGCCGGCGCGGCCGGGCGGGTACGCGTCCGGCATGGCGCCCGGCACGGAGCGCGGACACGACCCCCT
This sequence comes from Capillimicrobium sp., assembly GCA_035565675.1. Lineage (GTDB taxonomy): Bacteria > Actinomycetota > Thermoleophilia > Solirubrobacterales > Solirubrobacteraceae > Capillimicrobium. The sequence continues at coordinate 102,927 of DATMSA010000056.1, read as the reverse complement.
GGGCGCGATGCGCGCCGCCGTCTCGACCGGCATCGTGCGGGCGATGGCCCACCTCTACGGGCGCGGGCCCACGAAGGCCAAGACGTACTTCAACGACCGCTACGTCTTCTGCGTGCTGGAGGGCGGGCTCACGCCCAACGAGGAGCGGATGGTCGCCGCGGGCGAGGGCCACATGGTCCGCGACTACCGCCTGCGCTTCCAGGAGGTCGTCGCCGAGGAGCTCACCGGCGTCGTGGCGGCGGCGACCGGGCGGACCGTCGTCGCCTACCACAGCCAGGTCGTGTTCGAGCCGCCCCGCCTGTTCGAGATCTTCCTGCTCGACGAGCCGCCAAGCCCCTGACCGCGCTCGTTGACTCGCCAGTCAACGAGACGCGATAGCGTTCCGCGCTCAATGCGCTTCTTCGAGTACGAGGCCCGCGAGATCGTCAAGCGCGCGGGCATCCCGGTCACCGACTACGGGTTCACGACCGACGCGAGCGAGGCGAAGGCCATCGCCCAGCGCATCGGCGGGCCGGTCGTCATCAAGTCGCAGGTGCTGACGGGCGGCCGCATGAAGGCCGGCGGGGTGAAGTTCGCCGACACGCCCGAGCAGGCGGAGGCCGACGCCGCCGCGGTGCTCGCGCTGGAGATCAACGGCCACACGCCGCGCGGCGTGCTCGTCGATCCGAAGGCCAGCGTCAAGCAGGAGTACTACGCCGGCGTCGTGTGGGACGGGACGCGCAAGCAGCCCGTGATGCTGTTCAGCGACATGGGCGGCATCGACATCGAGGAGGTCGCCGCCACCCACCCCGACCACGTCGGGCGCCAGCACTTCTCCAACATCCTGCCGCTGAGCGAGTTCCAGGCCAAGCAGTGCATCGCCGCCACGGGCGTCACCGGCTCGCGCCTGAACAAGCTCGTCCCGATCCTGACGAAGCTCGCCCGCCTGTTCGTCGAGTACGACATGACGCTCGCCGAGATCAACCCGCTCGGCGAGCTCGAGGACGGCTCGTTCGTCGCGCTCGACGCGCACATGGACATGGAGAACGAGGCGCGGCCCCGCCAGAAGGCGCTGCTGAAGGCGCTCGGCGTCGGCGACGAGGAGACCCGCCAGGCGCGCGAGGCCACGGAGTTCGAGCTGGCCGGCGAGGCCGTCGACGCGCAGGACCATCGCGGCGTCGCCGGCAACGTCACCGAGTTCGACGGCAACCTCGGCCTCGTGATCGGCGCCGGCGGCGGCTCGCTGACGCTGTTCGACGCGGTCCGCAACGCGGGCGGCCGGCCCGCCAACTACTGCGAGATCGGCGGCAACCCGTCGGTCGCCAAGGCGTGCGGCCTGGCCAAGCTCGTGCTGCAGAAGCCGGGCGTCGACAAGATCGCGGTGATGATGTCGATCGTCTCCAACACCCGCGTCGACATCGTCGCCCGCGGCGTGATCAAGGCGTGCCTGGAGCTGGGCTACGACCCCGCCGAGAAGATCTCGATCTTCCGCATCCCGGGCGCGTGGGAGGAGGAGGGCTTCAAGATCCTGCGCAAGTACGGCGTCAAGTACGCGGACCGCAGCGTGTCCCTGCACGAGGCGTCCCGCCTGGCCGTGGAGGCACTCGGCTGATGTCCATCCTCATCGACGAGACCACCACCTTCATCGTGCAGGGCATCACCGGCCGCGAGGCGGTGAACCTCACGCGCGAGTGCCTCGACTACGGCAAGGGCGCCAAGGTCGTCGGCGGCGTCACCCCCGGGCGCAAGGGCCGCGAGGTCCACGGCGTCCCCGTGTTCGACACGGTCGCCCAGGCCGTCGAGCACCACGGCGCGCCGATCGACGGCTCGGTCGTCACGGTCCCGCCCGCGTTCACCAAGGACGCGGTGTTCGAGGCGATCGAGAACGGCATCAAGCTGATCGTCATCGTCACCGAGCGCATCCCGCGCCGCGACGTGGCCCAGATGGTCGAGCTCGCCACCCTGCGCGGGGCGCGCATCATCGGCCCCAACTGCCTGGGGATCATCGTCCCCGACGTCATCAAGATGGGCGGCATCGGCGGCCCGGCCAAGGACGCGGCGAAGTCCTACAAGCGCGGCCCGATCGGCGTGATCTCCCGCTCCGGCGGCATGACGACCGAGATGTCGTCCACGCTCAGCGCCGCCGGCCTGGGCATCTCGACCGCCGTGTCGATCGGCGGCGACGCGATCATCGGCTCCACCTACGCCGAGCTGATGCCGCTGTTCGAGGCCGACCCGGAGACGCAGGGCATCGTCATCTACACCGAGCCGGGCGGCCGCATGGAGGCCCAGCTCGCCGAGTGGGTGACGCAGAACGCGTCGCGCCTGCCGATCGTCGCGTTCATGGCCGGCCGGTTCATGGACGAGATGCCGGGCATGAGCTTCGGCCACGCCGGCACGATCGTCGAGGGCAAGGAGGACACCGCGACCGAGAAGATCGCCCGTCTCGCCGAGGCCGGCATCACCGTCGCCGAGGAGATCTCGCAGATCCCCGAGATCATGAAGCGCAAGCTGGCCGAGAGGAGCGCGGCATGAGGCAGGACGGCATCTTCATCGGCATCGAGGTCTCCGACGAGGTCACCGGCGACGCCGCGATCGCGGCCAAGCTCGAGGAGGTCTGCCCCGTCGACATCTTCGCCGACGACGGCGGCCGGGTGGCGATCGTCGAGCGCAACATCGACGAGTGCGTGCTGTGCCGGCTGTGCATCGACGCGACCCCCGCGGGCGCGGTGCGCGTGCACAAGCTCTACGACGACGGCCCCGACGCGGTCCTCGAGGGCTGACGCGCGGCGGGCTTCGGCCCGCCGCCCCGGCGGGTAGGTTGCGGCGCGAGATGCGCCGACTCGCCGGGCCCCTCGCGCTGCTCGCGGCGCTCGCCGCCGCCGCTCCGGCGCCGGCCGCGCGCCAGGTCGACGCGCCGCGCGCGCTGACGTCGGGCCCGCTGCTGGCCGGCGGCGACGTGGTGTGGGGCGAGCGCGTCGCCGGCGGCGGCGCGCGCGTCGTGGCGCAGCCGGTCGCCGGCGGCGCGCGGCGCGTGCTGGCCGCTCACCGCGCGCGGTCGGCGACCGCGCTGGGGCTGAGCGCGGGCGGCGGCCGGGTCGGCTGGACCCTGGCCGGCGACGGCGGCTCGCAGCAGCTCGCGGTGCCGCTCGGCGGCGGCGCGCCCGCGGCGCTGGCCGCGTGCGGCGCGGGCGCCGTGCCGGGCGGGGTCGCGCTGGGCGACGGCTTCGCGCTCCTGCGCGGCTGCGCCGCCCGCACCGGCGCCGGGCTCGCCGCCTCCCCGGCGCCGGTCACCCTCGACGGCGTCCGGGTCGGGACCACCCTCCCGCCGGCCGCGGGCGGCGGGATCGCGGCCGCCGGCCCGTTCGCGGCGTGGCGCGAGCCGGGCGGCGCCGTCACGGTGCTGGACCGCGCGGCCGCCACGGCCGCCGCCCCGGTCGCCACCGGTCCGGCGTGGACGATCGACGAGGCCGGCACGGTCGTCAGCGTCGCCGCCGCGGTCGGCCGCACCTCGATCGCCGTGACCCCGCGCGACGGGCCGACGACGGTCGTCGCATCCGAGGCGGGCGGGGTGCTCGGCCTCACCGCGGCCGGCGGCGCGATCGCCTACGCCACGCCCCGCCCGGGCGGCGAGCAGGAGATCGTCGCGCTGCGCGGCGGCGTGCGCACGGTCGTGGCGCGCGGCTGGCCGGCCGGCAGCGCGGGCGCGATCGTCGCCACCGACGGGACGCGCGTGGCCTGGGCGGCAGCGCGCTGCGGCGGCATCCGCATCGCGGTCGCCACGATCGGCGAGCGGCCGCTGGACCAGCGGGTCCGGCCGTGCCCGATGACGATCGGCGCGCACGGCGGCCTGCGCCGCCGCGCGGTCACGCTGCGCGTGACCTGCGACGTGCTGGTGCCCCCGGCCTCGTGCACGGGCGCGCTGCGCGTGCGCGCCCGCGGCGCGACGATCGCGGCCGGGACCGTCCGCGCCGGCCGCGGCGGGGCCGTGCGCCTGCCGCTCACCGCGGCCGGACGGCGCCTGGCCCGCCGCGCCGGCGCGCTGACCGCCACGGTCCGCGCCGCGCGGATCGCGGGCGGGCGTCGGATCGCCTCCACCGCCCGCGTGCGCCTGGCGCGCGGCTGACCGTCAGCGCGCGGCGCGCGCCAGCGCGCGCACGAACCGCGGCGCGTGGATCGTGCCCAGCCCGGTGACGAGGTCGTAGCCGCGGTGGGCCATGTACCCCTGCACCATGTGGCCGCCGGTCGTCTGCCCGTCGTGCGCGTCGCTGGCGGAGTTGTTGCCGACGACGACGTCGACGATGCCGTGGCGCCGCGGCTCGCGCGCGAGCCGGTAGATCGCCCGGTTGACGTGGCGCAGGCGCCGCCCGGCGTGCTGGCGGGCGAGCGCGAGCACGCCCGCCATCAGCGGGGTCGCGACGCTCGTCCCGGCCGCCGGCACCAGGTCACCCTCTCGGGCGAAGGCGATGAGCAGCCCGCTGCTGGCCGCGCCGAGCATGCTGAGGTCCGGGTAGTTGCGCCCGGTGCCGATCGTCCCCGGCACGCCCCGCTGCCACGCCGGCCGGGCGAAGATCCCCGACACGCCGCCGCCCGAGGCGCCGCCCTGCGCGTCCGGGCCCCAGGCCAGGTCCGGCGCGAAGCGCCGCCCCCGCGCGTCGAGCGTCAGGAGCGTGCCGCCGAGCGTCGTCACGTTCGGGTCCGACGCGGGGTAGAAGACCTGGCGCCCGGCCAGGCCGGGCAGGGTGACGCCGTGGTCGCCGCTGCCGGTCACGGCCGGGACGCCGGCCGCGGCGGCCCGCGCCAGCGCGGCGCGGAACTTCGGGTAGGGCCGCTCCGCGCCGCCGAAGCTCATCGAGATCACGTCGGCGCCGGCGGCGACGGCCGCGTCGACGGCCTTGGCCAGCGGCTCGTCCTGCAGGTAGAGGTGGTTGACCGCCTCGCCGGGGACGGCCAGGAACAGCAGCCGGGCGCGGGGCGCGACGAGATGGGCGGCCTGCAGGTCGATGTTCGGCTCGCCGGCCTCGCCGTGCGGCGCGTCGCCGGCCGGGTAGGCGATGGTCACCTGCGGCTTGGGGAGGCCGAACAGCCGGGACTGGTCCTCGACGCTGCGGACGATGTCGACGGCCGGGTTCATGATGATCGCGATCGTCGTGCCGCGGCCGTCGATGCCGGCGCGGTGGAGGCGGTCCAGGCCGTAGGCGCGCTGGACCTGGAGCGGGCTGTAGCAGCGCCAGCCCTGGTCGAGGCAGAGCCGCTGCATGCCCGCGGTCGCCTTGGCGCCGGCGGGCGAGGGGGCGCCGTGAGCGGCGGCGGGCAGGGCGAGGGCGATGAGCGCGGCGAGGGCCGCGGGGAGACGGCGATCGGGCATGGTCGAACGTATCGGCAGCGCGCGGCGAGGCTTGAGCGATCAGCGCGCCCAGGCGATGAGGCGCTCGATCGCCTCGGTCAGCACCGGCTCGCGCTTGCAGAACGCGAAGCGCACCAGCGACCGCATCTCGTGGGTCGGGTCGCCGGCGAACACGGCGATCGGGATCGCCACGACCCCGGCGTCGTGCGGGAGGCGCAGGCACAGCTCCTCCGCGTCCGGGTGACCGAGCGGCGCCGCGTCGCCGGTGACGAAGTAGGTGCCCTCGCACGGCAGCACGCCGAAGCCGGCCTCGCGCAGCCCGGCCGCGAGATGGTCGCGCTTGGCGCGCAGCTCGGCCCGCAGCCGCGCCGGCACCGACTCGCCGAGGTTCAGCGCGGCGGCCGCGGCGTGCTGCAGCGGCGTGCCGCCCGAGAACGTGAGGAACTGCTTGGCGCCGCGCACCGCGGCGACGAGCCGGGCCGGCCCGCTGCACCAGCCGACCTTCCAGCCGGTGAACGAGTACGTCTTGCCCACCGACGAGATCGTCAGCGTCCGCTCCGCCATGCCGTCGAGCGTGGCGAGCGGGATGTGCTCGCCGTCGAAGACGAGGTGCTCGTAGACCTCGTCGGTGACGGCGACGACGTCGTGCTCGCGGCAGACGGCGGCGACCGCCTCGAGCTCCTCGCGGTCGAGCACCCGGCCGGTGGGGTTGTGCGGGCTGTTGAGCAGCAGCACGCGGGTGCGCTCCCACACCGCGGCCCGCAGCTCGTCGGGGTCCAGGCGCCAGCGCGGCGGGTGCAGCGGCACGCGCCGCAGCGTCGCGCCGGCCATCTGCGCGATCGCCGCGTAGCTGTCGTAGACGGGGTCGAGCGCGACGACCTCGTCGCCCGGCTTCAGCAGCCCGAGCATCGACGCCGCCAGCGCCTCGGTCGCCCCGAACGTGACCTGGACGTCCTCGGGCTCCAGGCCATAGGCGCGGCGCTGGTGCGCGCGCACGGCCTCGACGAGCGCCGGCACGCCGGGCAGCGGCGCGTACTGGTTGGCGGTGCCGGAGCGCAGCGCCGCGACCGCGGCCTCGACGACCTCGGGCGGGCCGTCCTCGTCGGGGAAGCCCTGCCCGAGGTTGATCGCGCCGGTCTCCTGCGCCAGCGCGGTCATCGTGGCGAAGATCGTCGTCTGCGGCGCGGGGGTCACGGCGCCGCGAGCGTATCGCGCCCTACCCGCGCCCGTGCGGCGCGGTCCAGTCCATGTCGAGCGGCCCCAGCGGGATGATCCGCGTGGGGTTCAGCATGTCGTGGGTCGTGTAGTAGTGGCGCTTGATCTCGTCGAACCGCACGGTCTCGGCGACGCCCGGCCACTGGTACAGCTCGCGCGCGTACGGCCACAGGTTCGGGTGGTCGACCAGCCGCCGGCCGTTGCAGCGGAAGTGCGTGTGGTAGACGGCGTCGAAGCGCACGAGCGTCGTGAACAGCCGCCAGTCGGCGAGCGTGATCCGGTCGCCGGCGAGGTAGCGCTGCGAGCCGAGCCGCTCGTCGAGCCAGGCGAGCGTCTCGAAGAGCGCGGTGAAGCCCTCCTCGTAGGCCTCCTGGGAGGTGGCGAACCCGGTGCGGTACACGCCGTTGTTCACCCGCTCGTAGACGACGTCGTTGATCGCGTCGATCTCCTCGCGCAGGTCCTCGGGGTACAGGTCCGGCCCCTCGGTCCCCCACTGGTTGAGCATCACGACGATGTCGGCGGACTCGTTGTTGACGATGCGGTGCTCCTCGCGGTCCCACAGGACCGGCACGCTGACGCGGCCGTCGAACCCCGGGTCGGTGGCCGCGTAGGCCTCCGACAGGAAGGCCCAGCCGTAGAGGTCGTCGCGGTGCTCGTCGTCGGGGAACGCCCAGCCGCGCTCGTCGCGGTAGGGGTGGACGAACGACACCCCGACCGTGTCCTCCAGGCCCTTCAGGCGCCGCACGATCAGCGTGCGATGCGCCCACGGGCAGGCGTAGGCGACGTAGAGGTGATGGCGTCCGGGCGCGGTCTCGTCGGCCCAGTCGCGGAAGCGGGAGTCCTGGCGGCGGAAGCGTCCGTCGGCGGCCCCCTCCTTCCCGAGGGTGAAGGCGGAATCGGCGGTCATAGTTGCACACTCAACGATATCAGGCGGGTCATTCCATCCCGATTACCCTCTGAGCGATGCCGGAGCTGCCCGAGGTCGAGCGCGCCCGAGCGCTCATCGCCGAGCGGGCGCTCGGCCGTCGCATCGCCGCCGTCGACGACACCGACGCCTACGTCTGCCGCCCGCACGGCCCGGGCGAGATCGCCGCCGCGCTCACCGGGCGCGAGCTCAGCGCCGCCCACCGGCGCGGCAAGGCGATGTGGCTGGAGACCGACGGCGGCGAGGGCCCCGTCCTCGGCCTGCACCTGGGGATGGCCGGGCGGATCGTCGTCGACGACCGCGCCGCCGGCGACTCCTGGCCCTCGGGCGACGACGGCCGGCCGCTGTGGGACCGCTTCGCGCTGGAGTTCGAGGACGGCGGCCGCCTCGTGCTGCGCGACAAGCGGCGCCTCGGGCGGGCCGTCCTCTCCCCCGCGATCGACCGCCTCGGCCCCGACGCCGCGGAGATCTCGCGCGACGCGTTCCGCGAGCGCGTCGGCCAGGGCGCCGCGCCGCTGAAGGCGCGGATCATGGACCAGGCGGTGATCGCCGGCGTCGGCAACCTCCTCGCCGACGAGGCGCTGTGGCGCGCGCGCCTGTCCCCGCGCCGGCCCGCCGGCGACCTCGACGAGGCCGAGCTCGACCGCCTGCGCCGCGAGCTGCGCGCGGCGATCCGCTCGGCCATCCGCCTCGGCGGCGTCCACACCGGCGAGCTCATCCCCCACCGCGTGCGCGGCGGCCGCTGCCCCCGCTGCGGCGCCGAGCTCGCCCGCGCGCAGGTCGGCGGCCGCACGACCTACTGGTGCCCCGAGGAGCAGACGTGAGCGGGCCGCCGCTGGCGGACCTCACGACGCTGCGCCTCGGCGGCCCCGCCCGCCGCCTCGTGACCGTGCGCGCCGAGGACGAGCTCGTGCGCACCGTGCGCGAGCTCGACGCCGCCGGCGAGCCGCTGCTGATCCTCGGCGGCGGGTCGAACGTCGTCGTCGCCGACGCCGGCTTCGACGGCACCGTGGTGCACGTGCAGACGCGCGGGATCGCCGCCGACGACGCGACGCTGACCGTGCAGGCGGGCGAGCCGTGGGACGTGCTCGTCGCGCGCACGGTGGCCGAGGGGCTCGCCGGGATCGAATGCCTGTCGGGCATCCCCGGCAGCACCGGCGCGACGCCGATCCAGAACGTCGGCGCCTACGGGCAGGAGGTCGCCCAGACGATCGAGGCGGTGCGCGTGCTGGACCGCCGCAGCGGCCACGTGACCGAGCTGGGGCCGGACGCGTGCGCGTTCCGCTACCGCTCGAGCGCGTTCAAGGGCCGCGACGACCGGGTCGTGCTGGCCGTGCGCTTCCGCCTGCGCCGCGGCTCGGTCGGCGAGCCGATCGCCTACGCCGAGCTGGCCGCCAAGCTCGGCGTCGCCGTCGGCGAGCGCGCCGAGCTGCGCGCGGTGCGCGACGCCGTGCTCGAGCTGCGCCGGGCCAAGGGCATGGTCGTCGACCCGGCCGACCCCGAGTCGGTGAGCGCGGGCTCGTTCTTCACCAACCCGATCCTCGAGGCCGACGCGTTCGCGGCGCTCGCGCAGCGCACCGCCCCGGACGCGCCGCCGGCCTGGCCGGAGCCCGACGGGCGCGTGAAGACGTCGGCGGCGTGGCTGATCGCGCGGGCCGGGTTCGAGCGCGGGCTGACGCGCGGCCGCGTCGGGATCTCGCGCAAGCACACGCTCGCGCTCGTCAACCGCGGCGGCGCGACGACCGCCGAGCTGGTCGCGCTGGCCCGCGAGATCGCCGCCGGGGTGCAGGACGCCTTCGGGGTGACGCTGGTCCCGGAGCCGGTGTTCGTCGGCCATGCGTGGTGACGGCCCGAGCGCCGGCCGCGTCCTCGCCGTCCTCGTCGCCGCGCTGCTGGCCGCGGGCGGGCTGGGGATCGCCGCCCGCGCCGCCGCGGGCGCCGGGCTGCTCGCCCATGCCGGGCCGATCGCCGAGCCGGTCGGCCGCCTCGGCCCCTGGGTCATCGCGCTCGGCGCGCCGTGGCTCGCGGTCGCCTGGCTGCTGGGCGCGTTCGCGCGGCGGCCGGCGCTGGGCGCCGTCGCCGGCGCGGTGGCGCTCGCCGGCGGCACCGGCGCCTGGTACGCGTTCACGCTCTGGCAGGTGGGGCGCGCCGCGCTCGACTACACGGTGCCGGTCGCGCTCGGCTGGGGCCTGGCCGCCGTCGCCGCCGGGATCGTCTTCGGCGGCGCCGGGGCGATCTGGCGCTCGGCCCGGTCGACGCTCGCCCACGCCCTCGGCGCCGCGGTGCTGGCCGGGAGCTTCATCGGCGAGGCGATCCTGCTCGCCACGATCTGGGACGGACGCGCCGCGCGCGTCGTCGTGGCGGGCGAGCTCGTGCTCGGGCTCGCGCTGGCCGTCGGGCTGCTGATCGGGCGGCCGCGGTCGCTGGCGCCGGGGCTGGCGCTGACGGCGATCGTGACGCTCGTGGCCGCCGGCGCCGAGCACTGGGTGCGCGAGGCGCTGCGCGGCGTCGGCTGGGGCGGGCTATGAGCGCGCCGCGGCCAGCTCGAGCGTGAACGCCAGGAACGCCTCGGCGGCCGGCGAGCGGCGCCGCTGGGCCCGCCACACGAGCGAGATCGGCAGGTGCATCGGCTCGGGCGCGATCGAGCGGATCGCCACCGGCGCGCCGCCGAACTCCAGGAAGCGGCGCGGCACGAGCGACACGCCCAGCCCGCGGGCGGCCAGGGCGCGGACCATGTCGAGCAGGTAGGTCTGGTAGGCGATCCGCGGCCGGCTGCCCGCCGCGCGCAGCGCCGCCTCGACCGCCCGGCTCATCGCCGAGCCCGGGTAGAAGGCGATGAACGGCCGCCCGTCGAGGTCGGCGAGCGCGACCGCGTCGGCGCGGGCGATCGGGTCGTCGGTCGCGGCGGCGACGACCAGCTCGTCGCGCCCGATCTCGCGCGCGGCCAGCTCGGGCCCGACCTCGTCGGGCGCGACGAACGCGAGCGCGACGTCGACCTCGTCGCGGCGCAGCAGCGCGAGGATCTCGTCGGCGGCGCCCTCGCGCAGCACGACCTCGACGTTCGGATGCAGCGCGTGGAAGTCGGCGAGCATGTCGGGCAGGCTCACCGGGCCCAGCGGCGGCATCCCGCCCACGCGGACGGTCCCGCGCACCAGGCCGGCCAGCTCGTCGAGGTCGCCGTGGAGCGCGTCGACCTCGGCCAGCACGCGGTGGGCGCGGCTGAGGACCGCGCGGCCGGCGTCGGTCAGCTCGACGTGGCGGCTCGTGCGGGCCAGCAGCTCGAAGCCCAGCTCGGCCTCCAGCCGGCGCACCTGCTGCGACAGCGCGGACTGGGCGACGTGCAGCTCCGCCGCCGCGCGCGTGAAGTGGCGGTGCTCGGCCACCGCGGCGAAGTAGCGAAGCTGGCGCAGCTCCATGGGCGAGATCGATCGTAGTTCGCGATGGCAGCGAATCCAATGATGTGTTGCACCGATCGATGCGCGTCGGCACGATCGACCCCATGCCGTACGCCATCCGCCGCGACCTGCGCCCCGGCGACCTCGGCGCCATCTCCGCGCTCCACGGCCGCGTCTACGCCGCCGAGCACGGGCTGGACGCGACGTTCGAGGCCGACGTCGCCGCCTGGATGGCCGACCACGTGCGGCGCGGGTTCCCGCGGGCGCGCGAGGGCCTGTGGGTGGTCGAGGACGACGGCCGCGTCGCCGGGTCGCTGGCGCTCACCGACGAGGGCGACGGCCTCGGACGGGTGCGCTGGTTCCTGCTGGAGCCGGCCGCCCGCGGGCGCGGCCTCGGCCGGCGGATGCTGGACGAGCTGCTCGACCACGCGCGCGCGAGCGGGTATGCGTGCGTGGAGCTCGGCACGTTCAGCGCGCTGACGACCGCGGCCGCCGCCTACCGGCGCGCCGGGTTCCGGCGCGTGCGCGGCGACCGGCGCCGCATGTGGGGCCGCACGATCGTGCTCGAGCACTACGAGCTCGAGCTCGACGTCCCCGCGGCCTCCGCGGCGCGATAGCGTCGCCCGATGCTCATCTCCACCATGAACGACCTCCCCGGCTACGAGGTCGAAGAGGTGCTCGGCGAGGTCTTCGGGCTCACCGTGCGCTCGCGCAACGTCGGCTCCCAGATCGGGGCCTCCTTCAAGTCGCTCGTCGGCGCCATCCTCGCGTTCCGCTTCGACACGTCCGAGCTCGGCACCACCTGGACGGAGATCTGCGCCTACGGCACCGCCGTGCGGGCGCGCAAGCTGAGCTGACGTTCAGCCCCACTTCCCGCGCGTGCGCCGGGCTTGTACGGTCTCAGGGAGCCTGCGAACCTACGCAGTGCGGCGTCTCGCCGCGTCGGAACCAGCCGGAGGAGAGGAACCATGAGTCGCACGATCACGGGCAACCATCACATCACCCTGTCGGTCGGCGACGGCCAGGAGGACTGGGACTTCCACACCCAGACCCTCGGCCTGCGCCCGATCAAGAAGACGATGCTCTACGACGGCGAGGCGCCCGTCTGGCACCTGTACTACTCGAACGGCTCGCTCGACGCCGGCAGCATCATCACGACGTTCCCGATGCGCCAGCACGGCAAGATGGGCCGTCGCGGGTCGAACCAGATCAAGGAGATCGGCCTCTCGATCGACGAGAGCTCGATCGACTACTGGGCCAACCGCTTCGACGAGCTGGGCATCGCCTGCGAGCACGTCGAGGAGTTCGGCACCAAGCGCCTGAAGTTCGCGCACCCGTGCGGCCTGCCCTACACGCTCGTCGGCACCACCGGCGACCCGCGCGGCGGCTACGGCGAGCGCGGCGTCCCGGCCGAGCACGGCATCAAGGGCGCGTACGCCCCGATCGTCAGCGTCATCGACCCCGACGAGATGGTGCTGTACCTCGAGAGCGGCATGGGCATGTCGAAGGTCGAGGAGGAGAACGGCCGCCAGGCGTGGGAGCTGCCCGGCGACGGGCTCGCCCGCCGCGTCGAGCTCGTCCACGAGCCCGACGTGCGTCCCGGCACCTGGCACTTCGCCGAGGGCACGCCGCACCACTGGGCCTGGAACGTGCCCAACGAGCCGACCCAGTACTCGGTCAAGACGTGGCTCGAGGGCCTCGGCTTCACCGACGTGACCGAGCAGAAGGACCGCGGCTACTTCAAGTCGATCTACAACCGGACCCCGGGCGGCGCGCTCTTCGAGTACGCGTGGACGCCCGAGGACCGCGGCTTCCTCGTCGACGAGCCCGAGGACAAGCTCGCCACGACGGTGCAGATCCCGCCGGTCTTCGCCGACAAGGCCGACGAGATGATCGCGTACCTCGACCCGATCGAGGACCGCGCATAGCGCTCAGCGGGTGAAGGTGACGCGCTGCAGCATCCGGCGGTAGCGCGTCATCGTCGACCGGCTCATGTCGCCATGCGTCTGGCGCTTGAGCCGGTCGACCCGTTCGCGGTGGTGCGGGCTCGACAGCGACTCGGCGTGGCCGATCACGTCCCTGGTCGCGATCCCGAAGCGCTCCTGCAACCAGCGCGTCAGGCGCAGCGACGCGCGCAGCTGACGCCGGTTGCCCATCACCTGCGCGTCGCTCTGCCCGACGTGCTCGATGCCGATCGACCTGTGGTTCAGGCCGACCGTGTGGCGGCACATGAGCTCCAGTGGCACGAGCTGGTGGATCGTGCCCTTCGCGTCGATCACGAAGTGCGTGCACGTGCCGGGCAGCTCGCGCAGCTCGGGGTCGGGCACGTTGGCGGCGAACGTGTTCCACGTCGCCCGGTAGGAGTCGTTGGCCGTGTAGTGCTGGACGATGACCTTCGGCCCCTCCAGGCGGAACGACGGGATCCCGTAGTGGCGCTTGGCGTAGCGGCGCATGTCGCGCTTGCGCTTGGCCGGGAACGGCACCGGGTCCTGGTGGATCGGCGGCGGCGGGACGTCGGCGAACACGGTCAGGTCAGCGGCGCGTAGGCGTCCGGGCGGCGGGTCGTCAGGAACGGGAACAGCTCGAGCCAGTCGCGGCGCTGGTCGAGGTCGAGGTCGGCGACGAGGACGGCGGGCTCGTCGCGCGGCGCCTGCACGAGGATGCGCCCGTACGGGTCGGAGACGAAGCTCGAGCCGTAGAAGGTCAGGGGCGCCTCGTGGCCGATGCGGTTCACGGCGACCATGAACGTGCCGTTGGCGATGCCGTTGGCGACGATCACGCGCTCCCACAGCGGCTCGGTGTCGAAGTCGGGGTGGTCGGGCTCGGAGCCGATCGCCGTCGGGTACACGAGCACCTCGGCGCCGGCGAGCGAGTAGGCGCGCGCGAGCTCCGGGAACCACTGGTCCCAGCAGGTCGGGAAGCCGAGGCGCGCGTCGGCGAGGCCGACGACCGGGAACGCGTCGTCGCCGGCCGGGCCGGGGCGGAAGTAGCGGTCCTCGTGGTAGCCGGCGGTGACGGGGATGTGGAGCTTGCGCGTGCGCGCGACGACCTCCCCGCCGGGCGCGACGACGATCGCGGTGTTGTAGCCGAGGCCGTCGGCGGCGCCGGGGTCGCGCTCGTAGAGCGAGGCGTGCACGTGCAGGCCGTGCTCGGCGGCCATCCGCTGCGCGAACCGGGTCGTCGGGCCGCCGGGGATGTCCTCGGCGGCGTCCCTGGGCCCGTCCTCGACGATCGCGAAGTACGGCGACAGCGTCAGCTCCTGCAGGCAGACGAGCTTCGCGCCCTCGCGGGCGGCGAGCGCGATGCCCTCGGCGAGGTTGGCCTGATGGCGCTCAGGATCCGGGTCCCAGCGGTGCTGGACGGCGGCGATCCGGAACGGCGGGCGGGTCGGCTCGCGGACCCGCGCGGGCGAGGGCGGGACGTCGTAGGCGGTGAGCAGCCGCATGGTCCGTCCACGATAGGGCGTCACGTTGGGGGCCCGTCGCGCGTTTCCGCGTCATGCGCCTCTACGACTACGCCGCCTCCGGCAACTGCCTGAAGGTCCGTCTGCTGCTGCGCCTCCTCGACGTGGAGTGCGAGCGCGTGCCGACCGACATCTTCGGCGGCGACACGCTCACCGAGGAGTACGGCCGCCGCAACCCGGTCCGCGAGACGCCGGTGCTGGAGCTCGACGACGGCACGGCGATCGCCCAGTCGCCGGCGATCCTCTGGTACCTGGCCGAGGGCACGTCGTGGCTGCCGGACGATCGCCTCGGCCGCGCGCTGGTCGCGCAGTGGCTGGCGTTCGAGCAGGAGTGGACGATGCGCGGCGTCGCCAGCGCGCGCTTTCGCCTGATCACCGGGCGGCCGGGCGGCGAGGAGCGCGTCCCGATGGCGCGGCGCGCGATGGCGCTGCTCGACGACGCGCTCTCGTCCCGCGACTGGCTCGTGGGCGCGCGCCCGTCGATCGCGGACCTGGCCAACTACGCCTACGCGAGCCGCAGCGACGAGGCCCGCGTGCCCCTGGCCGAGCACCCGCACGTGGCCGCCTGGATCGCGCGCCTGCGCGCGCACCCCGGGTTCGTCGACGACCTCGCCCCGTACCCGCGCAACGCCCAGGCCGGCGCGAGCCGCTCGATCTACGACTGACCCGCCGCCGTCCCGCGCGTTGCTTGTCAGGTTGGTTCCCTCTGCGGGAACCAAGGTGACAAGCAACGCCGAGGTCGCGCGTCAGGGGTAGGCGTCGGGGTCGTCGAGGCCGGCCTTCAGCCACGAGACGATCACGCGCACGCGCGCGTAGGCCTCCAGGCGCGCGGCGTCGGTGCCCTGCGCCTCGGCGGCGTCGAGCTCGGCGGCCAGGCGGTCGACCATCGACGGGCCGATCTCCAGCAGGCCGCCGCTGCCGGCGCTGGCCCAGCGCGCGAGCACGTAGCGCGCCAGCGCGCCGACCGGGATGCCCAGCGCCCGCGACATCCCCTCCAGGGTCACCAGCGCGTCGAGCTGCGAGAGCGCCGCCACCTCGGCCTTGAACGCCGCGTCCGGGTCGTCGTCCGCCCACGAGCCCGTCCACCGCTCCAGGCGGATCACCGGATCAGCCATGGGATCCACCGTAGCCGCGAGAAGGAGCGCCAGCGAGTTTCTCGCAATGCTCGCAAGCCCTCAGGGCGCCGCGAGCACCGGCACTTGCTGGGTGATGCAGTGCGGCCCGCCGCCCCCGAACGCGATCGTCATCGCCGGCACGCCCACCGGCACCCGGTCGGGGAACGCGAGCCGGTAGATCTCCAGCGCCCGCTCGTCGAGCTCCGGCTGGCCGGCCTGCGGGACGATCACCGCGTCGTTGCACACGTACGCGTTGAGGTAGCTCATCGTGTCGTCGCCGTCGTGGGCGAGCACGTCGCACAGCAGCACCGGGAAGCCCGCGTCCTCCAGGCGGCGGCGGTTCTCGTCCATCCGCGGGAAGTTCGGGTCGTCCTCGTCGCACCACTGCAGCAGCACCTCGCCGCCGGGCGCGGGCACGCAGATCATGTCGACGTGGCCGTCGGTGTCGCGGTCCTCGACGAGCCCCTCCCCCAGCCACACGACCCGCGGCGCGCCGAGGCGGTCCAGCAGCTCCCGCTCGATCCGCTCCCGCGACCAGCCCGGGTTGCGGTTGGGGTTCAGCAGGCACTGCTCGGTGGTGATGATCGAGCCGTCGGCGGCGATCGCGATCGAGCCGCCCTCGAGCACCATCTCCGAGCGCGTCCACGGCCGCCCCAGGTGGTCGCACACGCGCGGCGCGATCGTCGCGTCGTCGTCCCACGGCGCGAACTTTCCGCCCCACGCGTTGAAGCCGAAGCAGACCGCCTCCTCGCCGACGAAGATCGGGCCGCTGTCGCGCAGCCACGAGTCGTCGATCGGCGCGCCCCACACCTCGACATCGCCGCTCAGCATCGACCGCGCCTGGGTGACCAGCTCCGGCGGCGCGATCATCAGCACCGGCTCGAACGCGGCGATCGCGTTGGCGACCCCGGCGTACTCCTCGCGCGCCTCGTCGAGGCGGTCCTCCCACAGCTCCTCGCGGCACGGCCAGCCCATGATGGTCCGCTCGTGCGGCTCCCATTCGGGAGGGACGCGGCCGGTCACGACCGGGCGCGACGGGTGCGCTGACGCTCCTCCTGCTTCTCGACGACCCGCTCGATGAGCTGGAGGATCTGCGTCGGCCCGGTGGCCTTGGCCTGGCCGTACGTGAAGGCCTCGCGCCAGTCGGCGACCCGCCCGTCCTTGACCATCTCGTTGAAGAACGCGCGCGGCACCTCGACGCGCACCTTCGCGTCGGCGGCGATGTCCTTGGTGACCTTCGGGCCCGGCATCTCGATCCGGTACTGCTGCACGTCGCCGCGGGCGCGCAGGTCCAGCCCGACGACGAGCTTCAGCGGCTTCAGCGCCGGCACCTCGTCGAGCAGCCGCTGGACGGCCGTCGTGATCTGGGCGGCGGTGTCGGTGGCCGAGGACATCGGCCGCGCAGTCTACGGGTCAGTCGGCGAGGACGTAGGCGGGCTGCCCGACCATGCCGCGGGCGCGCAGGTCGCGGGCCGTCTCGACCCGTCGCCGATCGAACTCGACGAGCGCTCGCTCGCGCCGCTGGTACCAGAGCTCGGCCCGCAGGATCGCGTCGTGCAGGAGCGCCAGGGCGAGCTCATAGGTCTCGACCTCGAGCTCCTCGACGCGGCCGTGGGCGCGCCGCTCGCGGCGGCGCAGCGCGACGACGCGCCGGGTGGCCGCGAGCGTGTGCGGCCGCGCGCCGTGCGCCGTGGGGGACGTGGTGGTGGGGGTCATCGCACGACCTGCCTCGGCGCGCGCGATCGCCCCCATCACCGCATTTCGACGCACGATCGATGGGCGATGCGCCCGGATGTGCGTCGCAGGTGTCTCAGATCTTGTGGCGCTCCAGGAGCTTGCGCCCGATGACCATCTTCTGGATCTCCGACGTGCCCTCGCCGATCAGCAGCAGCGGCGCGTCGCGGTACAGGCGCTCGATCTCGTACTCCTTGGAGTAGCCGTAGCCGCCGTGGATGCGCAGGCACTCCTCGGCGCAGAAGCGCGCCGCCTCGGAGGCGAACAGCTTCGCCATCCCCGCCTCCATGTCGGAGCGCAGGCCGGCGTCCTTCAGCCGCGCCGCGCGCAGCGTCAGCAGCCGCGCCGCCTCCGTCTGCGTGCCCATGTCGGCGAGCTTGAACGTGATCGCCTGATGCTGGGCGATCGGCTTGCCGAACGTCTTGCGCTCCTGGCTGTAGCGCAGCGCCAGCTCCAGCGCGCGCTGCGCGACGCCCACGCCGCGGGCGGCGACGTTCACGCGCCCGACCTCGAGCGCGTCCATCATCTGCGCGAAGCCCCGGTTGAGGCCGGCGTCCTCGCCGCCGAGGATGTTCTCGGCCGGGCAGCGGTAGCCGTCGAAGACCAGCTCGGTCGACTCGACGCCCTTGTAGCCCATCTTCTTGATCTGCGGCGGGACCGTGAGGCCCGGCGTGTTCGGCTCCCCCGGCTCCTTCTCGGCGATGAAGCAGGTGAAGCCCTTGTGGCGCGGCTCGGCGTCGGGGTCGGTCTTGACGAGAACGAACACCAGTCCCGAGCGCAGGCCGTTGGTGACCCACATCTTCTGGCCGTTGATCTCGTAGGCGCCGTCGTCGAGCTTCTTGGCGCTCGTCTTGATCGCCTGCACGTCGGAGCCCAGCTCCGGCTCGCTCAGCGAGAACGCCGCCCGGATCTCGCCGGTGGCCATCTTCGGCAGGAACCTCTGCTTCTGCTCGTCGGTGCCGTACTTCATGAGCAGGTAGGACCCGATGAAGTGCGTGTTGATCACGCCCGAGATCGAGATCCACCCGCGCGACAGCTCCTCGACGATCATCGCGTAGGTGGTGAGGTCGAGGCCCATCCCCCCGTACTCCTCGGGGATCGTGACGCCGAAGAGCCCCAGCTCCTTCATCTGCTCCACGATCGGCTCGGGGAACTCGTCCTCGTGGTCGTAGTGCTCGGCGTTGGGCAGGATCTGCTCGTCGACGAACTGGCGCACCATCTCGGTGATCGCCTTCTGTTCGTCGGTCTTCTCCTCGAACGGGACGGCAACGGCCATGAGTTCGGGTCCTCCACCTCGAGTTCTGGTCCAACCAGGATACGAGCGTTCGGGCGCGCTCTGTGCGGGTAGTTCCCCGTTCATGCCCGAGACGACCGCACGTGAGCTGAAGCTGATCCAGTACCTCAACGAGGCCTACGGCAAGGAGAAGGAGCTGGAGACGGCCCTTCAGGCGCACATCAAGATGACGACGCGCCCGCCGTACAAGAAGCGCCTCCAGGAGCACCTGAAGGAGACGAAGGCGCAGTCGCGCGCCCTCGAGCGCCGCATCAAGCAGCTCGGCGGCAAGGCCGAGCTGGGCGTCGTCGCCGAGGTCGCCGACACCGCGCAGACGGTGGCCAACAAGGCGCTGTCGCTGGCCAAGGGCCAGATGCACGCGCTGCGGGGCACCGGCGAGGCCGAGAAGATGCTCAAGAACGCCAAGACCGAGTACTTCAACGAGCACGAGGAGATCGCGACCTACATCGCGATCGAGACGCTCGCCGAGGCGCTCGGCGACAAGGACACCGCCAAGCTCGCGCGCGAGCACCGCCGCCAGGAGGAGCGGATGGCCGCCTTCCTGGAGCGCCAGATCCCGGTGCTGACGAAGGCCGTCGTCACCGAGGAGATCCCGCCGCGCGAGCGCAAGCCCGCGGGCTCAACCCGAACCGTCAGGTCGAGGTCGAGGTCGACGAAGTCGACGGGTTCCACGCGTGGCGCGCGCACGCGCGGATCGCGCGCGGGCGCGGCACGCGCGCGCGGTCGCGCCGCCTCGTAGGAAACCTGAGCGGGCGTCCGTCCAGGCGCCCGCTCGCCTCCTCCAAGGGCACACGGAGGTGCCGATAACAGAGACGACACACGTCCCTCTTTCCTAGGGAAGGATCCCTTGCTTCACCTTCGACGCATTTCCGACTGGTCCATCGCGGCCCGTCTCATCGCCAGCTTCGGCGTCGTCTGTGCGCTGCTGGCCGCCGTCGTGGTCGTCGGCTGGGTCTCGTTGGGTCAGGCCCGTGACGGTTCCAAGCAGGTCTCGCAGCTCGCGACCCTGAATGACGGCTTCCGCGGCTTCCAGACGCAGATCGCCGGTATGCAGAACCTGGCGACCACCATCGCCGCGTACGCCCAGGCCGGTGACACCCTGCAGTCCGGTCCGGGCCTCGAGGCCCACGAGCAGTTCATGAAGTCGCTGGAGGGCACGAGCGACGCCGAGCTGAACGCCATCCGCGCGCAGCTCACGCCCGCGGAGCGCAAGCTCTTCGACGACATCGGCAAGCCGATCGAGCAGTTCATGGCCAACGAGGCCGAGATGTTCAAGGCCTACCAGGCCGGCGACCTCGATCGCGGCAACGAGATCGCGATCGAGAACCCGAAGTTCGCCGAGCAGACGAGCGCGATCACCGGTCAGCTGGCCGCCTCCATCGCCAAGCGCTCGGCCGACGCGGCGAAGCAGGTCCAGGACGACACCGCGGCCGCCAAGCGCCTGATGCTGATCCTCGGCATCGCCGCGCTGATCGTCGCCGGCCTCGTCGGCTTCCTGCTGGCGCGCAGCATCCGCAAGCCCACCAAGCAGATGGTCGAGGCCGCCAACGGCCTGGCCGAGGGCGACGTGGAGCAGGAGATCACCCTGCGCTCGCGCGACGAGCTGGGCCAGATGGCCGACGCGTTCCGCGGCGTCATCGACTACCAGCGCAACCTGGCCGGCGCGGCCCGCCGCGTCGCCGAGGGCGACCTCACCGCCCAGGTCGAGCCGAAGTCCGAGCGCGACGCGCTCGGGCGCGCGTTCTCGACGATGATCGCCAACGTCCGCGAGGTCGTCGGCCGCATGTCGCAGACCGCCGCCAACCTGGCGGAGGCCAGCCAGCAGATGGCCAACACCTCCGACGAGGCGGGCCGGGCCGTGGGCGAGATCGCCCACGCGGTCGGCGAGGTCGCCGCGGGCGCCGAGCGCCAGGTCAAGACGGTCGACGACGCGCGCGTCACGGCCGAGCAGACGGCGATCGCCGCCCAGGAGGCGCGCGAGCTCGCCGACCAGGGCGCGCGCACGTCGGTCGAGGCGACCGAGGCCATGCAGGCCCTCACCGAGTCGACCGGCCAGATCACCGAGGCGATGCGCTCGCTGGCGGGCAAGTCGGACGAGATCGGCGGGATCGTCTCGACGATCTCCGGCATCGCCGAGCAGACGAACCTGCTCGCGCTCAACGCCGCGATCGAGGCCGCCCGCGCCGGCGAGCAGGGCCGCGGCTTCGCGGTCGTCGCCGAGGAGGTCCGCAAGCTGGCCGAGGAGTCCCAGCAGGCCGCCGGCACGATCTCGTCCCTGATCGATCAGATCCAGGGCGAGACGTCGCGGACGGTCGACCTGGTCGAGGAGGGCTCCAAGCGCTCCAGCCAGGGCTCGCTCACGGTCGAGCAGGCGCGCGAGGCGTTCGAGCGCATCAGCGCCGCGGTCTCGGACGTCGGGTCGCGCATCGCCGCGATCGCCGAGGCCACCAACGAGGTCGCCGCCGTCGCCGAGCAGTCCTCGGCGTCGACGCAGCAGGTGTCGGCCTCCACGCAGCAGACCAGCGCCTCGACGCAGCAGATCGCCGCGTCGGCCCAGGAGCTGGCCCGCACCGCCGAGGAGCTCGAGCGCCTCGTCGGGACGTTCTCGCTGGCGGAGAGCCGGTGAGTCGCGGGGGCGCGGCGCACGGACGCGTCGCGCCCCGTCCGCGGCGGCGCTAGAGCGTGTCGAACAGCGCTGCGAGCCGTCGCATCGCGGAGGCCATCCCGTCGATCTCGGCGGGATCGGCCCCCTCGAGCACCTCGGCCCAGGCCGCGGTGATCTGACGGTTCTTGGCGTCGAACGCCTCGCGGCCGGCCGGCGTGATCCGCACGCCGACGCGGCGGCGGTCGGCGGGGTCGGGCACGCGCTCCAGCAGCCCCGCCCGCGACAGGCCGTCGAGCATCTTCGTGATCGACGCCGGGGTCAGGTCGGCCGCGGCCGCCAGCTCCCCGGCCGAGTGCTCCTCGCCGTCGGCGAGCACGCGCAGGACGGCGTGCTGGGAGAACGTCAGCCCGGGCCGCTGGGCGTCGCGGCCCCGCAGGCGACGCTGGGCGGCGAGGAACTCGCGCAGGGCCGCGCGCAGATCCTCGATGACCTCGACGTCGGTGCGCTGGGGCATGAGGCGTCCCATGCTAGGCGGCGACGATCGGCTCCTCGGGCGCCGTGGCGACGGGACGCCGGTCCGTGCCGCGGGCGCGGCGCTCCAGGCGCGCGAGGTACAGGGCCGGCAGCACGGCGAGCGCGCTGACCCCGACCGCCCACCAGTAGGCGTGGTCGAAGGCGGCCGCCGCCGCGTCCAGGTCCGGGGCGACGCCCAGGCGGCTGGTGAGGACGACCGTGAGGATCGCGGTGCCGACCGAGCCGCCGACGCGCTGGAGCACGTTGAGCTGCGGGGTGGCGTGCGCGATGTCGGACGGGCGGCGCAGCGTGGCGAACGAGGCGGCCATCAGCGGCATGACGCCGCCGCCGAGCCCGAGGCCGCGGACGAACAGCACGGCCGAGATGAGCCAGTACGAGGTGTCGGCGGTGAGGAACGCGAGCGGCACCGTGGCGAGCGTCATCGTCGTCAGGCCGACGACCGCGACGCGCGCGCCGCCGACGCGATCGGCCAGGCGCCCGGCGATGCCCATCGACAGCGCGGACCCGAGGCCCTGCGGGATCAGCAGCAGGCCGGCGTGCAGCGCGTCCTGTCCGCGGACGCCCTGGAAGTAGAGGGGCAGCAGCAGCATCGCGCCGTACAGGGCCGCGCCGGAGGCGAAGGTGGCGACGCTGGCGGCCGCGAAGCCGCGCTGGCCCATGAGGCGGAGGTCGAGCAGCGGCTCGTCGCGGCGCAGCGCGTGACGGGCGAACAGGGCGATGAGCGCGAGGCCGGCCAGCGTCGGCACCAGCACGGTCGTCGAGAGGAAGCCGCCGGCGGCCGAGGTGCGCGAGAGGCCGTAGATGACCGCGGGGACGCCGGTGCACAGGAGCACCAGGCCGGTGACGTCGAGGCGCCCGGCGGCGTGCGTGGCCGCGTCGCGCGGCAGCAGCTTGAGGCCCATGACGAGCGAGGCGATCCCGAACGGGATGTTGATGACGAAGATCCAGTGCCAGCTGAGCTGGTCGATGAGGAGCCCCCCGACGATCGGCCCGATCATCGGCCCGATGACCATCGGCACGCCGATGACGCTCATGACGCGCCCGAGCCGGTGCGGGCCGGCGGCGTGGGCGAGCATCATCTGGCCGAGCGGGAGCGTGAGGCCGCCGGCGGCGCCCTGGAGGACGCGGAAGGCGATGAGCGACGTGGCCGACCAGGCGACGGCGCACAGCAGCGACGTGAGGACGAAGAGGGCGAGCGACGCGAGGTACGCGCGACGGGCGCCGAAGCGCGCGCTGATCCACGCGCTGACGGGGATGACGGCGCCCATGCCGAGGAGGTAGCCGGTGGCCACCCACTGGATGTCGTCGAGCGGGCTGTGCAGCTCGGTGCTGAGCGACTCGAGCGCGACGTTGACGATGGTCACGGCGAGGATCGACATGACCGAGCCCATGCCGACGACGGCGGCGACGAGCCAGACGTGGCGCTCGATGGGGGTGCGGGAGTCGGTGGAGGGGGTCACGAGGAGGCGGGGCTTTCGTTTGCTGGCGAATGTTATGCTAGCAAACTACTTTGGGGCCGTCTAGGCTCCTCGCCCATGAACTTCGCCCGCGACGTCGTCGACCGCGCCCCGGCCGACCGTGTCGCCCTCGTCGAGCTGGCCCGCGACGGCCGCCGCCGCGAGTGGCGCTTCGGCGAGATCGCCGACGGCGCGGCGCGCCTGGCCGGCGCGCTCGCGCGGCGCGGCGTCGGGCGCGGCGACGTCGTGATGACGCTGATCGGCAACCGCCCCGAGTGGGTCATGACGATGGTCGCGTGCTGGCGCCTGGGCGCCGTCGCGCTGCCCTGCAACGAGCAGCTCCGCGCCAAGGACCTGGCGCTGCGGATCGCGGTCGCCAGGCCGCGCCTCGTGGTCGCCGACGAGCGCAACCGCGGCGAGCTCGAGGGCGCCGGCGCCGACGTGGCCGTCGCGCTCGTGCCCGACGACGCGCTGTGGCGCGAGGGCGAGGCCGCCCCCGCCGCCGACCTGGGACCCGGCGACCCGGCCGTGATCATCTTCACCAGCGGCACGTCGGGCGAGCCGAAGGCGGTCGTCCACACGCAGCGCTACCTGGCCGGCCAGACGCTGCAGGCCGAGCACTGGCTCGCGGCCCGGCCCGGCGACCTCGTGTGGTGCACGGCAGCCAGCGGCTGGTCGAAGTCGGCGCGCAACGTGTTCGTCGCCCCGTGGATCCGCGGCGCCAGCGCGCTGCTGCACGACGAGCGCTTCGACCCCGCCGGCCGCCTCGACATCCTCGAGCGCGAGCGCGTCGACGTGCTCTGCATGGCGCCGACCGAGTACCGCGTCATCGCCAAGCGCACGACGCTGCGCCCGCTGCCGGCGCTCCGCGGCGCGGTCGCCGCCGGCGAGGCGCTCAACCCCGAGGTGCTCGGCGCCTGGCACGAGGTCACCGGCCTGTGGATCCGCGACGGCTACGGGCAGACCGAGACCGGGCAGATGACCGGCGCCCCGCTCGACGAGCCGGTGCGGCCCGGGTCGATGGGCCGCCCGCTGCCGGGCGTGAAGCTGTGGGTCGACGACGGCGAGCTGGTCGCCGACCCGTCGACGGTGCCGACGTTCTTCGGCGGCTACCTCGGCGACGGCGACGCGCCGCGGGACCGCCCGTGGCGCACCGGCGACCGCGTGCACGCCGACGAGGACGGGTTCCTCTACTTCGAGGGCCGCACCGACGACGTGATCATCTCCGCCGGCTACCGGATCGGCCCGTTCGAGGTGGAGTCGGCGCTCGTCGCCCATCCGGCGGTGGCCGAGGCAGCCGTGGTCGCCGCGCCCGACGACGAGCGCGGCTCGATCGTGCGCGCGGTCGTGGTGCTGCGCGACGGCTTCGTGCCCAGCGACGCGCTCGCCCGCGAGCTGCAGGACCACGTGAAGGCGACGACCGCGCCGTACAAGTACCCGCGCGTCGTCGACTTCGCCGGCGAGCTGCCCAAGACGGCGAGCGGCAAGATCCGCCGGGCGCTGCTGCGCGAGGAGGGCGAGCCGACGCCTCCTTCCGCGAATCCTTAGCGAGCTAACCTTTCCGGGTGTCGAACGGCGATCGCACCCCGGGGCTGGACCGCGATCTGCTCGTCGTCGCGGCGGTCGTCGTGGTCGGCGCGTTCATGTCGATCCTCGACACGACGATCGTCAACGTCGCCCTCGACGCGCTCAGCCAGGACCTGCACGCGCCGCTCAACGACGTGCAGTGGGTGGCCACCGGCTACCTCCTCGCGCTCGCGGTCGTCATCCCGCTCACCGGCTGGACCGCCGAGCGCTTCGGCGCGCGGCGCGTGTGGCTGACCTCGGTCGTCTTGTTCGTCTCCGGGTCGGTCCTCTGCGGCGCGGCCTGGGACCTCGAGTCGCTGATCGTGTTCCGCGTCCTGCAGGGGCTCGGCGGCGGCATGGTCATGCCGATCGGGATGATCCTCATCACCCAGGCGGCCGGGCCGCAGCGCGTCGGCCGGGTCATGAGCATCATCGGCGTGCCGATGCTGCTCGGCCCGGTCCTCGGCCCCGTCCTGGGCGGGCTGATCGTCGACCACATGTCGTGGCGCTGGATCTTCTTCGTCAACGCGCCGATCGGCGCCGCCGGGATCGTCATGGGCCTGCGCTGGCTGCCGCGCACGAACCCCTCCGACCACCCGGGCCGCCTGGACTGGCGCGGCTTCGCGCTCCTCTCCCCCGGCCTCGGGCTGACCGTCTTCGGCCTCGCGGAGACCTCGCGCCACGCCGGGGTCGGCTCGCCCTCCGCGTGGCTGCCGCTCGCCGGCGGCCTGGCCCTGATCGCCGCGTTCGTCGTGCACTCCCTGCGCTCGCCGCGCCCGCTCATCGACGTCCGCCTCTTCCGCAACGTCGCGTTCGCGTCGGCCGCCGCGACCGTGCTGCTGTTCGGCGTCGCCTTCTTCGGCTCGATGCTCCTGCTGCCGCTGCTCTTCCAGGTCGCGCGCGGGCAGACCGCCCTGGACGCGGGCCTGCTGATGGCGCCACAGGGGCTCGGCGCGGCCCTGGTCATGCCCCCGGTCGGGCGCCTGACCGACCGGATCGGCGGCGGCCGGGTCACGCTCGCCGGGCTGACGCTGATGGTGGCCGCGACGATCCCGCTGGCGCTGCTCACGCCCGACACGCCGTTCTGGCTCATCGCGGTGATCCTGTTCTTCCGCGGCATGGCGCTCGGCTCGGCGATGATGCCGACGATGGCGGCCGCGTACGCGGCGCTCGAGCCGGCCGCGGTGCCGCGGGCGACGAGCGCGCTGAACGTCATCCAGCGCGTCGGCGGCTCGATCGGCACGGCGGTGCTCGCCGTCGTCCTGTCGAGCCAGATCCACGAGGAGGTCCCCGCCGCGGGGGACGCCGGCCTCGAGAGCGCGCGCAACGTCCCGCCGGAGGCGCGCGCCCAGCTCGCCGAGCCGCTGAACGCCGCGTTCGCGCACACGTTCTGGTGGACGGTGGCGCTCACGGCGGTCGCGATCCTCCCCGCGCTCGTCCTCCACCGCGCGACGTCGCGCCGGACGCCGGCGCAGCCGGCCCCGCCCGCGACGACGTCCGCCGACTGACAGCCGCGCCCCCCGGGGACGAGGCGCGCGGCGCGGGCGTCTAGGGTGGCCGCCACGCCGGGCCGGTTGGGAGGCCGCCCCGGGAATCGCTCCAACAACCTGCAGGGAGGTTGTATGAGGACGCACGCTGTGGCGGCGCTCGTCGTCGCCCTCGGCGCGCTGCCGGTATCCGGGGCGGCATCGGCCGCCACCGACCAGACCGGCAAGCGCACGTACGTCGTGGTCTACGAGGAGGGCGCGTCGCCCGCCGAGGCCCGGGCCGCGATCGAACGCGCGGGCGGGCGCATCGTCCGCGAGAACACCGCGATCGGCGTCGCGACCGTCGAGGCGACGAGCGGGTCGTTCGCGGACGCCGCGACGGCCGAGCCGTCGCTGGAGGGCGCGGCCACCGACGAGCCGATCGGCGAGGCGCCGCCGCGCGACCGCCGCAAGGGCGAGCGCGAGCTCGAGCGCGCCCAGGACGCGCGCGAGGCGTCGCGCGGCCGGCCCGGCGGGCGCCACGGCTGGCCGGGCCGCCCGGGCTGGCCGGGCCGCCCGGGCTGGCCGGGCCATCCGCCGGTGACGCCGGATCCGCTGTCGGCGCTCCAGTGGGACATGGACATGATCGGGGCGACGCCCGACGGCTCGTACGCGGTCACGCAGGGCAGCCACGACGTCCGCGTCGGGATCATCGACACGGGCATCGACGGCTCGCACCCGGACATCGCGCCGAACTTCGACGCGGAGCTGAGCCGCAACTTCACGGTCGACGACCCGATCGTGGACGGGGCCTGCGAGACGGATCCCGACGGCTCCTGCGAGGACCCCGCCGACGTGGACGAGGACGGCCACGGCACGCACGTCGCGGGCACGATCGGCGCCCCGCTCAACGGGCAGGGCATCGGCGGCGTGGCGCCCGGCGTCAGCCTCGTGAACCTGCGCGCCGGCCAGGACTCCGGGTACTTCTTCCTGGGTCCGGTCCTCGACGCGCTGACCTACGCGGGCGACAACGGCATCGACGTGGTGAACATGTCGTTCTACGTCGACCCGTGGCTGTTCAACTGCGCCGCCAACCCGGCGGACTCGCCGGCCGAGCAGCGCGAGCAGCGGCTCGTGGTGGCGGCCACGCAGCGGGCGATCGACTACGCCCGCGACCGCGGCGTCACGACGATCGCCGCGGAGGGCAACGGCCACACCGACCTCGGCAAGCCGACCGTCGACACCGCGAGCCCGGGCTACCCGGACTTCGAGACGTCGCCGCGTGAGCGCACGATCGACAACTCGTGCGTGTCGATGCCGACCGAGGCCGACGGCGTCATCGGCGTCACCTCGGTGGGGCCGAGCGGCCGCAAGGCCTACTACTCCGACTACGGGGTGGAGCAGGCCGACGTGGCGGCGCCGGGCGGGGACCTGCGCGACTTCCCGGGCACCGACCGCTACGGGACGCCGGGCAACCTCGTGCTGGCGCCGTACCCGGAGTCGGTGGGCCGCGCGAACGGCGACATCGACGAGAGCGGCGAGCC
The DNA here is from genome assembly GCA_035565675.1 of Capillimicrobium sp. GTDB lineage: Bacteria > Actinomycetota > Thermoleophilia > Solirubrobacterales > Solirubrobacteraceae > Capillimicrobium. Next base: position 75,288 of record DATMSA010000056.1, on the reverse strand, counting down.
GACGACGGACTTCGTCGTCAAGGACTGCTCGGCCGGGCCGTGCTCGTACTACCAGTACCTGCAGGGCACGTCGATGGCCTCGCCGCACGCCGTCGGGGTGGCCGCGCTGATCGTGCAGCGCTTCGGCCGGCACGACCGGCAGCACGGCGGGGTGCGGGCCGACCCGGACCTGGTGGAGCAGGTGCTGAAGCGCACGGCGACGGACACGCCGTGCCCGGAGCCGAACCCGTTCGCCTATCCCGACCTGCCGGAGGAGTACACGGCGCTGTGCGAGGGCGGTCCCTCGTTCAACGGCTTCTTCGGTGAGGGGATCGTGAACGCGGCGGCCGCGGTCGGCAAGCGCGGCTGGCGGCCTCAGCGGTAGGCGGCGGGAGCCGGCTCGCCCGGCGCGGCCACGGCGCTCAGCAGGTCGAGCGCGGTCCGCGTCGGGCGGTCGGCCGCCGAGTAGACGACGAGGTGCTGCTCGGGATCGGGCAGCACGAGCGTCTCGTACTCGAGCGTCAGCTCGCCCACCAGCGGGTGCACCATCCGCTTGCGCCCGAACGTCTTGCGGCGCACCGGATGGGCGGCCCACAGGCGGCGGAAGTCCTCGCTGCGCAGCGACAGCTCGCCGACCAGCTCGCACAGGTCGGCGTCGTCGCCCAGCTCCCCGGAGGTCAGGCGCAGCCAGCCGACGGCCTCGGCGGCCACCTCCTCCCAGTCGGGGAAGAGGTCGCGGGCGCCCTCGTCGAGGAAGATCAGGCGCAGCTGGTTCGCACCCGCGCGGTGGCCGAGCAGCGCCCCGGCGAGGGCGTTGTGGGCGAGCACGTCCATGTGGCGCCCGAGGACGAACGCCGGCACGTCGCCGAGCGTCTCCAGGAGGCGCAGCACGCCGCGCCGCACCCGCTGCGGGGCGGGCCGCCGGCGCGGCCTCCGGCTCCCCGCGGCGCGCCCGAGCGCGTGCAGGTGCGCACGTTCGGCCTCGTCGAGCCCGAGGGCGCGCGCGAGCGCGTCGAGCACCGCCTCGGACGGGCGCACGTCGCGGCCCTGCTCCAGGCGCACGTAGTAGTCGACGCTGACCCCGGCGAGCTGGGCGAGCTCCTCGCGGCGCAGGCCGGGCGCAGCGGCGGCGCTCGTAGGCCGCGAGCCCGACGTCCTCGGGCCGCAGCCGGTCGCGGCGGGTCCGCAGGAAGTGGCCGAGGTCCGACAGCGGCGTCCCCATGACGACAGTGTGGCGCACGGACGCACGGCCATCCTGGTCCTGGCAGAACCAGGAACGGCGGGGCTCTGGCTGACGCGGCGCCGCGGCGGGAGCCTGTCGCCATGGACACGCTCAACCCGCTCGACGGCCGCGTGGCCGTCGTCACCGGCGCCTCCTCCGGGATCGGCGTCGCCACCGCCCGGCGGCTCGCCGCCGGCGGCGCCGCGGTCGCGCTGATCGCGCGGCGTGCGGACCGCCTCGACGCGCTCGCGTCCGAGCTCGGCGACCGCGCGCTGCCGGTCGCCGCGGACGCGACCGACCCGGACGCGCTCGACGCCGCCGCCGCATCGATCGCGGACCGCCTGGGCGCGCCGGACCTCGTGGTCGCCAACGCCGGCGTGATGCTGCCCGCGCCGTTCGAGGAGGGCCGGCGCGACGACTGGCTGCGGATGGTCGACCTCAACCTCGTCGGCGTCCTCGACACGCTGCGCGCGTTCCTGCCGGGCGTGCTGTCCGCCGCGGACGCGGACCGCCCGGCCGACCTCGTCGTGGTGTCGTCGCTGGCCGCGCGCGCGACGTTCCCCGGCTACGCCGTGTACTGCGCGACGAAGGCGGCGGTGACGCACCTGGCCGCCGGGCTGCGCGCCGAGCTCGGCGGGCGCGGCGTGCGCGTGACGAACGTCGAGCCGGGCCTGATCGACACCGAGCTCGCCGATCACATCGGCCACGACGCCGAGCGCGAGGCGCTGGCGCAGTGGCGCGCGACCGTCGGCACGCTCGTGGCCGAGGACGTCGCGGACGCGATCGCCCACGTCGCCGGCCGGCCGGCCCACGTGCACCTCGGGGACCTGCTCATCCAGCCGACCCGTCAGGCTGTCGGGGCATGACCAGCGCACTTCCCGTCCGCCGCCTCGGCAACAGCGACATCCGCGTCGGGGCCATCGGCCTCGGCTGCATGGGCATGAGCTGGGCCTACGCCCCAGACGACCGCGACGACGACCGCTCGATCGGGGTGATCCACCGGGCGATCGAGCTCGGGGTGACGCTGATCGACACGGCCGACGTGTACGGGCCGTTCACGAACGAGGAGCTGGTGGGACGCGCGCTGGCCGGCCGCCGCGACGAGGTCGTGCTCGCCACGAAGTGCGGGCTGATCGCCGAGGAGCCGGCGCCGGGCGCGGCGTTCCAGATGCGGCGCGACGGGCGCCCCGAGCACGTGCGCTCCGCGCTGGAGGCGTCGCTGCGGCGGCTGGGGACCGACCACGTCGACCTCTACCAGCTCCACCGCGTCGATCCCGACGTGCCGGTCGAGGAGACGTGGGGCGCGATGGCCGAGCACGTCGCCGCCGGGCGCGTGCGCGCGATCGGGATGTCGGAGGCGACGGTCGACGAGCTGACCCGCGCCCACGCGATCCACCCGGTGGCGAGCGTGCAGAGCGAGCTGTCGCTGTGGACGCGCGAGCCGCTCGACGACGTGCTGCCGTGGTGCGAGGCCAACGACGTCGCGTTCATCCCGTTCGCGCCGCTCGGCCGCGGGTTCCTGACCGGGCGCCAGGCCAACGCGTCGTTCTCGGCCGACGACTTCCGCGCGCACAACCCGCGCTTCACCGAGGAGGCGCGCGCCGCCAACCAGGCGATCGTCGACCAGGTCGCCACGATCGCGTCCAGCCACGGCGCCACGCCGGCGCAGGTGGCGCTCGCGTGGGTGCTCTCCCGCGGCGAGCAGGTCATCCCGATCCCGGGCACGCGCCGCATCCCCTACCTCGAGGAGAACGTCGGCGCGGCGGGCCTCGCGCTCAGCGAGGACGACCTGCAGGCGCTCGACGCGCTCCCGCCCGCCGTGGGCGCGCGCTACGGCTGACGCGCGCGCCGACGGGCCGCCCCGCCCCGCCCCGCCCCGCCCCGCCCCGCCCCGGGCACGTGTGGCACCTGGCAGCCGCATAGCGGACGCCATGTGCCACACGTCGACCCCCGGGCGGCGCGGGACCGCCTACGGGACGTCGCGCGGCTTGTCGTGCTCGCCCTGCTGGGCGTCGCTGATCTGGTCGGTGTCGCCCAGCGGGGTGTCGTCGTCCTTGGACGGCGCGGGCGGCAGCGTGTCGGCGTTCTCGTTGTCGCCGCCCTCGGCGCCGACGTCGTCTCGATCTCCGTTCATGGCCGCAGGCGTACCCGCGCCGGGGCCGCCGCCAACGCGCCCTGGACGTAAAGGTCCGATCTCACTACCTTCCCCGCGCATGGAGCTGCAGGAGCTGCGAGCCGCGGTCGAGGCGGGCGCCGTCGACACCGTGCTGCTGGCCATCACCGACATGCAGGGACGCCTCCAGGGCAAGCGCCTGCACGCCCGCCACTTCCTCGACGAGGTCGCCGACCACGGCGCCGAGGGGTGCAACTACCTCCTCGCCGTCGACGTCGACATGAACACGGTCGACGGCTACGCGATGGCGTCGTGGGAGCGCGGCTACGGCGACTTCGTCATGCGGCCCGACCTCGCGACGCTCCGCCCCGTCCCCTGGCACGAGGGCACCGTGATGTGCCTGGCCGACGTGGCCTGGCACGACGGCAGCCCGGTCGTCGCCTCGCCGCGCCAGGTGCTGCGCCGCCAGCTCGAGCGCCTCGCCGAGCGCGGGTGGACGGCCAACGCCGGCACCGAGCTGGAGTTCATCGTGTTCCGCGACAGCTACGAGGACGCCTGGCGCAAGGGCTACCGCGACCTCGAGCCGGCCAACCTCTACAACGTCGACTACTCGCTGCTGGGCACCGCCCGCATCGAGCCGTTGATCCGCCGCATCCGCAACGCGATGAGCGGCGCCGGCCTGCGCGTCGAGGACTCCAAGGGGGAGTGCAACCTCGGCCAGCACGAGATCAACTTCCGCTACGCCGACGCGCTGACCGCCGCCGACGAGCACGCGATCTACAAGAACGGCGCCAAGGAGATCGCCGCCCAGGAGGGCATGGCGATCACGTTCATGGCCAAGTGGGACGAGCGCGAGGGCAACTCCTGCCACATCCACTTCTCGCTCGCGGACGCCGACGGCCCCGTGTTCCCGCGCGACCGCGCGCTGTTCGAGGCCTTCCTCGCCGGCCAGCTCCACTGCCTGCGCGAGCTGACCCTCCTGCTGGCGCCCAACATCAACTCCTACAAGCGCTTCGCCAACGGCTCGTTCGCCCCCACCGCGGTCGCGTGGGGCCACGACAATCGCACCTGCGCGCTGCGCGTCGTCGGCCACGGCCCGTCGCTGCGCTTCGAGAACCGCGTCGGCGGCGCCGACCTCAACCCGTACCTGGCGCTCAGCGCGCTCATCGCCGCCGGGCTGCACGGCGTCGACGCGGGCCTGACGCTCGAGCCCGCCTTCGCGGGCAACGCGTACCTGTCCGACAAGCCGCACGTGCCGACGACGCTGCGCGAGGCGCGCGACCTGTTCGCCCAGAGCCCGGTCGCCCGCGCGGCGTTCGGCGACGAGGTGGTCGAGCACTACCTCAACAACGCGCGCGTCGAGATCGACGCCTACGACGCGGTCGTCACCGACTGGGAGCGCGTCCGCGGCTTCGAACGCCTATGACCGGCGTCGCGGATGCCGAGGACGCGATCTTCGCGCCGGTCCGCTCGCACACGGCCTTCGAGGAGACCGTCGAGCGGCTCGGCACCGCGATCAAGCTCGGCCTGCTGAAGCCCGGCACCCGGCTGCCGCCGGAGCGCGAGCTGTGCGCGATGCTCGGCATCGCCCGCTCGACGCTGCGCCAGGCGCTGACCGCGCTCGTCCAGAGCGGCCACCTGCGCGCCACGCGCGGCCGCGGCGGCGGCACGTTCGTCGCCGACCGGCCGCCGCCCGCCCAGCCGCCCTCGCCGGAGCTGCTCGCCGGCTGGCGCGACGCCTGCGACTGGCGGCTGTCGGTCGAGCTCGGCGCCGCCGTGCTGGCCGCCGAGCGCGCGACCGCGCAGGAGCTCGACGCGCTGGCGGCGCTCGTCGACGAGCTCGACGGGCTGCTGGAGGACTTCCCCGCCTACCGGCAGGCCGACGTGCGCTTCCACGTCGGCGTCGCCGAGGCGACCGGCAGCGCCCGGCTCGTCGGCGCGATGACCGAGGCGCAGGGCGCGATGACCGACCTGATCGCCCTCATCGCCCACCCGCCCGAGGTGCTCGACTGGTCCAACGCCCAGCACCGGCGCATCGTCGGCGCGCTGCGCGCCCGCGACGGCGACGCCGCCGCGCGGCTCGTCGTCGAGCACCTGCGCGGCACCGAGCACGTGCTCGCCGGCCTCCTCCCCGCCTGAGCTTGCGCGCGCACCGCCGGTCTCGTAGATTCCGCAACCAGAAGGACCAGTCTCCATACCTTTTGAACGACGCGGGCGGAGGGCGATGACCGACACGCTGCGGGTGATCGAGCCCGCGACCGAAGAGCTCCTGGAGGAGATCCCGCGCGCCGGCGCCGAGGAGATCGACGCCGCGGTGGCGGCGGCCCGGCGCGCCTTCCCGACGTGGCGGGCCGTCGCCCCCGGGGACCGCGCCCGCCTCCTGCGGCGGGTCGCCGACCTCGTCGACGAGCGGCGCGAGGAGCTGGCGCTCCTGGAGGCCCGCAACGCCGGCAAGCCGATCGCCGACGCGCGTGGCGAGATGGGCATGGTCGCCGACGTGTTCCGCTACTACGCCGGGGCGCCCGAGCGCCCGGGCGGCGAGACGATCCCCGTCGCCGGCGGCCAGGCGTTCACGGTGCGCGAGCCGCTCGGCGTCGTCGGCCTCATCACCCCCTGGAACTTCCCGCTGACGATCGCCGCCTGGAAGATGGGCCCGGCGCTGGCGGCCGGCAACACGCTCGTGCTCAAGCCCGCCGAGCTGACCCCGCTCACCGCGCTGCGCTTCGAGCAGCTCGCGCTCGACGCGGGCCTCCCGCCCGGCGTCGTGAACGTCGTCGCCGGCCCCGGCGCCACCGCCGGCGCGCGCCTGGTCGAGCACCCCGACGTCGCCAAGATCGCGTTCACCGGGTCGACCGCCGTCGGCCGCGGCATCGCCGCGAGCGCGGCCGGCACGCTCAAGCGCGTCACGCTCGAGCTCGGCGGCAAGTCGGCCAACGTCGTGTTCGCCGACGCCGACGTCGAGGCCGCCGCGGCGGCCGCGCCCGGCGCCGTGTTCGGCAACGCCGGCCAGGACTGCTGCGCGCGCTCGCGCATCCTCGTCGAGCGCCCGGTGCTCGACGAGTTCCTCGCCGCGCTGGAGGGCGCGGTCGCGCAGGTGCGCGTCGGCGACCCGCTCGACGAGGCGACGCAGATGGGGCCGCTGATCTCGGCCGGCCATCGCGAGCGGGTCGCCGCCTTCGTGCCCGACGGCGCCCCGGTCGCGTTCCGCGGCACGGCGCCCGACGGCCCCGGCTACTGGTTCGCGCCGACCGTCCTGTGCCCCGTCGACCCCGGCGACCGCGCGGTCCGCGAGGAGATCTTCGGGCCGGTCGCCGCGGTCATCCCCTTCGACGGCGAGGCCGAGGCGATCGCGCTGGCCAACGGCACGCCGTACGGGCTGTCGGGCTCGATCTGGACGCGCGACGGCGCCCGCGCGCTGCGCGTCGCCCGGGCGATCGACAGCGGCGTCCTGTCGATCAACTCCAACAGCTCGGTCCGGGTCAACACGCCCTTCGGCGGCTTCAAGCAGTCCGGGTACGGGCGCGAGCTCGGCCCCCGCGCGCTCGAGGCCTACTCCGAGGTGAAGTCCATCTACTACGCGACGGGAGCGGCATGAGGCTGAAGGACAAGGTGTGCGTCGTCACCGGGGCGTCCGGCGGGATCGGCGCCGCGACCGTGGCTGCCTTCCAGCGCGAGGGCGCGCGGGTGGTCGGGGCCGACCTCGGCGAGGACGCCCCCGGCGACCTGTCGCTGCAGGTCGACGTCACCCACGAGGGCCAGGTCGTCGACATGTTCGCGCGGACGGTCGAGACCTTCGGCCGCATCGACGTGATCTTCAACAACGCCGGCATCTCGCCCGAGGACGACGCGTCGGTGCTGGAGACGACGCTCGAGGCGTGGGACCGCGTGCAGAACGTCAACCTGCGCTCGATCTTCCTGTGCTGCAAGCACGGCATCCCCCACCTCCTGGACAACGACGGCGGATCCGTGATCAACACCGCGTCGTTCGTGGCGGTGATGGGCGCGGCGACGTCGCAGATCTCCTACACCGCCTCCAAGGGCGGCGTGCTGGCCCTGTCGCGCGAGCTCGGCGTCGAGTTCGCCCGCCGCGGCGTGCGCGTCAACGCGCTGTGCCCCGGCCCGGTCGACACGCCGCTGCTGTGCGAGCTGTTCGCCAAGGACCCCGAGCGCGCCGCCCGCCGGCTCGTGCACGTGCCGATGGGCCGCTTCGCGCGCGCCGAGGAGATCGCCAACGCGGCGCTGTTCCTGGCCAGCGACGAGTCGAGCTTCGTCACCGCCTCCACGTTCCTGGTCGACGGCGGCATCAGCGGCGCGTACGTCACGCCTGAGTGACTTTCGGCACACGGCGCGGGCGCGGCGTCAAGTCGCGCCCGCGCCCGCCGACGTCCGGGAAGTGAGCCTCAAGCATCTCGCGTCCAAGCTGCTGGCCGGCGGCCTCACCGCCGGCATCGTGCTCATCTGGTGGCCGCGCCACTACCCGACCGACGGCGTGCAGTGGCTCGTCGCGCGCGGCGTCGTCGCGACGCTCGGCTTCGAGCTGATGCTGCTCGCCTACGCGCCGGTCGAGGACCGGCTGACGCGCCGCCTGGCGGGCCGCCTGCCGGTGGGCGGGCTGCGCCGCCGCGCCCAGCGGCTGCCCGCGCCGGCGCGCGGCGCCGGGATGGGCGCCGCCGCGATGGCCGCGATCGCCGTGCCGATCGCGCTGCTGGCCGGCGCCGGGCCCGCGCCCGACCCGGTCGCCCCCGTGACCATCGAGCGCACGAGCCAGCCGGTGAAGGTCGTGCGCGAGGTCGTCGTCAAGCGCAGGGTCATCCACGACGAGGTCGCCGTCCCCGTGCCGGCCACCGGCGTGAGCGCACGGTCCGCGCCGGCCGCGTCCACGCGCACCGCCGGCGCCGAGCCGGCGTCCGCGCCGCGCTCGCGCACGTCGGAGCCCAAGGAGCGCCGCGCGACGGCCGATCCGCAGCCCGCCGAGGCGGTCGCGGAGACGCCGCCGACGACCGCGCCCGAGACGGCCGAGCCGCCGCCCGCCGCCGAGGGCGATGCCGCCCCGGCGCCGGCCACGGCCGCCGCCCCGGCGCCCTAGCGCAGGACCTGCGCCTCGTAGCCGTCGCCGCGGATCGCGGCGAGCACCGCCTCCGCGTGGGCCCGGCCGCGCGTCTCCAGCACGAGCTGGACCGCCGTCTGGCGCACGTGCAGGTCGATGCCCTCGCGCACGTGCTCGACCTCGACGAGGTTGGCGCCCTCCGCCGCGATGCAGCTCAGCAGCCGCGCCAGCGCGCCCGGCCGGTCGGGCACCTTCGTGATCAGCGCCACGCGCCGCCCCGCCTGCGTCTCCTGGCGGCGCGTCACGGTCGCCAGCAGGCCGGCGTCGACGTTGCCGCCGCTGAGCAGCACGACCGTCGCGCCGTCCGGCGCCGGGCCCAGCCGGCCGCTGCGCAGCGCCGCCACCCCGACCGCCCCCGCCCCCTCGACGACGAGCTTGGCGCGCTCCATCAGCGCCACCATCGCCTCGGCGACCTCGTCCTCGGAGACCAGCTCGATCCCGTCGAGCACCTCCGACAGGATCGACAGCGTCATCTCGCCGGGGCGCTTGACCGCGATGCCGTCGGCGATCGTCGTCTCGGGCGGCTCCAGGTCGACCGGGTGGCCGGCGCGCAGCGACTCGCGCGCGCCCGGGAACGTCTCGACCTGCACGCCGATCACCTGCGCGTCGGGCCGCGCGGCCTTGACCGCCAGCCCCACGCCGGAGGCCAGCCCGCCGCCGCCGACCGGCACGATCACCCGCGCCAGGTCGGGCACGTCCTCCAGCAGCTCCAGCCCGACCGTGCCCTGGCCGGCGATCACGTCGGGATCCTCGAACGGGTGCACGAACGCCTCGCCGCGCTCGGCCGCGCGCTCGCGCGCCAGCGCCACGCACGACTCGACGCTCTCCCCCGCCAGGATCACCCGCGCGCCGAGCGCCTCGGCGCCCTCGGCCTTGGCGATCGGGGCCCCCGCGGGCATCACGACCTCGCACGGCACGCCGCGGGCGCGCGCGGCCGCGGCCAGCGCCTGCGCGTGGTTGCCGGCGCTGCCGCACACGACGCCGTTGCGGCACGCGTCGCCCAGCGCGTGCAGCTTGGCCAGCGCGCCGCGGATCTTGAACGACCCGGTGCGCTGCAGCGACTCGGCCTTCAGCAGCACCGGGCCGGCGTCCGGCTCGCCCAGCGTCAGCGCCGGCAGCAGCGGCGTGTGCCAGGCGACGTCCGCCACCGCGTCGCGCGCCCGGCGGACGTCGGCGACGGTGACGGCCGTCATCGGGTCATCCCGTCAGCGCGACGAGCGCGGCGATCTCGACCTGCGCGCCCATCGGCAGCGCCGCCACGGCGATCGCGATCCGCGCGGGCGGCTCGGTCTCGAAGAACGAGGCGTAGACCTCGTTGACCTCCTTGAAGGCGCCCATGTCGGTCAGGTAGACGGTCACCTGCAGCGCGTCGGCGAGCTGCGCGCCCGCCGCCGCGCAGACCGCCGTCAGGTTGGTGAGGCACTGGCGCGCCTGCTCGGCGGGCGTCGAGCCGACCAGCTCGCCGCTGGCCGGGTCGAGCGGGATCTGGCCCGAGCAGTACAGGACCCCGTTCGACGCGACGGCATGCGAGTACGGCCCGATCGCAGCGGGGGCGTCGAGGGCGGTGACGATCTTGCGGTGTGCGGTCATGGGTGAGGGGAAAGCTAGCGTCAGGTCCATGGCCAACGCGCTCGCCCGGGAAACCTCGCCGTACCTCCTGCAGCACGCCCATAACCCGGTGGACTGGCTGCCGTGGGGCGACGAGGCGCTGCGCCGCGCGCGCGAGCTCGACCGCCCGCTGCTCGTGTCGATCGGCTACGCCGCCTGCCACTGGTGCCACGTGATGGAGCGCGAGTCGTTCGAGGACCCGCAGGTGGCCGAGCTGATGAACGCGCGCTTCGTGTGCGTGAAGGTCGACCGCGAGGAGCGCCCCGACGTCGACGCCGTCTGCATGGAGGCGGTGCAGACGATGACCGGCCACGGCGGCTGGCCGCTGAACGTGTTCCTCACGCCCGAGCAGGTGCCGTTCTTCGGCGGCACGTACTTCCCGCCGCGCCCGGCGATGAACATGCCGAGCTGGACGCAGATCCTCACCGCGGTCGCCGAGGCGTGGGAGGAGAAGCGCGACGCGGTCCGCGAGCAGGCCGCCCGGCTGCGCGAGCGCCTGGGCCAGACCGCGGCGCTGCGCCCCGCCGCCGGCGCGCCGACCGCCGAGACGCTGCGCCACGCCGTCGAGAACCTGCAGGCCGCGTTCGACCGCCGCTTCGGCGGCTGGGGCGGCGCGCCGAAGTTCCCGGCCGCGTCGACCATCGACTTCCTGCTCGGCCAGGGCGAGACCGACATGTCGGTGACGACGCTGCGGTCGATGGCCACCGGCGGCATCCACGACCTCGTCGGCGGCGGGTTCGCCCGCTACGCCGTCGACGCCACCTGGACGGTCCCCCATTTCGAGAAGATGCTCTACGACAACGCGCTGCTGGCGCGCGCCTACCTGCACGGCTGGCAGGCGACGGGCGAGGAGCTGCTGGAGCGCACGTGCCGCGACACCCTGGACTGGATGCTCGCCGAGATGCGCGCCCCCGGCGGCGGCTTCTGGTCGTCGCTGGACGCCGACTCCGAGGGCGTCGAGGGCCGCTTCTACGTGTGGACGGTCGAGGAGCTGCGCGACGCGCTCGGCCCCGACGCCGACGCCGCGATCGCCTGGACCGGCGCGACCGCGCGCGGCAACTTCGAGGGCGCCAACGTGCTCGAGGCGCGCGGCCCCGAGCCCGACGCGCAGACGCGCGAGCGGATCCGCTCCAAGCTGGCCGAGGTGCGCGCCGGCCGGGTCCGCCCCGCGCTCGACGACAAGGTGCTGACGTCGTGGAACGCGCTGGCGATCGCCGCGTTCGCCGACGCCGGGGCGGTGCTCGGCGAGCCGCGCTATCTCGACGCCGCGCGCGCCGCCGCCGAGTTCCTGCTCGGCGTCCACCGCGACGCGGACGGGCGGCTGCTGCGCACCTCCAAGGACGGCGACGCGCGCCTGGGCGCCTACCTCGAGGACCACGCGTTCCTCGTCGAGGCGCTGATCGGGCTCTACGAGGCGACGTGGGAGCCGCGCTGGCTGGCCGCCGCCCGCGAGCTGGCCGACGCGATGATCGCCCGCTTCGCCGACCGCGAGAACGGCGGCTTCTTCACCACCGCCGACGACCACCCGACGCTCGTCGCCCGCCGCCGCGACCTCGAGGACAGCCCGATCCCGTCGGGCTCCTCCAGCGCCGCGCTCGGCCTGCTGCGCCTGCACGCGCTCACCGGCGACCACGCCTACGAGGCGCACGCCGCCTCGACGATCGCGCTCGCGCAGGAGCTCGCGCCGCGCTACCCGATCGCGTTCGGCCACCTGCTGCAGGCGATCGCGTGGGCGGTGGGCCCCGCGCGCGAGGTCGCGATCGTCGGCCCCGACCCGCAGCCGCTGCTGGACGTGGTCCGCGAGGCGTACCGCCCGCGGATCGTGCTGGCCGGCGGTGCGCGGGCGACCGACGAGGTGCCGCTGCTGGCCGGCCGCGAGCCGCTCGACGGCCGCGCCGCCGCGTACGTGTGCGAGCGCTTCGCCTGCCAGCGGCCGGTCGGGGAGCCCGCCGAGCTCGCCGCGCTGCTCGACGGCTGAGTCGCGTAGGTTTCCCGCCGGCGGGATGCGTCGGCTCTCCTCCTCCATCACCGGACCCCGCGCCAAGTGGGTCGTCTTCTTCGCCTGGATCGCCCTGATCGTGGTGATGCTCGCCGCGAACCTCCCGGGCCGCTTCGCCGACGCCGAGGAGAACGAGTCGCGCTCGTTCCTGCCCGGCAGCGCCGAGTCGACCGCGGTGCTCGACGTCACCGAGCGGCTCGCCGGCGCCGAGACCGCGCCGACCGTGATCGTCTACCACCGCGACGGCGGGCTCACCGACGAGGACCGCCGGCGGATCGTCGAGGACGTCCGCCGCCTCGACGAGGCCACGAAGGCGTTCCCGAACACGTCGTCGTTCGGCAACCCGGTCGACCCGGACGCCTCGACGCCGTACGAGCTCGCCCCCGACGGCGCCACCGCGCTGATCGGCAACGTCATCCGCGCCGAGGACACCGGCGACTCGGGCCAGATCATCGACCCGATCGACCGCTACCGCGAGCTCGTGTCCGACCCCGGCAACGGGCTGGAGGTGAAGGTCACCGGCCCGGCCGGCTTCTCCGCCGACGCGATCAAGGTCTTCGAGGGGATCAACACGACGCTCGTCGGCGCCGCGCTGCTGCTCGTCATCACGCTGCTGATCCTCATCTACCGCAGCCCGGTCTTCTGGTTCTTCCCGATCCTGGCGGTCGTCGTGGCCGAGCTCGGCGCGCGCGGCGGCGGCTGGGTGCTGACCGAGCTCGGCGTCACCGTCAACGGCCAGAGCTCGGCGATCCAGTCGATCCTCGTCATCGGCGCCGGCACCGACTACGCGCTGCTGCTCGTCGCCCGCTACCGCGAGGAGCTGCGCCGCCACCAGGACAAGCACGAGGCGATGGCGCTGGCGCTGCGCAGCGCCGGCCCGGCGATCCTCGCCTCCGGCGTGACCGTGATGGCGACGCTGCTGTCGCTGAGCCTGGCGCAGGTGAACGGCACGTCGGGCCTGGGCCCGGTCGGCGCCGTCGCGATCGGGATCGCGCTGCTGGTGATGCTGACGTTCCTGCCGGCGGTGCTGACGATCGCGGGGCGGCGCCCGTTCTGGCCGTTCGTGCCCTACGGGCCGGAGGGCCGCGGCGCGCCCGACCACGAGCCGATGCGCGTCCCCGGCCTGGCGCCGCTCGTCGACCGCCTCGGCCCCGGCGTCACGACGTTCACGATCGTCGGCGTCCTCGCCGCGCTGGGGACGGCCGCCGGGTCACCGGTCGCCGGGCTGATCACGCTCGTCGTCGTCGGGCTGCTCGTCGGCCTGCTCGTCGGCCCGTACCGGCGGCTGCGCGCCGGGCCGATGGAGCGCCTCGAGGCGCGGATGCACGCGCGCGAGCACGCCGTCGACGAGACGCACGGCTGGTGGCGGCGCGTCGGCGAGGCGGTCGCGCGGCGCCCGCGGGTGATCGGCGCCGGCGGCCTGGCCCTCCTGGTGGTGATGGCGCTCGGCCTGCTCAACTTCACGACCGGCCTCACCCAGAGCAACCAGTTCCGCGACACGGTCCAGTCGGTCGAGGGCCAGGCGCTGATCGAGCAGTCGTTCCCGCCCGGGCAGGCGGCGCCGACCGACGTCGTGCTGTCCGATCCCGCCGCGGTCCCGGCCGTCGTCGAGGCCGCGCGCGGCGTGCCGGGCGTCGCGGCCGTGTCCGAGGAGCCGGTGGCCGGCGACGACGAGGACGTGCAGCTCGCCGTCTACCTCGACAAGGACCCCTACTCAGAGGACGCGTTCGCGATCGTCCCCGACCTGCGCGAGGCGGTACGCGCCGCCGCGCCCGTCGCCCTCGTCGGCGGGCCGAGCGCGATCGAGTACGACCTGCGCGAGGCGGCCGTCGACGACACGATCCTGCTCATCCCGATCGCGCTGGCGATCGTGCTCGTGATCCTCGGCGTCCTGCTGCGCTCGCTCGTGGCGCCGGTGCTGCTCGTCGCGACCGTCGTCATGTCGTTCCTGGCCGCGCTGGGCGTGGGGGCGATCGTCTTCGACGTGATCTTCGGCTTCCCCGGCAGCGACCCGTCGATCCCGCTGTTCTCGTTCATCTTCCTCGTCGCGCTCGGGGTCGACTACAACATCTTCCTGATGGCGCGGGTGCGCGAGGAGGCGCTGCGCCACGGCACCCGCGACGGCATGCTGCGCGGCCTGGCCGTCACCGGCGGCGTCATCACGTCGGCGGGCATCGTGCTGGCGGGCACGTTCGCGGTGCTCGGCGTGCTGCCGCTGACGTTCCTCACCGAGATCGGCTTCGTGATCGCCTTCGGCGTCCTGCTGGACACGTTCGTCGTGCGCTCGATCCTCGTGCCCGCGCTCGTGTTCGACATCGGGCCGCGCATCTGGTGGCCCTCGCGGCAGGGCCGGCTCAGGGAGCCGTGACCGCGGCCGCCAGGGCGAGGCGGTGGTCGCGCGTCCACGGCGGGCGGCGCAGGACGGCGAGGTCGGTCGGGAAGTCGTCCGGCCAGTCGCGCACCGACAGCGACGCGACCGGCGCCGGCAGCGCGGCCGCGAGCTCGTCGAGCGCCGCTCCGCCCACGCGCCGGGCCGAGGCGCGCACGCGCGCGACGAGGTCGGCCATCTCGGCGTCGTCGAGACGGCGGCCGTCCTGGTGGTGGATCGGCATCGCCGGCAGGCCGGGCTCGACCAGCTCGATGCGCCGGCGGTCGACGACGCGATGGCCGGCGGTCGCCGTGACCGCCACCGCCCACCCGAGGTGGTGGGCGACGCCCAGCCTCAGAGCACCGGCAGGTAGCGGTCGAGCTCCCACGGCGTGACCTGCACGCGGTAGTCCTCCCACTCCTGGCGCTTGATCTCGACGTAGCGGTTGAACATGTGCTCGCCGAGCGTGCGCAGGACGAGCTCCGACTCGGCGGTGATCTCGATCGCCTCGCCGAGCGTCTCCGGGAGCTGCTCGATCCCGAGCCGCTTCCGGTCGTCGGGCGCCAGGTGGTAGAGGTTCTTCTCCATCGGCTCCGGCAGCTCGTAGCCCTTCTCGATGCCCTCCAGGCCGGCCTGCAGGAGCGCCGCGAACGTCAAGTACGGGTTGCACGCCGGGTCGGGGCAGCGCAGCTCCATGCGGGTCGAGTTCTCGTGGCCCGGGTGGTAGAGCGGCACGCGGACGAGCGCGCTGCGGTTGCGCCGCGACCACGCCACGTAGACGGGCGCCTCGTAGCCGGGGACCAGGCGCTTGTAGGAGTTGACCCACTGGGCGAAGATCGAGCAGATCTCGCGCGCGTGCTTGAGCTGGCCGGCGATGAACGCCTTGCCCGCGTCGGACAGGAAGTACTGGTCGTCGGGGTCGTAGAAGGCGTTGCGCCCGCCGGCGAACAGCGACTGGTGGGTGTGCATGCCCGAGCCGTTCTCGTTGTACAGCGGCTTGGGCATGAACGTCGCATGCCAGCCGTACTTCATCGCGATCTCCTTGACCGTGATGCGGTACGTCATGCAGTCGTCGGCCATCTTCAGCGCCGGGGCGTAGCGCATGTCGACCTCGTGCTGCGACGGGCCGGACTCGTGGTGGGAGTACTCGACGTGGATGCCGAGCTGCTCGAGCGCGAGGACGGTCTCGCGGCGCACGTCGGAGCCGGCGTCGAGCGTCGTCAGGTCGAAGTACCCGCCGTTGTCGAGGACCTCGGTGCCCTTGTTGTCCTTGAACAGGAAGTACTCCAGCTCGGGCCCGACGTTGAAGACGTCGTAGCCCATCCGCTCGGCGCGCTGCAGCGCGCGGCGCAGCACCTGGCGCGGATCGCCCTCGTACGGGGTGCCCTCGGGCGTGTGGATGTCGCAGAAGATGCGCGCGACCCCCTGCTCCTGGGGCCGCCACGGCAGGATCGCGAACGTGGACGCGTCCGGCACCGCGACCATGTCGGACTCCTCGATCGCGTTGAAGCCGGTGATCGACGAGCCGTCGAAGCCCATGCCGTTCTCGAAGGCGTCGTCGAGCTCGTCGCTGCCGATCGAGAACGACTTGAGCTGCCCGAGGATGTCCGTGAACCACAGCCGGATGAAGCGGATGCGGTGCTCCTGGACGAGGGCCTTGACGTCGTCGGCGGTCTTGGGCTGGTCGGGCATGGCCCGCGGGAGCCTAGTCCACGGGCCGGTGGACGGCATGGCGAAGCCGGCCTGGACCGGCGGTCCTCCCGCGCCCGGTCAGCTCAGCGGGCGCTCGGCGACGGCGAGCGCGGTGCGCAGCGCGTCGGGGCCGTGCGACTCGGCGGCCATGCCGAGCACGTCGAAGGCGGTGTGCGCGAGGTGCTGGGCCAGGCGCGCGGCCGCGAGGTCGGCGTCGCCGGCGGCGACCGCGTCGAGGATCGCGCGGTGCTCGACGGCGGCGGCGTCGAAGCCGTAGGACGTGCCCTCCAGGTACACGCGGCGATAGCGCCCGGCGTGGTCGGAGAGCTGGTCGAGCAGCTCGACGACGCGGCGGCCGGCGTGCTGGACGAGCCGCCCGTGGAAGGCGCGGTGCGGGCGCTCCCAGGCGTCGAAGTCGTGGCTGGCCGCGAAGTGGTCCATCTGCGCCAGGTCGCCGTGCATCGCGCCGATGTCCTCGGGGGTGAGACGCGGGATCGTCAGGCGAATGGCAACCGCCTGGAGGGGCAAGAAGGTGACATAGAGCTCTTCGAGATCCTCAGCCGAGAACGCGGTGACCCGGTACGAGCGGTTCGGGCTGGCCTCCAGCAGCCCTTCGCGCTGCAGGAGCCGGAAGGCCTCGCGCAGCGGCGTGCGGCTGACGCCGAGCTGCTCGGCGAGCGGGACCTGCTGGAGCTCCTCGCCCGGAGCGAACTCGCCGCGCAGGATCGCCGATCTCAGCCGGTCGTGGACCAGGTCGACGTTCTGCCGCTCCGCGGTGGACTTCTCCATGGCTCGGGATTCTCCATCATTTGGTTGTATCCACGCCAGTCCGTGGATACAATAGCCGTCCGACCCACTCCCCGGAGAGAGGTTGCCGTACATGGCCACAACTCGTCGTCGCTCGCAAGCCGCCCGCACCGGACGCCGTCCTGAAGCGGTGCCTCCCGCGGGCGGTCACGTAGCCGAGCCGCTCGATCTGCGAGCGGCGCTTCGCCAGATGACCTTGATCCGGCTGTTCGAGCAGGAGTCCGAGCGCCAGTACAAGCGCGCGCGCATCGGCGGCTACTGCCACCTGGCGATCGGCCAGGAGGCGGCCACCGTCGGCGCCGTCGCCGCGATGGGCCCCGAGGACCTGCTGCTGTCCTCCTACCGCTCCCATGGCCTCGCGCTCGCCAAGGGCGTCCCCGCCACCACCGTGATGGCCGAGCTCTTCGGCCGCCAGGACGGCTGCGCCGCCGGTCGCGGCGGCTCGATGCACCTGCTCGACCCCGCGCACAACTACTTCGGCGGCTGGGGCATCGTCGCCGGCCAGCTCCCGATCGCCGCCGGCATGGCGCTGGCGGGCGTGAAGGAGGGCAAGGAGCTCGCCGTGCTGTGCGAGCTGGGCGACGGCGCCGTGAACATGGGCGCCTGGCACGAGGCGCTGAACCTGGCCGCGGTCTGGAAGCTGCCGGTCGTGTTCGCCGTCTTCAACAACGGCTACGGGATGGGCACGAGCGTCGAGCAGTCCAACGCCGAGCCCGAGATCTACAAGCGCGCCGCCGCGTTCCGCATGCCCGGCGAGCGCGTCGACGGCCAGGACGTCGAGGCCACCCACCAGGCGACGTACGCGCTGCTCGAGCGCGCGCGCACCGAGCGCCAGCCCGCCGTCCTGGAGGTCATGACCTACCGCCTGCGCGGGCACTCGGTCGCCGACGCCGGCACCGCCTACCGCACCAAGGAGGAGGTCGCCGAGTGGGCCGAGAAGCGCGACCCGATCGCGATGGTCACCGAGAAGCTGATCGCCGCCGGCGCGACGAACGAGGAGCTCGACGAGATCGAGCGCGACGCCCAGCGCGAGGTCGACGAGGCCGTCGCCTTCGCCGAGGCCAGCCCGATGCCCGACCCGTCCACGCTGGCCGAGTTCGTCTACGGCGACCCGGACACCGGCCGCCAGTTCAGCCGCATGGGCCCCGGCTCGCCCGCCGGTGAGGCCGCCGTCCTCGCCCAGCTCGAGCAGGCGGCGTGACGATGGCGACGACGGAGACCGGCATCGAGACCATGACCTACCGCGAGGCCCTGCGCCTCGCGCTGCGCGAGGAGCTGGAGCGCGACCCGTCCGTCTTCCTGATGGGCGAGGAGATCGGCGTCTTCCAGGGCTCCTACAAGGTCACCGCGGGCCTCTACGACGACTTCGGGCCCGAGCGGATCATGGAGACCCCGATCTCCGAGGAGGGGTTCGTCGGCGCCGCGGTCGGCGCGGCCATGTCCGGCCAGCGCCCGGTCGTGGAGATCATGACGATCAACTTCATCCTGGTCGCGATGGACCAGGTCGTGAACCACGCCGCGAAGGTCCGCTACATGTTCGGCGGCAAGGTCGGCTGCCCGCTGGTGATCCGCACGCCCAACGGCGCCGGCAACCAGCTCACCGCCCAGCACTCGCAGTCGTTCGAGGGCTGGTTCGCGCACGTTCCCGGCCTGAAGGTCGTCGCCCCCGCGACGCCCGCCGACGCCCGCGGGCTGCTCAAGAGCGCGATCCGCGATGATGACCCCGTGCTGGTGATCGAGAACCTGCAGCTCTACAAGGCCAAGGGCGAGGTCGACACGTCCGTCGACGGCGCCGTGGAGATCGGACGCGCCGCGATCGCCCGCGAGGGCAGCGACCTGACGATGGTCGCCCACACGTTCGCGGTGACCCGCTGCCTGCACGTGGCCGAGAAGCTCCAGGCCGACCACGGCATCTCCGCCGAGGTCGTCGACCTGCGCTCGCTGCGCCCGCTGGACATGGAGACGGTCGCCGCGTCGGTGGCCAAGACCAACCGCGCGCTCTGCGTCGAGGAGGGCTGGGCCTCCTACGGCGTGACCGCCGAGGTGGCCAGCCGGATCTCGCTCGCCTGCTTCGACGACCTCGACGCGCCCGTCGGGCGTGTCGGCATGGCCGAGGTGCCGATGCCGTATGCGAAGTCGCTCGAGGACGCTGCCCTTCCCCACGAGGAGAAGATCCTCGCTGCCGCCCTGGAGGTCTGTGGTGCCTGAAGTCGTCATGCCCCGCCTGTCGGACTCGATGGAGGAGGGAACGATCCTCCGCTGGATGGTGTCCGACGGCGACGAGGTGACGCGCGGACAGGAGATCGTCGAGATCGAGACCGACAAGGCGACGATGGCCTACGAGGCCGACGCCGACGGTCCGCTGCACATCGTGGCCGAGGAGGGCGCGACGCTGCCCATCGGCGCGACGATCGCCACGATCGGCGAGGCGGCGCCCGCCGGTGGCGGCGACGGCGACGGCGCGTCGGCCGGTGCCGCATCGCCCGCGGCCGAGCCCGTGGCCGCGGCCCCGGCGTCCGCGCCCGCGGCCGCCGCCGAGGCGCCCGCGGCCGACCGCGTCCCCGCGGGCGTCGGCGCCGCGACGAACGGCGCCGGCGGCAACGGCGGCGGCGAGCGCGTCAAGGCCTCCCCCATCGCCCGCCGGCTGGCGCGCGAGAACGACCTCGACCTGCGCCAGCTCACGGGCAGCGGCCCGGCCGGGCGCATCGTGAAGGCCGACGTGATGTCGGCGCTCGAGGGCCGCGGCGCGACCGCGGCGCCCGAGGCGCCCGCGGCGGCCCCGGTCGCGCCGGCTCCGGCCGCCGCAGCGGCTCCCGCGGCCGCCGAGGCGCCGGCGACCAACAAGGGCGAGATCACCTACGAGGACCTCAACCGCACCCAGCAGGTCATCGCCCGCCGCATGGCCGAGTCGAAGGCGACCGTGCCCGAGTTCACGGTCTCCACCGACGTCGACATGGAGGCCGCCCGCGAGCTGCGCGCGCAGCTCAAGGCCGCGGCCGCCGAGGGCCAGCCGGTGCCGTCGTTCAACGACATGGTCGTCAAGGCGTCCGCGCTGGCGCTGCGCGAGTACCCGCGCGCGAACGGCTCCTACAAGGACGGCCGCTTCGAGCTGCACTCGCGCGTGAACGTCGGGGTCGCCGTGGCCGGCGACGACGCGCTGATCGTCCCGACGGTGTTCGACGCCGACACGCGGTCGCTGGGCGACATCGCGCGGACCACGCGCGAGCTGGCCGCCAGCGTCCGCGAGGGCACCATCCGCCCGCCGGAGCTGTCGGGCGGCACGTTCACGGTGTCGAACCTCGGCATGTTCGGCGTGACGCACTTCACCGCCGTGATCAACGTGCCGCAGGCGGCGATCCTCGCGGTCGGGGCGATCGAGCCGCGCGCGGTGGTGCGCGACGGCGAGCTGGTCGCGCGGCACACGATGACGATCACGCTCACCTGCGACCACCGGATCCTGTACGGGGCCGACGCGGCGCAGTTCCTGGCCCGCATCCGCGAGCTGCTCGAGAACCCGCTGCAGCTCGCCTTCTAGACGCAGCTAGGACTCGGGGCGCGCCGGTTCCAGCCACCGGTGCGCCCAGTCCTGCAGGGCGCTGAGCGACGGGCCGAGCGCCCGGCCCATCGGCGTGAGCTCGTACTCGACGCGCACCGGCGGGCCGGGGTGCACGGTGCGCTCGACGACGCCGCGCGCCTCGAGCTCCTTCATGCGCTCCGAGCACAGGCGATCCGACAGGCCGGGGATCGCCTGCACGATCTCGGAGAAGCGCAGCGGACCGTCGTGGCGCAGCACCTCGATGATCGCGCCGGTCCAGCGCCGGCCGATCAGCTCCACGGCCTCGTGCAGATGCGGACAGCAACCGGCGCCCTGCGACCGCGCGTCGTCGGTCTGGGGTTCCATCGCCCCAGAGCCTACGCCGCGCGCAGCAGGCGGGTCTCCTCGGCGGAGCCGTCGACGGGGATGTTGCCGGCCACGTTCACCATCGCCGTGAACGTCTCCAGCGCGACGTAGGCGATCGCCTCCAGGAGCTGCTCGGAGGTCCAGTCGGACTCGAGCGCCTCCTCGTGCAGGTGCATCGGCGGCGGCCCGGGCTGGGTGACGAGCGCCTGCAGGAGGCGCAGGAGCGCGGCCTCGCGCGGGTCCTCGGAGTCGAAGTGGCGGGCGCGGGCGATCTCGTCGATGCCCAGGCCGGCGTTGCGGGCGGTGCGCGCGTGCAGCGCGATGCCGGGCTGGGAGCCGTGGTGCTCGGCGACGGCGAGCGAGATCCGCTCGAGGGTGGTCAGCGGCAGCGTGCCGCGGCGCAGCTCGCTGCGGAAGCGCGCGTAGCCGCGCAGGGCGGCGGGCGAGCCGGCGAGCACGGCCAGGAAGTTCGGGAGCTGCCCGGCGGTGGAGAGCGCGCCGCGCAGCACCGGCAGCGACGCCTCGGGCGCCGTGAGGTCGTCGTGGACGGGGAATCGGCTCATCGCGGTCTTCATCGAAACGGCCCTTCGGAGCGGGGTGCGAGGGGCGGTGGGCGCGGTCACTTCACCAACGACACCACCTTACGATTCGTAAGGATAAGCGGGTGACGCGGTCGCGCGCAAGGCACGGCGACGAGCCCACCGGAGGCAGGCTTCATGAGGCGGGCGGGCTTTGCGGGCAGCTTCGCGGGCGGGCTGGCGCGGCGGCGGCCGGCCCGGTGCGCGCGGATCAGGCGCCGAGCGCGCTGAGGACGGCGACGAGGATCAGCAGCAGCCCAAGGCCGAACGCCCACAGGGCGACGCGGTCGGGCCGGTGGGCGACCCGCTCGCTGGGCCGGCGGGCCGGGCGGCGGCGCTCGCCGGCAGCCTGTCGGTGGGCCGGTGCGGCGGCCTGGCCGCGGATGACCACCGTGCGGCGCTGACCGTCGACGGCGGCGGACGTCCCTCGGGGCGCCGGGGCGACCGGCGGCGCGGCGTCGACGGGCGCGAGCTCGTCGACCGGGGCCTGCGCCCGCGCCTGGGCGACGGGCGGGGCCTGGACGGCGCGCAGCGGGCGGCGGGCGCGCGGCGCGCCGGGCGGGATCTCGATCGCGGGGCGCTCGTCGTCGGGCAGGTCGTCCTCGACGAGCGCGACCACGGGCTCGTCGGCGGGCGGCGCCCCCGTGGTCTCGGGGTCGCGCTCGAGCGTGAGCACCATCCAGTCGGCGGTGTCGCCGTCAGCGGCCGTGCGACCGCCCCCGCGACGGGCGCCGGGCTCGCGTCCCCCGATGGTGCCGAGCACCTCGAGGTCCTCGGCCGAGGCCCACGAGTCGGCCTCGCGGCGCCGGCGGCGGGGCATGGGATCCGGCGGGTCGGCCCAGGGATCGTGGGCGCTGGCGGCTTGGGACATTCGCTTCTCTCTTGACGGCTTACGGGGTTAGCTGACGGGCTCGCGCATGAGAGTTGCGCTACGCAGATGGTGCGACTCGCCCCGGACGGCTTCGGTTCCCCCGCTCATCGGCCAGCCTCGTTGCCGGTGACGATTCAGCGGACGCGGCCATCGTAGCAACGCACGAAACCCCTGCAAGTGGAAGCTTCTTCTGGAAACCTGCACGCGATCTCCCACGGTCGGGAGGCGACCGTCGCACCCTCTCCTCCTGCCCCGGACCGCGACCCCGCGGGGCGCCGCGACCCCGGCCGGCAGGTCGTTCGACGCTAGTTCGCGCCCCCGCGCGGGTCCAGCGTCCGAAGCACGTTCGCCCCGCTCTTTGCGGACGTTTGCGAGGTCCGACCGGGCGCCGGCCGCGGCGTGGCCGCTGCCGCGGGCGCGGCCTACCGGCCGCCCTGGCGCTCCCAGGCGGCCTGCTCCTCGACGGTCCGCTCGGCCGTCGGGACGGCCTCCAGGCGCGCGTCGGGGATCGGCTCGCCGCTCTCGATCGAGAGGCCGTAGGTGCCGTCGGCGAGCCGCTGCTCGGCGCGCTCGACCGCGGCGAGCTGCTCGCGCAGGTCCTCGAGGCGGCCCTCGTCGCGCTCCTTGTCGTACAGATCGGTGCCCTGGTCGGCGAGGTGCTGGTCGAGGTGGGTCACCTCGACGGCGTCGGGATCGGCCGGCTCGGACCCTTCGATCTCGGCGATCGCGCGCTCGATCCGCTCACGCTCCTTGCGGAGCAGCTCTCGTGCCCTGGCTTCGTCCATGGCGACATCCTCCCCCGTCGGCCGCCCGCGCGCCAGTCGGTCGCCGCGTCAGCGTCGCCGGCGCCGTCAGCGCCCGGCGACCGCCGCGACGTAGGACGCGACGTCCTGCGCGTCCTGGCCCGACAGCAGGTCGGCCGGCATCTGGCCCTGACCGCGCGCGCGACCGTTCTCGATCGCGTCGAGCGTCAGCTCCTCCGGCGGACGGAGCTGGTCGAGGTTCGGCCCGACGACGCCCACCGCGTTGGACGCGGCCAGCGTGTGGCACATCGAGCAGTTCAGCGCGAACATCTCGCGCCCGCGCACCTGCTCCTCGGTCAGGTCGACGCCTCCGCGCGCCTTCGCGTCGGCGTCGCTGTTGTCGACCATCACCACGGCGGGGATCGCGACGCCGCCGACGATGAACAGGAGCGCCATGCTCACGGCGAACGCGGCACGGCCCGCCTTGGAGCCCCGGTCGTCGGCCGCACGCGGCTTGCGCGTCGCCGCCATGGCGACGAGCACGACGCCGAGTCCCAGCACGATCCAGAAGATGACAAGCACGGCAATGGCCATGGCGGGGAATCTATCGAGCCTCGCCCCGGGTTCGCGTTCTCATCGGCTCCGCCCCCGCGCGAAGCTCTGCACCGGCGGCGCCACCGCCCGGAACGCCCCGGTCGCCGACCCGCCGCCGGCACCCGCCGCCGCGCCGGCCGCGGCCACCTCCTCGGCCGCCTCGCGCCCGGTCTCGGCCGCCCCGTCGCCAGCCCCGGCACCGCCCGCCGCCGCCGCCGCCGCGGGCAGCGGATGCACCGTCGCCACCCGCCCGACCGGCACCTCCAGCGGCCGCAGCCGCCGCACGACGAGGTTGATCGCCCCGCCCGCCGACGCGTAGCGCTCGAGCGTCGCGTCGGCCACGACGAGCGGCTCCGAGCGCACCGCCATGCGGTCGCGCTCGTACACCGGCGGCGGCACGATCAGGTTGACCGTCCCGAACTCGTCCTCCAGCAGCAGGAAGCAGACGCCGCTGGCGGTCGCCGGCCGCTGTCGGGCCATCACCAGCCCGCCGACCTGCACCTGCGCCCCGTGGCGCAGCCGCTCCAGGTCGCGGCTGGAGACCAGGCCGTCGCGCGCCAGGTGCTCGCGAAGCAGCGCGAACGGATGGTGCGCCACGGTCATCCCCGTGGTGGCGTAGTCGGCCACCATCGCCTCCCAGTCGCTGAGCGAGTCCAGCGCCGGGCTCGACGGCAGGTCCAGCGCCAGCCCGAGCTGCATGCCGTGCTCGCCCACCGGCACCGCCGGCGCGGCCACCCCGAGCTGCCACAGCGCGGTGCGCCGCGCCACCGCCGGCCGGGAGCCGCCGTCGGCGTCGGCGACCAGCCCGTCGCACGCCCCCGCCCACGCGAGCTGCTCGAGCGCCGGGCGCCCCGCCCCCGCCCGCGCGGCGAGGTCGGCGATCGACCGGTACGGCCCGCCGCGCTCGCGCTCGGCCACGAGTGCCTCGACCTCGTCGCGGCGCACGCCCAGCACGTAGCCCAGCCCCACCCGCACGGCGCCCGCAGGCGTCACCGTGCAGTGGACGGCGCTGGCGTTGACGTCGGGCGCCAGCACCTCGATCCCGCGCCGCTGCGCCTCGTGCACGAGCGCGTCGGGCGGGTAGAAGCCCATCGGCTGCTCGTCGAGCAGCGCGCACAGGAACTCCGGCCCGTAGTGGACGCGCAGCCACGTCGACTGGTAGGCCAGCAGCCCGAACGCCGCGCCGTGCGCCTTGGGGAAGCCGAACCCCGAGAAGCCGACGACCATCGACCACACGCGCTCGGCCAGGGCCTCGTCGACGTCGGGATGGCGCGCCATCGCTCCCTGCACGAAGCCCTCGTGGTGGGCCTCGATCGCGGCCGCCGAGCGCTTGCGGCTCATCGCCCGGCGCAGCCCCTCGGCCTGCCCGACGCTGAACCCGGCGAACGCCTGCGCGACTTCGAGCACCTGGTCCTGGAAGATGATCGTGCCGAGCGTGTCGCGCAGCACCGGCTCCAGCGAAGGGTGGTCGTAGGGGACCTCGTAGTCGGGGTCGACGCGCAGCCGCTGGCGGCGCTCGATGTACGGGTTGACGGCGCCGCCCACGATCGGCCCCGGCCGCACGATCGCCACCTGGATGGTGATGTCGTCGAGGTTCTCGGGCCGCGTGCGCCGCAGCGAGCCCATCTGCGCGCGGCTCTCGATCTGGAAGACGCCCGTCGTCTCGGCGTTCTGGATCGCCTCGTAGGTGGCCTGGTCGTCGTACGGGATCCGCGACAGGTCGATGGTCTCGCCGCGCCGCGCGGCGATCAGCTCCACGCAGCGCTCGACCGCCGACAGCATCCCCAGCCCCAGCAGGTCGATCTTCAGGAAGCCGGCGTCGGCGCAGGAGTCCTTGTCCCACTGCACCATCTGACGGCCCTCCATCGCGGCCGGCAGCACCGGGCAGCAGTCGATCAGCGGCCGGGTGGCGACGATCATCCCGCCCGAGTGCTGGGACAGATGGCGGGGCAGCCCGGACGCCTCGGCCGCGAGCTCCGCCAGCCGGCGCCAGCGGCTGGGCGGCTCGCCCGTCAGGCGCTCCTCCCCCAGCGCGACCTCGATGTCCCTGCCGACCCCCTCGGAGCCCCAGCCCTCCGAGCCGCGCGCGACGCGCTCGATCTCCCCCGGCGGCAGCCCCAGCGCCTTGCCCAGCTCGCGGATCGCGCTGCGCGCCTTGAACGTCGGGAACGCGGCCACGAGCGCGGAGCGGTCGCGCCCGTAGCGCTCGTGCACGCGCGGGATCAGCACCTCGCGCACGTCGCGCGGGAAGTCGAGGTCGATGTCGGGCAGCGAGGTCAGCTCCTCGTTGAGGAACCGGCCGAGCGCCAGCGCGTTCTCGAGCGGGTCGATGTGCGAGAGCCCGGTGAGATAGCAGACGATCGACGACACGCTCGAGCCGCGCCCCCGGCCAGGCGGCAGCAGCGCGCGGGCGGTGGCACCGTCGCGCACCTCGGCGGCCACCTCGCGCGCGAGCTCCAGCAGCTCGTGGTGCAGCAGGAAGAAGCCCGACAGGCGCAGCAGCCGGATGACGCGCAGCTCCTCCTCCACGCGCCCGAGCGCCTCGGCGCGCAGGCGGTGGCCGGGCGGGTAGCGGTCCTCCAGCCGCGCCGCGCACAGCTCCGCGAGCTTGCGGTCGGAGTCGGGGTCCTCGGAGCCCGGATAGCGGTAGCCGAGGTCCTGCGTGAGGTCGAAGGTCAGGGTGTCGGCCAGGCGCGCGGTCTCCAGCACCGCCTCGGGGTGGTCCTCGAAGCGGGCGGCCATCGCGTGCGGCGTCGTCAACACGTGCGCGTGGTTGCCGCGCCGCAACGGCTCGGAGGCGTCGAGCGTCGTGTGCTCGCGGATGGCCACGAACGCGTCCTGCAGGCGGGCGCGCTCACGGCTGTGGGCGTGAACGTTGCCGGTCGCCACGCACGGCACGCCCAGCCGCCGCGCCAGCGACGCCAGCCCGCGGTTGCGGGCGCGGTCGTGGCGCCCGTACGGCCGCTGCAGCTCCACGCGGAACGCGTCCGGCCCGAAGGCGTCCAGCAGCCGCCGCATCGTCGGCTCGTCGCGCACCCCCCGGTCGGCGCAGCCGCTGAGGCAGACGAGCCCCTCGGCGTGGTCGACGACCTCGTCGAGCGTGACCGACGGCTCGCCGATCCAGCCCGGCCGCCCCGGCCGGCGCGTGTCCGCGTGCGCGCGCGTCAGCAGCCGGCAGAGGTTGCGCCAGCCGGTCGCGTCGCGCACGAGCAGCGTGAGGTGGCGCGACGGCGCGCCGGCGGCCTCGCCCGCGGCGTCGACGACGTCGATCTCGGCCCCGTGCAGCGCCCGCAGCCCGTGGGCCTTGGCGGCCTGGGCGAACTCCATCGCGCCCGACAGGCTGTTGTGGTCGGTGAGCGCGACCGCGTGGTGGCCCCGCTCCAGCGCGGCGGGCACCAGCTCGTCGGGCATCGAGGCGCCGTCGAGGAAGGAGTAGGCGGAGTGCAGGTGGAGCTCGACGTAGGACAAGGCGAACACATGTTCGCATGCCTCGCGGACGGTGTCACGCGCGCCGGTAGCGGCTGAGGATCTCCTGGTCCTTGGCCGGCCCGACCACGCGCCAGCGGACCAGCAGCTCGTCGTCGCCGAGCACGCGGTACTCGCCCTCGTAGCGGTCCTCGCCGCACGGGTGCACCGCGTCGTCCTCGCCCGAGCGCAGGTCCAGCGGGTGGAACAGGCGCCCGTCGTCGAAGCGGACCTCCCAGCCGTCGCCGGCCGGCACGACGAGCAGCCGCCGGCGCGCCTGGCCGTCGTAGCGCTGCCAGCGCAGGCGTCCCTCCTCGTCCCAGACCAGGCCGTCGCCGTCGGGGCGGAACTCGGCGACGCCGGCGAAGGCGCCCTCCTCGTCGCCCCAGCGCAGCGTCCGCTCCACCGTCCAGCGACCGGCCAGGAAGCCGACGAGATCGACCATCGCGCCGACACGCTACCGGCGCTCATGCGACCGTCGGCTCCAGGCAGTCGCGGCGCGCCCGCCACTGGCCGTCGGGCCCCTGCACGCGGGCGTCCAGCAGGCGCGTCTCCTCGGTCTCGTCGGAGATGGCGGCGCCGAACTTCATCCCCGCGCCGGCGCTCACGCCGGCGCCGCCGTTGTGCTCGTAGGCGACGCCGTAGGTGCGCGTCTCGGTGACGCCGGACGCCGCGATCCGGTCGCGCAGCGCCTGCGTCGCGCCGCCCAGGCGCGACGTCGGCAGGCGGATCGCCTCGACGTACTCCTGCGCCGCCCGCCGGTTGAGCGGGTCGGTCAGGTCGAGGCGCTGCTCGACCACCCAGCGCCGTCCCGCCTGGCTGCCGCCGGCGAGCGCCTGCGCGATCGGCTGCACGCGGTCGGGCAGGCTGAACGCGCCCTCGAGCTCGCCCGTGCGCACGATCGCCAGCTCCAGCGGCCGGCCGGCGGCGTCGGTGCGGACGCTGATGCGCTCGTCGGCCGCGCCGCGCCCGTGCGCGCCGTCGTCCTTGCGCGAGAGCACGGCCTCGCCCTGGACGCCGCGCTCGAGGACGTGGGTGCGGCTGCCGTCGCGCTCGTCGACGATCGTGCCGCGGACCATGCTCGCCTCCAGGCCGAGCACGCCCGACGTCCTGCCCCGGCCCGCGCGCGCGTCGAGGTCGACGCCCAGGCCGCGGCGGTCGACCCACTCCGCGCGCCGTCCCCGCGGCGGGTCGCGGCCCTCCGACAGCGCGGCCATGCCCGCGTCGGCGGCGTACGCGTCCTCGAACAGCCAGGTCTCGCCCCCGCCCGCAGCGGCGAGCAGCGCCGCCCGCGCGCTGCGCCCCGCGGACATGTGCGCGCCGGCGGCCTTGATCCACGCGTCCGAGGCGGCGCCGACGTCGAGTCCGAAGCGCGTGTCGCCCAGGTAGGTGACGAGGACACGCCCGTCCGACAGGCGCTCGTGGACGATCAGCTCGTCGCGCCCCACGCGCAGCGAGAACACGGTCACGTGCGCGCGATCGCGCGTGGTCCCCGACGTGAGGACGCACGGGCGCCGGTCCAGGTCGCACACGCCGCCGCTGACGATGCACAGCGCCCGATGGATCTGCCGCACGACCGCGCCGGCCACCCCGTCGCCGGGCAGCGCCAGCACGACGACGACCGCGAGCAAGGCCGCGACCAGCGCCACGACACCCACCCACTCGACCGATGCCTGCCCGCGCTCGTCCACGACCCAAGCGTGCAGCGCGAGATGTCACAGCTCTACACCAGGTTGTGCCGACTCCGCGGAGACTCTGCGCAGAAAGGCGCACGAACACGCGTTTTCGCCCCCGTGGCGCCGCTCGCTCTGCGAGGCTCCCCTCTGTCATGAGCCACGACAGCGACGCCTTCGTCTTCTTCGGCGCCACCGGCGACCTCGCGCACAAGAAGATCTTCCCCTCCCTGCACGCGCTCGTCCGCCGCGGCGCCTTGAAGGTGCCGGTCATCGGCGTCGCCAAGGCCGGATGGGGACTCGACGACCTCAAGCAGCGCGCGCACGACTCCATCGCCGACCACGACGACGCCTTCCACGAGCTGCTCTCGCTGCTGCGCTACGTCGACGGCGACTACGCCGATCCCGAGACGTTCGCCGCGCTCAAGCGCGAGCTCGGCGACGCCAAGCGCCCGCTGCACTACCTGGCGATCCCGCCGTCGCTGTTCGCCACCGTCGTGGAGGCGCTGCAGAGCGCCGGCTGCGCCGACGGCGCCCGCGTCGTCGTCGAGAAGCCGTTCGGCCACGACCTGGCCTCCGCCACGCGGCTCAACGAGGTCCTGCACGCGGTCTTCCCGGAGTCCTCGATCTTCCGCATCGACCACTACCTGGGCAAGGAGCCGGTCGAGAACCTCGTCTACACGCGCTTCGCGAACACGTTCCTGGAGCCGCTGCTGCGCCGCGAGCACGTCCACCACGTGCAGATCACGATGGCCGAGTCGTTCGGCGTGCAGGGCCGCGGGCGCTTCTACGAGGAGGCGGGCGCGATCCGCGACGTCGTGCAGAACCACCTGCTGCAGGTGCTCGCGCTGACCGGGATGGACCCGCCGGCCGAGCACGGCAACGAGGCGATGCGCGACGAGAAGGTCCGCTTCATGCGCTCGCTGCGCACGCTCACGCCCCAGGACGTCGTCCGCGGCCAGTTCGTCGGCTACCGCGACGAGGAGGGCGTCTCCGAGCACTCGACGGTCGAGACGTTCGTCGCCGTGCGCCTGCGCGTGGACTCGTGGCGGTGGGCCGGCGTACCGTTCCTCATCCGCGCCGGCAAGCAGCTCCCGGTCACCGCCACCGAGGTGATCGTCCAGCTCACCGAGCCGCCGCAGCGGGTGTTCGACAAGGGGACACCGAACCGCCTGCGCTTCCAGATCGGTCCCGACCTGCGCATCTCGCTCGACGTGCGCGCCAAGACGCCGGGCGAGGGCATGACCGGCTGCGACGAGTCGCTGGTGCTCGACGAGCGCCCGCGCGACGAGATGGAGCCCTACGAGCGCCTGCTCGGCGATGCGATGAAGGGCGACCAGCAGCTCTTCGCGCGCGAGGACACCGTGGAGGCCGCGTGGCGCATCGTGGACGGCATCCTCGGCGACGCGACCCCGATCCACTTCTACGAGCCCGGGTCGTGGGGGCCCCCGGAGGCCGACCACCTCCTTCCCCGCGGCGCGAAGTGGCTGTCCCCGCAACTCCCAGGAGACCAGGCGTGAGCTTCACCCCCGTGCACGAGACCCCGGAGTGGAAGGCGCTGGAGGCGCATCACCGCGAGCTGCGCGACGTCCACCTGCGCGACCTGTTCGCGCAGTCGCCCGACCGCGGGGAACGCTTCGTCGCCGAGGGCGCCGGCGTCTACCTCGACTACTCCAAGAACCGCATCACCGAGGAAACGCTCGAGCTGCTGTTCGCGCTCGCGCGCGCCCGCGGGCTGGAGGCGCGCCGCGACGCGATGTTCGCCGGCGAGCACATCAACGTCACCGAGGACCGCGCCGTCCTGCACACCGCGCTGCGCCTGCCGCGCGACGCGTCGCTGGTCGTCGACGGCGTCGACGTCGTCAAGGAGGTCCACGCGGTGCTCGACCGCATGGCCGCCTTCGCCGACGCGGTGCGCTCGGGGAGCTGGACCGGCCACAGCGGCAAGCGCATCCGCAACGTCGTCAACGTCGGCATCGGCGGCTCGGACCTCGGCCCGGCGATGGCCTACGACGCGCTGCGCCACTACAGCGACCGCGACATGCACTTCGGGTTCGTCTCGAACGTCGACGGCACGGACTTCGCCGAGACGGTCCGCGACATGGACCCCGAGGAGACGCTGTTCATCATCTCCTCGAAGACGTTCGGGACGCTGGAGACGCTGACGAACGCCCACAGCGCGCGCGACTGGATCGTCGATGCCCTCGGCAGCGAGGACGCGGTCGCCAAGCACTTCGTAGCGGTGTCGACGAACGCCGAGCGCGTCAGCGCGTTCGGCATCGACACGGCCAACATGTTCGAGTTCTGGGACTGGGTCGGCGGGCGCTACTCGTACCCGTCGGCGATCGGCCTGTCGCTGATGGTCGCGATCGGGCCCGAGCAGTTCCGCGACATGCTCGCCGGCTTCCACGCGATGGACGAGCACTTCCGCACGACCCCGCTGGAGCGCAACCTGCCGGTCCTGATGGGGCTCATCGGCATCTGGTACAACGACTTCTTCGGCGCCCAGACCCTCGCGGTGCTCCCCTACGACCAGTACCTGGACCGCTTCAGCGCCTACCTGCAGCAGCTCGACATGGAGTCCGACGGCAAGCACGTCGACCTCGAGGGCCGCCAGGTGCACGTGCAGACCGGGCCGATCGTGTGGGGCCAGCCGGGGACGAACGGCCAGCACGCCTTCTACCAGCTCATCCACCAGGGCACGAAGCTGATCCCGTGCGACTTCATCGGGTTCCTGCACACGCTGAACCCGGTGGGCGACCACCACGACCTGCTGACCGCCAACCTGTTCGCGCAAACCGAGGCGCTCGCGTTCGGGCGCGAGGCGCCGGAGCCCTACCGCGTGACGAAGGGCAACCAGCCGACGAACACGATCCTGTGCGACCGCCTTGAGCCGCGGACGCTGGGCGCGCTCGTGGCCCTGTACGAGCACAAGGTCTTCACGCAGGGGACGGTCTGGGGCATCAACTCGTTCGACCAGTGGGGCGTGGAGCTGGGCAAGGAGCTGGCCCAGAAGATCATCCCCGAGCTGCAGGGCGAGGAGGAGCCGCAGCTCGCCCACGACAGCTCGACGAACGCGCTGATCAGGCGCTATCGGGCGGCTCAGGGGCGCTCGACCGCAGGAGGACGCTGACCCAGGTGCGGTAGGGCTGCCACGGCTCGGCGAGCGCCGTGAACGCGGCGTCGTCGGTGAGCAGCTCGGGACGCCGATAGGCGATCGCGGCGGCGTGGCGCATGCGCGGCTCGACCGTCGTCAGCGCGTCGGTCGGCCCGACCCCGCGCAGGAGGATGCGCGCCGCCCCGAGCGCGGTCATCCCGCGCAGCCGCTGCAGGCGCTGCAGCGCCTCGCCGGGCTCGAGCGCGAGCAGGCGGTCGCGGTCCAGCTCACCCTCCAGCGCGGCGCGCGCGACGGCGTGCAGGCAGGCGACCTTCTCGTCGGAGAGGCCGTCGATGTGGTCGCGCCGCAGGAGCGCCTCGGGCGAGGGGAACACGCCCAGGTCGACCCCGTCCACGTCGAGCGCCTCGCTGACGGTCAGGCGGATCCGGCGCGCCTGGACGGAGTGGATGCGGGCGATGATGATCGCCCAGCAGGCCGCCTCGTAGGGCGAGTGGTAGAGCACGGGGCGTTGATGGCCGCCGGCGCGCAGGAGCTCGCCGACGACCTCGTCGCGCTCGCCGACCGCCGGATAGCCGGTCCCGTCGTGGTCGAGCGACAGGACCCGGGTGAGCTGGGCCTCGACGCGGCTCGGGTCGACGTCGCCTTGAGTGGCGAGCAGCTCCGCCTCGACCGGACCGTCGGCGGCGTCCTGACGGACGACCAGCCCGGCCGCTCCCCGCCAGTCGTCGACCAGGAACGCGATGCGCAGCAGCTCCCCGGGGCGCGCGCGGACCCCAGCGGTCGCCTCCCAGCGCCCGTAGAAGCGCTCGGCGGCGGCCAGCGAGAACGGCCCCCTCGGCGTGATCGTGAACGTGGTCATCGGGTCGATCCTGCCCCGCGAGGCGACCCATCATCCCCGTTGTGTGAACCAGCCGCCCACCACGAGCTCGCGGAACACGACGAGATCGCGCCCGTCGGAGGTGACGACCTCCCAGTAGCGGCGCCGCAGCGGGCGCTCCGTCCACCAGCGGTCCTCGATCAGCCACGACTCGCGCACGGCCTCGACGCGGCGCCCGTCGACGACCAGCGGGCGCCCGCGCCGGTCGGCGCGCACGCGCACGGGCCGCGGCTCGTCCAGGCGGCGAGGACCGGTCACGCGGGGCGCGGACGGGTCGGTCGGGACGGCCGGGTCGAGATCGGCGCCAAGGCCGTCGGGACCGGGCGCGGCGTCGGGCCGGCGGGAGCCGCGGCACCCGCGGGCCGGCCGGCGCGTCCCGTCGCGGAACGCCTGACGCGCGTCGAGCACGACACCGTCGCTCATGCCTCGAACGGCGTCAGGACCGCGCGCCGCTCGGGGAAGCGCGAATCGGGGTCGACGGCGAGGATGCGCAATGCCGCCTCGGGCCCGGCGGCGGCGCGGGCCTGGCGAATCGCCTCGCGCAGGCGGCCGAGGCGGTGCTCGGCGGAGTCGGTCAGCAGCGGACGCTGGTCGCCGCCCGGCGGGCCGAAGCGCTCGACGCTCAGGCGCAGCGTCTCGGCCGGGGCGGGCAGCAGCGTCAGGCGCCGCCAGATCGCCAGGCGCATCCGCAGCGGATCGGCGATGGCCTCGCGGAAGACGACGCGCTCGCGCCAGGTGCCGCCCTCGACGAGCCGGGCGGCGACCGCGACGGCGCGCAGCGTCCGCCCACGCCGCTCGCGGCGGGCCAGGACCCGGTCGACCAGGATCTGCAACGCCCGCTCGAGCTGCGCGCCGGACCCGGCCTCGGGCAGCTCGAGCGACTCCTCGAGCGACTCGCCGGCGGCGCGCGGGCGCAGCGGCGTCTCGTCGCGGCCGCGCACGAGCGCGTGGGCGGCGACGCCGGCGGGGCCGAAGCGGTCGGCCAGCTCGGCGCGGCTGAGCCGGGCGACGGCGCCGAGCGTCGTCAGCCCGAAGCGCTCCAACGGCTCGGGCAGCGTGGCGGTCGCCGGGCGCAGGCCCAGCAGGGCGACGGGCTCGCCGGCCAGCCACGCGGCGGCGTCGCCGGTGACGATCTCCGCCCGTCGGGGCCGGGCGCGGTGGGCGGCGGCCAGCGCGGTGAAGCGCGACGGCCCGGCGCCGAGGCGGACGGGCCGCCCGAGGGCGCGGCGGGTGGCGTCGAGCGTCGCCTCCAGCGTGCCGCCGTGCAGGCGGCGCAGCCCGGAGGCGTCGAAGCAGGCCAGCCCGGGCCGCTCGGCCTCGACCGCGGCGCCGATCGACTCCAGGCGCGCGATCACCCGCTCCCACGCGTCGACGACGCCCATCGGATCGGGCGGCAGGAGCGCGAGCTGCGGGCAGCGCGCGAGCGCCTCCCCCAGCCGCATCCCGGCGCGCACGCCGAACGCCTCGGCGGCCAGCGACACCTCGCCGATGCGCTGCTCGCCGCCCGGCTCCGGCGCGAGCGCGGCGGGCTCGCGCAGGAGCGTCGCCCGGTCACCCGCGGCGACCGCGAGGGCGAGGCGTGGAAGGTGGACGCAGACGACGCTCATCGAACGCATGTTCGCATCCGAACGACCGGCGCGCAACCAGGTCGCGGGATGGGCACGCCGGCACTCGCGCGCCCCAAATCTCCAAATTCCCATCCGTTTTCGCGCTATTGTCTGGTGCGGTGTTCAGCTTCCCCAACCCGGTCAACGAGAAGGCCGCTCGTGTCGTGGCGGCGGGGGTCGTCGCGCTGAGCGTGCTCGCGATCGCGACCGGCTGGCGCTGGCTGCTGATCGTGCTGGCGCTGGGCTTCGCCGCGCGCGTCGCGTCGGGCCCGCGCTTCTCGCCGCTGGGGCTGCTGGCCACCCGCGTGATCGCGCCGCGCCTCGGCCCCGCCAAGCTCGTGCCCGGCCCGCCGAAGCGCTTCGCGCAGACGATCGGCCTGACGTTCTCGACGACCGCGGCCGTGCTCGCGTTCGCCGGCGCGCCGACCGCCGCCTGGATCGTCACCGGCGCGCTCGCGGCGGCCGCGTTCCTGGAGTCCGCGTTCGGCCTGTGCCTGGGCTGCCAGGCGTTCGCCCTGCTCATGCGCGCCGGGGTCATCCCCCAGGCGGTGTGCGAGGAGTGCGCGAACATCTGGGCGCGTCCTGTCACCGACTGACAGCCGCGCCGTCGCTCGCTACGGTCGGCGCGATGCCGATCCCGACCGATGTCCGCCAGGAGGCGCTCGACGCGGTACGGGAGCTGTGCGCGCGGCGGGCCCCCGAGAGCGTCGCCGACGAGCTGCGCCTCGAGGTCGCGCAGGAGGGCAACACGATCACGATCACCGAGCTGCGCGCGCCGTGGCAGCCGAGCGCGCGCGAGTGGACGCGCACGCCGATCGCGCAGCTTCGCTACCGCGTCGGCACGGGCCAGTGGTCGCTGCGCGAGCCGACGGCGACGGGCTGGACCACCTACCGCGGCGACCGCGGGCCGACGAAGGCGATCGGGCCGCAGCTCGAGGAGCTCGACGCGGACCCGACCGGGATCTTCTGGGGCTGAGGTCGCGAGCGCGCGCGCCCGCATGGGCGGCCGCGGTCAGGCGGTCGCGCCGGCCTCCTCGCGCAGCACGAACGAGTTGCCGCAGCCGCAGCCGTAGACGACGTTGGGGTTGTTGACGCGGAAGCTCGGGCCGCCGGCGTCGTCGACGTAGTCGACCTCGGCGCCGCGCACGAACGGCAGGTGCTCGTCGTGGACGACGATCCGCACGCCGCGATCCTCGAACACGAGGTCGCGCTCACCCGGCTCGTCGAGCGCGAGGCGGTACTGGTAGCCGGAGCAGCCGCCGGAGATGACGTCGATGCGCAGGCCGGCGCCGTCGGCGTCCTGCACGGCGGCGAGGACCTCCTGCATCTTGGCGGCGCCGCGGTCGGTGAACGTGACGGTGTCGGACATGCTCCTGCTCCTGGTCGATCGGGCGCGGGAACGGCCCGAGCGGCGCGGACTCCCGCCCGGTGGGGGTGGGAGACGGGCGGGTGGTCCGGCCGCGGCCCGGGCCGTCCGGCGCGGGTACGGCGCACCGTATGGACGGGCGCGCCGAGCGGACACCGGGCTTGCTGCGGATGGCGTGTCCGTAGGGACTACGGAGTGCGGCGATCGCCCGGCCGCACGCCACCGCCGCAGCGCCGGCGCGCGTCCGTCGGGGCCCCGGAACTAGAGAGGCCCCGCGGTGCGGGGCCTCTCCGTAGCAGGCCGATAAGCCGGATTCTGTCGTGGGCAACCATCCATCTGAGCGGCCGACCTGGACCTCGGCGGGCAGCCTGCAAGCGGTCCTGCTTGGCCTTGCATCGGGTGGGGTTTGCCTGGCCGCCGCGTCACCGCGACGCCGGTGCGCTCTTACCGCACCATTTCACCCTTGCCGGCCCGGGACGCAGCTGCAGCCCCGGACGTAGGCGGTGTCATTTCTGTGGCACTTTCCCGCGGGTTTCCCCGGGTCGCCTTCGCGACCACCCTGCCCTGTGATGTCCGGACTTTCCTCGAAGGCACAGAACCTCCGCGGTTGCCTGGCCTGCACCGTTCAATCTAGCGCTGATCCGGCGGCTCCGGCAACCGCCGCAACGCGCCCTGCCGGGGCGTCAGCTCAGCTCGGTGCCGCAGCTCGTGCAGCGGCCGGCGACCGGCGTGTGCCCGGCCGCGTAGCGGGGCTCCAGCGCCCCGTCGCAGATCGGGCACGTCGCGGTGCGGCCGATCATCAGCGACTCCCACGTGTCCGTCAGCAGCTCGTCCAGCGTCGGCGTGCCGCCGACGGCCGGCTGGCCGGCGGCCTCGCCGTCGGCGCGGTCGGCACGCGGCGACGGGCTCTCGAACCGGTCGCCGTCGACGCCGAGGATCGACGGACGCTCGATGGCGTCCAGCAAGGTCAGCGTGCTCATTGCACCACCCTCAGCAATCCGACCACCTTCCCGACGATCTGCACCTCGCGGCTGCGGATCGGCTCCATGTGGTCGTTCTCAGGTTGCAGCCGGATGTGATCCGGCTCCCGGAAGAAGCGCTTGACGGTCGCCTCCTCCCCCACCAGCGCGACCACGATCTCGCCGTCGCGCGCGGTGTCCTGCGGCTGGACCACGACCAGGTCGCCGTCGAGCATCCCGGCGTTGACCATCGAGTCTCCGCGCACCGTCAGCACGAACTCGCCCTGATCACCGCCCGCCTCGGCCGGCACCGTGATGTGGTCCTCGATGTTCTCCTCGGCCAGGATCGGCTGACCTGCGGCGACCGCGCCGACGACCGGCAGCCGGCCGTCCGACGTCACGAGGTGCTTGACGCTGTCGACCGCCCGGTCGAGCAGCTCGATCGCCCGCGGCTTGGACGGATCGCGCCGCAGCAGCCCGACCTTCTCGAGGTTGGCCAGGTGCGCATGGACCGTCGACGACGACGCCAGCCCCACGGCCTTGCCGATGTCGCGCACCGTCGGCGGATAGCCGTACTTGGCCGTGTACTGCTTGATGAAGTCGAAGATCTCCTGCTGGCGCTTGGTGAGGTCCATGGCCTCGGCTCTCCTCACGCTGTTCGGTGGTCAGAGGGGAACATGTGTTCGAGAAGGTAGCGCGAGCCCTGGACGGAAACAATGTCGCTATGCTCGCTCCGCCCTCGCGCCGGTGGCGGAATTGGTAGACGCGCAAGGTTGAGGGCCTTGTGAGCGAATAGCTCGTGGAGGTTCGAGTCCTCTCCGGCGCATCGATAGGCCCCGCCTCGGCGGGGCTTCTTCGTTGTCGAGGTCGGGCAGCGGTATGTGCGGCCCGTGCTGCCACGATGAGTCGCCCTCGTCGCCGCTGCTGCGGCCTTCTTCATGGCCACCTCCCCCGCCCTGGCGGACCCGCGCCGCCAACGGATTGGGTGAACGCCGACATGGGCCCCGATGACAAAGGGCCGTGCCGCGTCGGAGCCGGAGGGCCTCCTCGCGGATCGCGCGCGATCTTCGGATCTGCAGATAGACCACGGCCGGTCCACGCTCGCTCAAGCCCCGGGTCCAGAGGGTTTCACGCCGAACTGGCGCACCTGAGAGGATGCCCACCGCGAGAGATCGGATGACCAGCGAGACGGAACTCACGCGGCTTCGCCGCTTCTGGGACGACGGAGCCTGAACCAGAATGGGCGCGACCGATCCGGGCCCGAGGGACCATCTGGTCACGCGCCGGCTCGAGCACACGTTGCGCGAGCTCGAGCCGGAGGTCGTCGACACGACCGACCTCGACGACGCCGAAGCTCCCGATCGCCTTGCTCGCCATGTGATGGAGGAGTTGCGAGCCGATCTCGCAGCGACCGACAGCACAGCGGCCACCCAGGCGAGTCGCGTCAACGAACTCCTCAGCCGCACCATCCGGGACGGCGCCGATAGCCACGTCGTGGTGCCGCCGCGAATCCTCCGCGGTGTCAAAGCTCGCTCCCCGCTCGGCGACGTCGTCGATCTCCCGCCGCTGCCCGAGACCCCGTTTGGCCAGAGCGACCTCCTCGTCAACGGAGAGGGCCAGCCGAACGTCGGGTCCGAGCTCCGCGCCGAGCTCGCGTCAGCGGATTCCGTCGACCTGATCTGTGCGTTCGTGATCTGGTCCGGCGTACGACACCTCCGTGACGCCCTGAGCGACGTCGTAGCCCGCGGTGGCCGCATCCGCGTAATCACCACGACCTACATGGGCGCCACCGAGAAGCGGGCCGTCGACGAGCTGGTCGCGTTGGGCGCCCAAGTCCGCGTCGCGTTCGATGCCCGCACGACCAAACTCCATGCCAAGGCATGGCTCCTCGAGCGTGCCTCCGGCTTGACCACCGCGTTCGTCGGATCGTCGAACCTCTCGCACACGGCGCTCTTCGACGGTCTCGAGTGGAACGTCCGTCTCTCCTCGGTCGACGCGTCACGCGTCATCGACCGCGTGCGCATGATGTTCGAGAGCCACTGGGCCTCGGAGCACTTCGAGCCATATCACCCGGAGACGAATGGCGAGGACCTGGAGCGTGCATTGGCGGAGCACGACCGGAGGTCGCTCGGCGAGACCTCGACGATCTCGTTTGCGAACCTCGATGTCCGGCCGTATCCGCACCAGCAGCGCATGCTCGAGGCGCTCACGATCGAGCGTGAACGCCATGACCGGCACCGCAATCTCGTCGTCGCCGCGACGGGAACCGGCAAGACCGTCGTGGCCGCGCTCGACTACCAGCAGCTTGTGAAGAGGTCCGGTGAAGACCTCTCACTGCTCTTCGTCGCGCACCGCGAGGAGATCCTGCGTCAGTCGTTGGCGACCTATCGCGCGGTGCTCCGGGACGGCTCGTTCGGCGAGATCCACGGCGGCGGCCGAATCGCAGAAGGCCGCCACGTCTTCGCGATGGTCCAGTCACTCCGCGCCGACCGGCTCGCCCAGCTCGCGCCGGACGCGTTCGACGTGGTGGTGGTCGACGAGTTCCACCATGCCGCCGCTGCGACGTACGACCGGCTACTACAGCACCTGACGCCGCGCGAGCTCCTCGGGCTCACCGCCACACCGGAGCGCCTTGACGGCCAGGATGTGACCGTCTGGTTCGACCATCGGATTGCCGTCGAGCTTCGTCTCTGGGAGGCGATCGACCAGGGGTTCCTCGTTCCGTTTCAGTACTTCGGCGTCGCCGATGGAACGGACCTCAGCCAGGTCACGTGGCGTCGAGGTGGCTACGTCACCGAGGAGCTCAGCGCGCTGCTGTCCAACGACGATCTACGGGTCGCGAAGCTCTTGGAGGCCCTCCGCCGCATCGTGCTCGATCCGGGCGCGATGCGCGCCCTCGGGTTCTGCGTCTCGAAGGAGCACGCGCACTACATGGCGCGCAAGTTCACCGAAGCGGGCCTGCCGAGCGTTGCGCTGACCGGAGACGATCCGCCATCGGAGCGCGACCAACATCTACAGGCACTCCGCGCCGGGAAGCTGCGGTGCGTCTTCTCGGTCGAGGTGCTGGGCGAGGGCGTCGACGTTCCCGACGTGGACTGCGTGCTCCTGCTGCGGCCCACGTCGTCGGCCACGGTCTTCACACAGCAGCTCGGGCGCGGGCTGCGCCGCGCGGCCGGGAAGAGTCACCTCACCGTGATCGACCTCATCGGGCAGCACCGCCGCGAGTTCCGATTCGAGGATCGACTGCGCGCGATCCTGGACACCCGGCGCGGCCCCGTGCTGAAGCAGGTCGTGCAGGACTTCCCGTTCCTTCCGGCCGGGTGCACCGTCGACCTCGACCGCCAGAGCCGCGAGATCGTGCTCGACAACCTCCGCGCGGCGGCACGGCGATCGCGCTGGTCCGCGCTCGTGCGGGACCTCCGGGGCAAGCCCGACGACACCACGCTCAACGCCTTCCTCAACGACCACGAGCACCGGCTCGAGGATGTCTACCGCTCGGGAAGCTGGACGGCGCTGCGTCGGGAGGCCGGGTTGAAGACCCGGGCTCCGTCCGACCCGGAGCTTGAGCGGCGCACTCTCAAGGCGATCGCGCGCCTCACGCATATCGATGACCCAGAACGGATCGCGTTCTACTCCGATCTGCTGTCGTCGCGATATCCCCCTCGCGAGGCGACCCGTGAAGAACGGCAGCGCAGGCTGCTCACGATGCTCGCGTGGGGCCTGGAATCAGGCGCCGGGGGTCATCCGTCGCTGGACGCATTCTTCGCCGCGCTATGGGAGGAGGGAGCGATCATCGCCGAACTGCGTGATCTGCTCGAGGCAACGGACGAGCGGTCCAAGACTTCGTCGTCGCCGTCTCTGTTAGCGCCGGAGATCCCGTTGACGCTCCACGCCCGCTACTCGCGCCAGGAGATCATCGCTGCGCTGGGATACGCCGGCGGCCCGAAGCGAAAGGTCACGCAGGGCGGCATCCTGTGGGTGCCGCAAGCCAACAGCGACGTGCTGTTCGTCGACCTCCAGAAGGCCGAGCGCGACTACTCCCCCACGACGATGTACCGCGACTACGCGATCAGCCGCGAGCTCTTCCACTGGGAGTCGCAGTCCCGCCAGACGCCCGATCAGCCCGGGGTCCAGCGGTACATCAACCACCGCGCCCGGGGCTCCCACGTGCTGCTGTTCGTGCGCGAGCGCAAAACCTACGAGCTCGGGACTCGGCCCTTCATGTTCCTCGGACCAGTCGAACACGTCGAGCACCGCGGGGAGCGCCCCGTGGCCTTCACGTGGCGGCTGCCGGTTCCTATGCCCGAGGAGCTCTTCGAGGTGGCGCGCAGCGTCGCCGCAGCGTGATCGATGGACTGAGTCGGGGCTCCGCCGGGGCGAGGCGCGAGCATGTCCCCATGCCCTCCCCGCAGACGCTCGCCGAACACGACCGGCGGATCGTCGCGGCGTGGGCGGCCGACTGCGCCGAGCGCGTGCTCCCGCTGTTCGAGGCGGAGGCGCCGACAGATCGGAGGCCGCGCGAGGCCATCGCGCGCACGCGGGCGTTCGCGCGCGGGGAGCTCGACACCGCCGAGGAGATCCGGCGGCGGTTCGCGAACGGCGGCGCCGCGCGTGACGTCAACAACCCTGCAGCCGCAGCAGCAGCCCGCGCGGCCGGGCAGGCCGCGGCCGTCGCGCACATGGGCGCGCACGCGCTGGGCGCGGCCGCCTACGCCGCCGAGGCGGCCGGGCTCGCGGCGCCCGACGACCC
This sequence comes from Capillimicrobium sp., assembly GCA_035565675.1. Lineage (GTDB taxonomy): Bacteria > Actinomycetota > Thermoleophilia > Solirubrobacterales > Solirubrobacteraceae > Capillimicrobium. The sequence goes on along the minus strand of DATMSA010000056.1, from coordinate 33,891 downwards.
CGAAGCGATCGCGCGAGAGATCGACTGGCAGCTCGCCCACATGACCGAGCCCGTGAGGGCCGCGCTCCGGCAGCTCCCGCCGCTCGGCACCAACCGCTCCGGCCCGCTCGGTCCCGGACTCCTGACATCAGGCCTCCGCGGCGAGATCATCCGCGCCCTGCAGTCCAGGCTCGCCGAGGATCACGCGGTCCGCGCGCCCCGCAGCGCCGGCAGCACCAGCTCGCCGTAGACGCGCAGCGCCGGGTGCGGGTCGGCGCCCGACGCGTTCTGGATGCACACGATCGTCGCGCCCATCCGCTCGACCTCGCGGATGCGCTCGGCGTGCTCGTCGGGGTCTGGGGAGACGATGTACGCCTCGCGGAACGCGTCGTCGGAGACCTCGTGCTCGGCGTGGTCGGCCATCGCCCGCGGGACGCTCCAGTCGTCGGTGTAGTACTCGGGCGGCTGGGCGGCCTTCCACACGCGGGCGCCGGCCATGGCCTCGTCGTCGCTCGGCGCCCAGGACGCACCCACCTGGAGGATGATCTCGCCCGGCTCGCGGCCCGCATCGGCGCACGCCACGCGGTAGGCCTCGATCACCTCCGGCGCGCGCTCGGGATCGGCGAGCGTCCACAGCCCGTCGCCGCGCCGCGCGGCCACCCCAGCAGCCCGCGGCCCGAACGCCGACACGTACACGGGCGGCCGGCGCGCGCCCCGCGTGTGGAGGTACGCGTGCTTGGTGCGGAAGAAGCGCCCGTCGTGGTCGAGGCGCTCACCGACGAGCAGCCGATGGATGATCTCCAGCGCCTCGTCCATGCGCTCCACCTGCTCGCCGACCTCCGGCCAGTCCATCCCGGTCGGCGTCTCGTTGAGCGCCTCGCCCGACCCGATCCCCAGGAACGCGCGACCCGGGTACATCTCCTCGAGCGTCGCGAACGCCTGGGCGACGATCGCCGGGTGGTAGCGGTGCACGGGCGCCGTGACGCCGGTGCCGATCGGGATCCGCTCGGTCGCGCATCCCATCCCACCGAGCAGGACCCACGCCTGCCCGGACTCGCCCGGCTCCCACCATGGCTGGAAGTGGTCGCTGACGCACAGCGCGTCGAAGCCGGCGCGCTCGGCCTCCACGGCCTGGCGCATCAGGTCGCTGGGCGGGAACTGCTCGCAGGCAAGCTGGGTCCAGTAGCGCATGGCCCGCGGCTTCCCGGCCCAGCCGCGCGCGAATCCCGGCAGGGCGCCCCGCCGCCCCCGTAGGGTCCGGCCATGCTCGACCTCGACCGCCGCTCGTTCCTGCGCATCGGCGGCGCGGCCGCCGCCGGCGCCGTCATCGCGCCCGAGGCGGCGTCGGCCGCGACGACCGGCCGCCGGCGCCCGCGCCTCAGCCCCGTCTCCGCCCTCCCCCGCCCGGTCCGCGCGACGCTGCGCCAGGCGATGACCGAGGCGGTCGCCGAGGCTCGCCAGGCGGTCTTCCCGTTCGGCGCCGTGCTCGTCGACGTGGAGACCGGCGCGATCGTCGCGCGCGGGCACAACACCGTCGGGACCGACCACGACCCGTCCGCGCACGCCGAGGTCGTCACGATGCGCACCGGCGCCGCCGCCGGCGTCGACCTGCGCAGGACGGTCCTCGTCACGTCGGCCGAGTCGTGCCCGATGTGCGCGTCGTGCGCCGTCTGGGCCGGCGTCGCGGGCGTCGCCTACGGCACGTCGATCGCCTACCTGATCCGCCACCGCTGGCAGCAGATCCGCATCACCCAGCCGATGGTGGTCGCGCAGTCGTTCTCGCGGATGCCGGTCGTCGGCGGGGTCCTGCGCCGCGAGACCGACCCGCTCTACGCGGACGGCCCGCCGCGCACCTAGACCTCCGGCGCGTCCGCCAGCCGCGCCAGCTTCAGCGCCACGTGCAGCTCCAGCCGCGCCGGACCCGACGCGAGGTCGACGCCCGCGCGCTCCTCGATGCGGCCCAGCCGGTGGTAGAGGCTCGTGCGGTGCAGGTGCAGCGCCGCCGCGGTGCGCTGCACGTTGCCGCCGAGGTCGAGGTAGGTCTCGAGCGTCTCGCGCAGCATGTCCGCGTCGCGCCCGTCCAGCCGCGCCAGCGCCGGCGACGCGACGCCCGGGTCCAGCGTCGCGAGCCCGTCCCCGAGCAGCAGCCGGTAGACGCCGATGCGCGCCCACGCCGCGACCGGCCCCAGCGCCGGGTCGGCCGCCGCCGCCCGCGCCGCCCCCACCGCCTGCTCGTGCGCGCCCCGCGCCTCGGCGAGCTCGCCGTGCGCGTCGCTGACCCCGACCACGACGTCGACCGGCGCCTCCCCCGGCCCCAGCGCGGCGAGCGCGTCGTCGCGCAGCCGCCCGGCCAGCTCCACGGCCGCATCGTCGGAGGTCAGCACGCCCGGGCCCTCCGGCGGGTCCACCACGAGCATGGCCACGTGCGCGCCCACCACCGCCGCCAGCCGCTCGCGCGCGCGGGAGACGAACCGATCGGCCAGCGCGACCTGGATCGGCGCCAGCGCGTCCTCGCGCGCGGCCTCGTCGGCGCCCACCGGCGCCAGCGCGAGCACCCGCACCGGCGCCCGCGCCGGCAGCTCGTGCTCGTCCACCAGCCGCCGCAGGGCGCGCGCGCCCGCCCGCCGGTCCCCGGTCAGGCCGCGGGCCAGCAGCGCCGCGCGCTCGCTGCGCGCGGCCAGCGCCGGCGACCGGTCCCGGTACACGAGCGCGGCCAGGCTCCGCGCCGTCCGCGACGCGACCGCGACGTCCGCATCGCTCAGCGCCCGCTCGCTCTCGATGATCCACAGGTGCCCGAGCCGCACGCCCCGGTGGCGCAACGGCACGCACAGCCGCGGCAGCATCCCCAGCTCCGGGTTGGCCGGGATCCGCACCGGCTCCGTCGCCGTCGCGATCCCGTGCGACTGCTGCCACGCGTACACGTCCGGCGGCGTCTCGCGGGTCAGGATCGCGCTGATGCGCGCCTCGTCGACCGGCCCCGGCTGCGCGCTGTAGGCGATCGCGCGCCCGTCGAGGTCCTCGATGGTCGCGCCCGAGCCGATCTCGGCGACGAGCCCGTCGAGCAGCGCCTGGAGACGGTCGGTGGCCATCCCGCCAGGCTAGCCCTCCGTCCTACAGATGTCGGACGAACGGCGCGGAAGATCCGATCAAGCGTCGCTGGCATTCCGCGGCCGCGCGACTACGGTCGAGCGATGCGAGTGATAATCGTCGGTGCCGGGATGGTCGGCCTGTCGTGTGCCTGGTTCCTGCAGGAGGAGGGCGCCGAGGTCACCGTCGTCGACCGCGAGGGCATCGCGGCCGGCGCCTCGTGGGGCAACGCCGGCTGGCTGTCGCCGTCGCTGACCGTCCCGCTCCCCGAGCCGTCGGTCCTGCGCTACGGCCTGACGGCCCTCCTCGACCACCGCTCCCCGCTCTACGTGCCGGTCCGCGTCGACACGCGCCTGTGGCGCTTCCTGCTCGGCTTCGCCCGCTTCTGCACCCCGAAGCGCTGGCACCGCGGCATGGCCGCCTACCGGCCGCTGAACGAGCTCGCGCTCGACGCGTTCGACGCGCTCGAGGCCGGCGGCGTCCAGGCCCGCTCCAACCCCGCCTCGATCTTCGCCGCGTTCGCCGATGACCGCGAGGCCGAGGGCCTGCTCGACGAGCTGCGCCTCGTCGCGGGCACCGGCCAGGCCATCGACATCGAGCTCCTGACGGGCGACCAGGCCCGTGCCCGCCAGCCGCTGCTGTCGGACGGGATCGCGCTCGCCGTCGACGTCCGCGCCCAGCGCTTCATCAACCCCGGCGGCTACGTCGGCGCGCTCGCCGACGCGGTGCGCGCCCGCGGCGGCGAGATCCGCACGGACCGCACCGTCACCGGCGTCCGCCGCGACGGCGACCGCGTCCTCGTCGAGACCGGCACCGAGCCCCTGCACGCCGACGCCGCCATCGTCGCCACCGGCGCCTGGCTGTCCGCGCTCGCCGCCCCGCACGGCGTCCGCACGCTCGTCCAGGCCGGCCGCGGCTACAGCTTCAGCGTCGAGACCGAGACCCCGGCTCAGACGCCGCTCTACTTCCCCGGCGCCCGCGTGGCCTGCACGCCGCTGAACGGCCGCATGCGCGTGGCGGGGATGATGGAGTTCCGCGGACCCGACGATCCGCTGGACCCGCGCCGCGTCGCCGTGATCGAGCAGGCCACCACGCCGCTGCTGCGCGGCGTCGACTGGTCCAGCCGCCGCGACGAATGGGTCGGCCCGCGTCCGGTGACGCCCGACGGCCTGCCCCTGATCGGACCGACGGCGACGAAGGGCGTCTTCGTCGCCGGCGGCCACGGCATGTGGGGCATCACGCTCGGCCCGCTCACGGGCCGGCTGCTCGCGCGGCAGGTCGCGACCGGGCGCGTCGCCCCTGAGCTCGCGCCCTTCGACCCGCTGCGCTGAGCGAGCGCGCGCTCACCAGGGCCGGCGTGGCAGCGCCCCCGACCGGCGCGCGGGCACGACCGCCAGCGCGAGGCGGCCGAGCGTCAGCGCCCCGAGCATCAGCCCGACGTCGCGCAGCGCGACGTCGTAGTAGCGCGGCGCGTCGGCGGTCAGCAGGTTGATCACGATCCCGGCCAGCCAGGCCGCGACCACGAACGCGCCGATCCGCGGCGCGACCGCGACCAGCACGCCGGCGGCGATCTCGACCACGCCGACCGCGTACATCAGGTCCTGGCCGCTGCCGGGCACGATGTCGTTCACCCAGCCGGCGAGGTAGTCGGGCCAGTGCACCGACCAGTCGGTGAACTTGTCGATGCCGAACAGGATCGGCGCGACGGTGAAGGCGATGCGCAGCAGCCAGAACGCCTGGTGCGCGGCGACCCGCACGTCGTCGCGGCCCGGCACGGCAGGCGTGGCGTGGTTCGTCGAGCGCGTCGCCTCGAGCGGAATGGACGCCATGGTGATCATCTCCTTCTCCGCGTCGCGCACGACCGTGACGCGTGAGCGACGGCGGAGCGTGGGTCTGCACGGTGAGCGTCGGCGTGGGGCCTGGTCTTACCGAGGTTGGTCAACGACACCCATGGAAACCGGCCCGCGCGGGTAGGACCATTGCAACAGCAACGACCACATCGACCCCATCCAGGAGGACGCCCCATGAGCGCCGTCGCCGTCAAGCCCAGCCCGCCGCCCCGCGCGGCCGACGTCGAGGAGCGGCAGCGCCCCTCCGAGCGTCCCGATCCCGTCGACACCTGGGGCCTGATGTCGTTCCCGGCCAGCGACCCGCCGCCCGGGTGGCGCGGGCCGGACACCCCGCCGCCGTCGCGGAGGTAAGACCCGCCCGGTCGCCGACGCGAACGTCGGCGTGACCGAGGCCATCTCCCCCCTCCCCCTGCCGTCCGATCCCGACCGCGGCGCCGGCGTCGACGTCGCGGCGGCCGAGCGGGCGGCGCGCCACCTGCTGCACGCGCTCGGCGTCGACGTCGACGCCGAGGGCCTGCGCGACACGCCCGCCCGGATGGCGCGCATGTATGCCGAGCTGCTGACGCCCGCGCCGTTTCAGGCCACGACCTTCCCAAACGACGCGGGCTACGACGAGCTGGTGGTCGCCACGGACATCCCGTTCCACTCGATGTGCGAGCACCACCTGCTGCCGTTCGTCGGCGTCGCGCACGTCGGGTATCTGCCGGGCGAGCGGATCGTCGGGCTGTCGAAGCTGGCCCGCGTCGTCGAGCGCTTCGCGCGCAGCCTGCAGGTGCAGGAGCGCCTCACCACGCAGGTGGCCGGGTGGCTGAACGAGACGCTGGAGCCGAAGGGCGTCGGGGTCGTGCTCGAGGCCGAGCACCTGTGCATGTCGCTGCGCGGCGTCGCCAAGCCCGGCGCGCGGACCGTCACGTCCGCCCTCCACGGGCTGGTCCGCGACGACCCGCGCACCCGTCAGGAGTTCCTGGCGCTGACGGGCGGGCGCGCCTGAGCGCCGACGATCAGCCCGCGTCGGCCTCGTGCATCGTGGCGATGGCCAGCGCCGAGTGAGCGTAGGCGCCGCCGGCGCGCATCTCGGCCGCGACCCAGATCGCCTCCATCACCTCCTGCTCGGTGGCGCCGGTGCGGCGCGCCGCCTTCGTGTGGCCGGCGATGCAGTACGGGCACTGGGTCACGTGCGCGACCGCGACCGCGATGAGCTGCTTGGTGCGCTCGTCGAGGGCGCCGTCGGCGAACACGGCCCTGCTGAACTGCCGGAACGCGTCGTAGGCGTCGGGCGCGAGCTCCCGGCGCGCCCTGGCGATCTCCGCGGTGACGGGCGGATGTGCGGTCCACGCCATGACGATCAGCCGGCCAGCGACGCCGACACGGTCACCTCCGCCCCCGCGAACAGCCGCGAGACCGGGCACAGCGCGGCGGCGTCGGCGACGATCGCGTCGAAGGCGTCCGGCTGCAGGCCCGCGACGGTCGCGCGGACCGCGAGGGCCGAGGTCGTGATGGTCGGGGCGCCGCCGGCCTCGGCCAGCGTGACGGTCGCCGACACGTCGAGCCGCTGCGGCGGGCTGCCGGCCTCGGCCAGCTTGAGGGCGAGGGCCATCGAGAAGCAGGAGGCGTGCGCGGCCGCGCAGAGCTCCTCGGGGCTGGTCCTGCCGCCGGGCGCCTCGGTGCGGGCGGCCCAGGTGACCTGCTGGCCGTCGAGCGCTCCGCTGCCCGACGAGAGGGTTCCGCTCCCGGAGGCCAGCGAGCCCTCCCACGTGGTCTGAGCGGTGCGGACGGCCAGCGGCGATACGGCCATGGTGGGCCTCCTTCGGATCGATCCGGGGTGTCGGATCCCTTTTTCCCTATGGAGGTGTAGAAATATCAGGTGTCGGACGCGAGCGCCCGCAGGCTCTCGTGCTCCTCCCGGCACGCGGGGCACCCCTCCAGGTGCGCGCGCATCCCGGGCAGGCGCGCGTCGGCGTCCTCGCCGGCGAGCTCGAGGTCGACGTACTCGTCGATGAGCTCGAAGCACTCGTCGCAGCCGATCTCGGGCCCCGCGGGGCCGAGCAGCCGGGCGAGCAGCTCGCGGTCGGGGCGATCGGGGCTCATGTCGCGCCTCCCATGGTCGGGGCCTCGTCGAGGTGACCTTCGGCGGCCAGCCTGGCGCGCAGCTTGCGCCGCGCGTCGTGCAGCGTCTTGTACAGCGCGCCGCGGGTGGTGCCCATGCGCTCGGCGAGCACGTCGATCGGCACGCCGTCGAGCGCGAGCGCGCGGAACACCCGGCGCTGGTGCGGCGTCAGCGACTCGCGCACCGCGACGCCGAGTGCGCGCAGCGCCTCCCCGCCCTCGACGACCCGCTGCGCCGATGGCCGCTGGTCGCGGGCGACGGCCCAGTCGCCGTCGTCGAGCGGGACCTCGCGCCCCTGCCAGGCGCGCCGGCGCGCCTTCACGCCCGCCTCCAGCAGCACGAACTTGTACGCCCACGTGGTGAACCGGCTGGCGCGGCGGAACGTTCCGAGCTTCGCCAGGATCGCCGCGAGCGCGTCGTCGGCGGCCTGATGGGCGAGGTCGTCGAGCTCGTCGGCCGGCAGGTGCGGCAGCGACGCGCGGCGCCGCGCCAGCTCGAAGCGGGCGCCGCGCAGCAGGAGCCCGTGCAGCTCGGCCAGCGCCGGCTCGCGCACGGCGGGCGGTCCGCCGAGCGCGGCGACCCACGCCTCGGAGTCCTCGGGCGGTCGCGTCACCGGGCGAGCATAGGCGGCGACGGTCATCCCCACGTTCGCGACCGCGCCCGCCGCGGTCTTACCCCGGGCGTAAGAACCGGGCGCGCCGCGACGCACACGAGATGGGAGCACCGGCGCCCCCGCGGGTCCTTCCCAAGCGGCGCCCGGTGCGCAACGATCATCACGACCACGACCGGAGGCAGCCGTGCCCGATTCCAGCAGGACGTTCGTCATCGTCGGCGGCGGCATGGCCGGCGGCAAGGCCGCCGAGTCCCTGCGCGCCGAGGGCTTCGACGGCCGGGTGGTGATCGTCGGAGCCGAGCCCGTCCCGCCCTACGAGCGCCCGCCGCTCTCCAAGGACTACCTCGCCGGGTCGAGCCCGCGCGAGAAGGCCTTCCTGCAGGCCGAGGACTGGTGGGCCGAGCACGAGATCGAGCTGCTGACCGGCCGCCGCGCGACCGCGATCGACGTCGCCGGCCGGCGCGTGTCGGTCGACGACGGCAGCGAGGTGCTCTACCAGCGCCTGCTGCTCGCCACCGGCGCCGTGCCGAAGCGCCCGCCGATCCCGGGCGCCGGCCTGGACGGCGTGATGACGCTGCGCTCGATGGCCGACAGCGACGAGCTGCGCGAGCGCCTGCAGCGGCCCGGCGCACGCCTGGCGATCGTCGGCGCCGGCTGGATCGGCTGCGAGGTCGCCGCGTCGGCGCGCGCCCTGGGCGCCGAGGTGACGCTGCTGGAGGCGGCCTCCCAGCCGATGGAGGGCGTGCTCGGCGCGCAGCTCGGCGCGTTCTTCGCCGACCTGCACCGCGACCACGGCGTCGACGTCCGCACCGGGGTCGCGGTCGAGGAGATCGCCGGGGCCGGCCGCGTCGACCACGTCCGTCTGGCCGACGGCGAGAGGATCGCCGCCGACACCGTCCTCCTCGCGGTCGGCGTCGCGCCCGACACGGAGCTCGCCGCGGCCGCCGGGCTGACGGTCGACGACGGCATCGTCGTCGACGAGCGCCTGGCCGCGAGCGCCCCGGACGTGCTCGCCGCCGGCGACGTCGCCAGCGCGTTCCATCCGCGCTACGGCCGCCACCTGCGCGTCGAGCACTGGTCGACCGCGCTCAACCAGGGCCTCGCCGCCGGGCGCCTGCTGCCCGGCGACGGCGAGCCGTACACGCGCCTGCCGTACTTCTTCTCCGACCAGTACGACCTGGGCCTCGAGTACGTCGGCCACCACGCGCGCGACGACCGGCTCGTCGTCCGCGGCGACCCGGCCACCCGCCGTCTGATCGCGTTCTGGCTGGACGCCGAGCAGCGGCCGACCGCCGCGATGCACGTCAACGAGTGGGACGCGATCGACCCGCTGCGCCGGCTCGTCGACGCGGCCGCGCCCGCCGACCCCGAGCGCCTGGCCGACGCCTCGGTGCCGCTGGAGGAGCTGGCGCCCGCGTGACGTCCGCGGATCGCCTCGAGGAGCTGCGCGCCGAGGCCCGCTATCGCCGCGACCGCTACGAGCTCTACAAGGCGCGCCTCCACGGGCCGCGCCCCTCGTCGCCCGCACGGCTGCGAGAGCTCGAGCGCGCGGCGCGCGCCGCGGAGGAGCGCCTGCGCCACGCCGAGCGGGAGCGGGCCGACGACTGACCCGCGGCGCTCAGAGGAACTCGCGCCCGCCGTCGACCACCAGCGTCTGCCCGGTGATCATCGAGGCCGCGTCGGTGGCCAGGAACACGGCGGTCCCGACGACGTCGCCGGGCTGCAGCGCGCGCTGGATCGCGCCGCGCGCCACGCCGTAGGACTCCGGGTCGTCGACGAGGCCGCGGCCGGCGTCGGTGAGCGTGAAGCCGGGCGCGATCGCGTTCACGCGGACGCGGTGCGCGCCGAGCTCGCGGGCGAGCACGCGGGTCATCGCCAGCAGCGCGCCCTTGGAGGCGACGTAGTGCGCCCACCGCGGCGAGCCGCTGAACACGGTCGCCGACGAGACGTTGACGATCGCCGCGCCGTGCGCGTCGCCGGCCGCCCGCAGCGCGTCCGCGCACGCCCGCGCGCACAGCCACGGCCCGCGCACGTTCACCGCCATCACGCGGTCCCACTCCTCGACGGCGATCTCGTCGAACAGCGCGCGGTCGAGGTTCGCGAACACGGCCGCGTTGTTGACGAGCACGTCGATCGACCCGAATGCGTCGAGCGCCGCGGCGGCCATCGCCCGCGTGCTCGCCTCGTCGGAGACGTCGACGCCGACCGCCACCCCCTCGCCGCCGATCGCGTCGACCGTCGCCTGCGCCGCCGCCGCGTCGAGGTCGGCGGCGACCACGCGCGCGCCCGCGCGCGAGAACGCGTCCGCGAACGCCCGGCCCAGCCCGCCGCCGGCGCCGGTGATCACGACGCTGCGCCCGTCGAGCGGGCCGCTCACAGGCCGAGGTACATCGTCTTGAGCTCCAGGTACTCGTCCAGCCCGTGGCGGGACTTCTCGCGCCCCAGCCCGCTCTGCTTGTACCCGCCGAACGGGACGCTGTGCAGCGACCGGTGGATGTCGTTGACCCACACCGAGCCGGCCTCGATCGCCTCGGCGATCCGCCACGCGCGGCGCAGGTCGGCGCTGAACACGTAGCCGGCCAGCCCGTAGCGCGTGTCGTTGGCCAGCGCGATCGCCTCCTCGACCGTCTCGAACGGCGCGATCCCCACGACCGGGCCGAACGTCTCCTCGCGCATGACGAGCATCTCCGGCGTCGCGTCGGCGATCACGGTCGGCGGGAAGAAGCAGCCGCCGTCGAACGCGCCGCCGGTCAGCCGCTCGCCGCCGCACAGGATCCGCGCGCCGCGCGCCCGCGCGTCGGCGACCTGCTCGACGCTGGTGGCCATGATCCGCTCGCCGATCATCGGCCCCAGGTCGACGCCCTCGTCGAGCCCGTTGCCGACCCGCAGCGCCCGCGCCCCCGCGACGAACCGCTCCAGGAACGCCTCGTAGATCGGCGCCGCCACGTACAGGCGGTTGACGCGGTAGCAGAACTGCCCCGAGTTGGCGTACGCGTGGCGCACCAGCGCCGGGATCGCCGCGTCCAGGTCGGCGTCCTCGCAGACGATCGCCGGCGACTGGCCGCCGAGCTCGAGCGTCACGCGCTTGTTCGTCTCGGCGGTGAGCTGGCGGATGCGGATGCCGGCGCGCGTGCTGCCCGTGAACGCGACCTTCGCGGGCAGCGGGTGGCCGACGAGCGCCTCTCCCAGCTCGCGGCCCTGGCCCGTCAGCACGTTCAGCACGCCCGCGGGCAGGCCGGCCTCGGCGAACAGGTCGGCGAGCATCAGCGTCGACAACGGCGTGTCCTGCGCCGGCTTGGCGACGACCGTGTTCCCGGTGATCAGCGCCGCGCCGACCTTCATCAGCAGCAGCGTGATCGGGTAGTTGAACGGCGCGATCGCGACGACGACGCCCATCGGCTCCTGCACGACGACGACGCGCTCGTCGGCCTCGCCCAGCAGCGGCAGCTCGCCGCGCAGGCGCAGGCCCTCCTGGGCGAAGTAGTCGAGCAGGTCCGCCGACCGGCGCACCTCGGTGACCGCCGCCGCCAGCGGCCGGCCCAGCTCGAGCGTGAGCGTGCGGCCGATCGCCTCGGCATCGCGGCGCATCAGCGCGGCGGCCGCCTGCTGGATCCGCGCGCGCTCGGCCACCGGCGTCGCCTTCCAGCCCGGATGGGCGGCCGCGGCGGCGCGCACCGCGCGGTCGGCGTCGCGCTCGTCCGCGCGCGCCACCCGCGCCAGCAGCCCGCCGGTCGCCGGGTCATGCACCTCGCTCGTCGCGCCCGAGGCGCTCGGCCCCCAGGCCCCGTCGATCCACAGCCCGTGCGTCGCCACCGCGGGCGCCGTCGCCGACGCGCTCATCGCGACACCGCGTCCCGGTCGCCGAGCTGGTCGAAGCGCAGCACCCGCCGCGTGTGCGCCAGCTCGGCCCGCGCGATCTCTCGGGCCGCCTCGGTGAACAGCCGGTGCTCGATCTGCGGCTCGGTGCGGTCGGCGTACACGCCGGGCGTGACCCCGAACCAGTCGCACGCGATGGCCGTCCCGGCGATCGAGAAGCGCCACAGCGCGTCGGCGTCCTTGACCAGCTCGTCGTTGCGCGACAGCGCCTCGGTGCGCGTGTCGTGGCCGGCGATGATCTCGACGACCTCGTCGCGCACCGCCGCCGGCCAGCCGGTCGCGTCGAGGATCTCGCCGGCCAGCCGCGCGCCCTCGCGCTCGTGGGCGAGACGCACCTCGGACTCCATCATCCCCGGGCCGAACCCCTCGGCGAAGATCGCCTGCTCATCGACCACCGCCCAGCCGTTGTCGTGCAGCAGCACGGCCAGCAGGACGACGTCGCGGTCGGCCTCCGGATGGTGCTCGAGCAGGCGCTCGGCGTAGTCGAAGGCCATCGGCACGTGGATGTCGTTCTTGCGCGCGCGCAGGTACGGCAGCGCGGCCGCCCACACGGCGTCGTATCGGTCTGCCATCAATCGAGGATGGTGACGGTTCCGCTGCTCCCGTCAACGCGGACCCGCTGCCCCGTCCGGATCGACGTCGTCGCCGACCCCGCGCCCGTCACCGCGGGCAGGCCGTATTCGCGGCAGACGATCGCGGCGTGGCTCATCATCCCGCCGATGTCGGTGACCGCGGCGCCGATGCGCCCGAAGACCGGCCCCCAGCTCGGCGCGGTGATGCGCGCGACGAGGATCTCGCCCTCCTGCACCTCGTCGAGCTCCTCGGCGCCCGACACGACCCGCGCCACGCCCTCGACGACGCCCGGCGAGGCGGCCATGCCGCTCAGCGCGCCGGTCGCGCTCTCCGACGACAGCCAGCCCGCCACCGCCTCGGTCGTGATGCCGTAGAGCATGATCGTGAACGGCTCGGTGACGACCTCCGGCGGCTCGTTCATCGCGGGCGCCGGCGGCTTGCGGTCCAGCGCGGCGAGGATCCGCTTGCGGCGCGCGATCTCGGCCGGCCAGTGGTAGGGCCCCATCGGCTCCACGCCGATCCCCCAGCCGTTGCCGTAGTCGAACAGGACCTGCTGCAGCTCGTCGCGGCGCACGTAGAAGATGTCGTCGGCCTCGCCCCAGAAGCCGGCGTCGGCGAGCACGCCGCCGAGCTGGCGGATCTTGCGCCAGAACACCGACAGCGACCAGTGCTCGATGTAGAAGTTGTGGTCCTCGACGTAGGGGAACACGAGCCGCGACAGGCCGAGCTTCTCGTCGAACACCCTGCGGGTCTCGTCGTCGGCCAGCAGGTCGCGGTACTCGGCGGTGATGCGGTCGCGCTCGGCGGCGATCTCCGCGGTCGGGCGGTCGATCGTCTCCCCCGCGCGCAGCCGCGCCGCGTAGTCGCGCACGAAGCCGAGCGGGATGTCGAGGTGGTCGAGCCACACGCGGTCGCTGCTGTACATGCCGCTGCCCGAGGAGAAGTTGAACCACGGGTCCTTGGCGGCCTCCCAGGCGGCCAGCCACTCGCCGCCGCGCGGGGCGCGCGCGACCGCGGCCAGCGCCGCGTCGACGTCGCCCACCGACAGCGCGCCGTCGACGTCGAGCTCGACGGCCAGCTTGGCGAGCTTGCGCAGCTCCTCGTCGGGCCGGAACAGCACGACCTCGATGCCCTGGACCATCTTCGCGATGCCCAGGTCGGCGATCCCCGGCAGCGCCTCCTTGCAGAACTGGAAGAAGTCGAGGTAGGCGACGTAGCCGAGGTTCAGGAACTCGAAGTGGTACTGGAAGGCCTCGTAGGCCAGCTCGATCGCGCGGTTGTAGTCGCGGATCAGGTCGAACGTCGGGTCCAGGCCCTTGCCGGAGCGGATGTCCTCGATCGGCACGACGTCGGGCAGCGGCGTGAACTCGAGCGCCTCGAGGTCGGCGATGACCCGGCGGATCTTGCGGTCCCAGTTCTCCAGCAGCGACGGCCAGTTGGCGAAGTAGTGGCCGGCGCGCTCCATGAACTCGGGCACGCGCGCGGGGATGTCCTCCTCGGGCACCGGGACCGGGCTCATGTACACGTAGCCGTTGTGGACCCGGTAGTCGATCCCGTTGGCGGGCGGGATCAGCAGGTGGCGCGTGTTGTACTGGCCGAGGCACTTGATCGCGAACTCGACCGTGATCGTGTCGAACGGCTTGAACACCGTCGGCCAGTGCTGGAGGTCGGCGAACCAGAACCGCGACTCCTCGAACTCCCGGCGGTCCTCGCGGAAGCGCAGGTAGTACGGGTACAGCTCCTCCCAGCCCTCGGCCCCCGCGGGCGCCGGGTCCTCGTAGGGGCTGACGAAGCGGCTGGCCTCAGTGGTCGGCATGCGCGCGGCTCCTTGCGGCAAGGGGGTTGATGAGGGTCTGGGCCATGCTGGCCAGGCCGGTCGGCGCGGAGGGCGCCGCGGCGGCGGGACGCGCCGGCTCCGGCCGGCGGCTCCACACGGTCTCGGGGCGGCTCTGCAGCAGCAGCACCTCGCCACCGTGCAGCGCCCACTCGACGTCCTGCGGGCAGCCGTAGTGGCGCTCGGCGCGCTTGGCCAGCTCGGCCACGGCGCGCACCTGGTCGCCGGTGAGCGCCGGCTGCCCCTGGCGCTCGGGCGCGACCTCGCGCTCGACGGTGCCGGCCCCGGCGGGGTCGGCGACGACCTCGACGTGCTTGGGCCCGATCCGCTGCTCGACGACCTCGAGCATGACCTTGTCGACGACGAAGTGGTCGGGCGTGACGGTGCCGCTGACGACCGCCTCGCCGAGGCCGAAGCTCGCGTCGATCACGATCGTCGAGCGGTCGCCGGTGGTCGGGTTGACCGTCATCGCGACGCCGGCGACGTCGGCGTCGACCATCCGCTGGACGACGACGGCCATCCGCACGCCCTCGTCGACGCCGTGGTCGCGGCGGTAGGCGAGCGAGCGCGCCGAGTACAGGCTCGACCAGCAGCGCCGCAGATGCTCGACGACGGCGTCGGCGCCGACGACCCACAGGTACGTGTCCTGCTGGCCGGCGAAGCTCGTGTCGGCCGAGTCCTCGGCGGTGGCGCTGGAGCGCACCGCGACCGGCGCGTCGTCGCCCAGCCGCGCGTAGGCGGCCCGGATCGCGTCCTCCAGCCCGTCGGGCAGCGGCGCTCGCTGGATCAGCTCGCGCAGCTCGGCCGCGCCCCGCTCCAGCTCGGCCAGCGGCGCGTCGCGCAGCGCGCGGGCCTCGCGCGCCAGCCGCTCGGCGGCCACGCCGCCCAGCGCGGCGTCGAACGCGGCGGTGGTGACGACGAACCCGTCGGGCACCGGCAGGCCGGCGCGCGTGAGGCTGGCCAGGCTCGCCGCCTTGCCGCCGACGAGCGCGGGGTCGTCGGGGCACTCGGCGAACGTCAGCGTCGGCACCCGGGCGCTGTCGACGTCCCACTCGGCGAGCACGTGCGCGGGCCCGCGGAAGCTGCTGTTGGCGCTGTAGTCGAAGTGCTGGCCGGGCGTCAGGCGCAGGGTCGGCAGCCTCCGCGTCAGCTCCTCGAGCACCACGCGCGCCTCCAGCCGCGCCAGCGGCGCGCCCAGGCAGAAGTGGATGCCCAGGCCGAACGACAGATGGCGGCTGGCGTTGTCGCGATCCAGGTCGATCCGGTCGGGGTCGGGGAACACCGTCGGGTCATGGTTGGCCGAGCCGAGCAGGAGCAGCAGGTTCGTCCCGGCCGGCAGCGTCACGCCGCCGACCGTGGCGGGCCGAGTGGTGCGCCGCTTCCACGTGAACACCGGCGCGCTGAGGCGCAGGAGCTCCTCGACGGCGGCGGGGATGCGCGCCGGGTCGGCGCAGATCGCGTCCCACGCGCCGCGGTCGGCCAGCAGCTCCTTCAGGCCGTTGGACAGCAGCGCGGTGGTCGTCTCGTGGCCGGCGGTGAGCTGGCCGTAGACCAGGCCGGCGATCTCGTCGAGCTCGATCTCCTCCTCGCCGGAGGCGTACAGCGCGGCGAGCGCGCCGGGCAGGTCGTCCTGCGGATGCTCCAGGCGCGAGCGCACGAGGTCCTGGCAGTAGCGCCAGTAGCGCACGAGGTTCTCGGCGTGGTGCATCTGCTCCTCGAGCGGCGCGTCGCCGAAGTTCATCGCCACGCGGCTCTGCGCCCACGCCTTCACCTTCGGCACCTCCTCGGCGGGGACGCCGAGCATGCGGAAGATGACCAGCGCGGGCAGCTCGAAGGCCAGCTCGGTCACGAGGTCGGCGTGGCCGCGGCCGGCGAAGCGGTCGATCATCTCGGTCGTGATCGCGCGGATCTCCGGCTCCAGCGAGGCGACCCGCCGCGGCGTGAACGCCTTCTTGACGAAGCCGCGCAGGCGCGTGTGGTCGGGCGGCTGCTTGCCCGACAGGCCGGTGACGACCGAGAAGCCGCCCTCGTCGAGGATGCGCTGCACCTCGGGCGGGCGCGGGCGGTAGGGCGCCTGGGTGTTCTCCGACGAGAACGTCGCCGGGTCGCGGAAGATGTCGCGGATGTCCGCGTAGCGCGTGACCACCCAGTAGTCGATCTCCGGGCTGTGGAAGATCGCCGTCTCCTCGCGCGCCCGGGCGTAGAAGCCGAACGGATCCGTGAGATCGAACGGCTGGAAGTCCTGCGCCAGTCCCGCGTGTGGGCAGGCGGGCGCCGTGACCGGTTGCGTCGGAACCACCCCCTCTCCTCCTGGTACGTCGGCGCGGACCCCGCGCCAGGGGCGACCGTACCGCCGCACCCCCGTCCGGGGGAACAGGCCGTTCGCCGGTGGCGAACGGCGGGTAGGCTGCCGGTCGGTGTCGCCCGATCTGCGCTCCGTGTCGATCGCCACGGCGATCCTCGACTGCTTCGCGGTGGAGCCCGAGCTCGGCCCCAGCGCGGTGGCGCGCGAGGTCGGGATCGCCAAGAGCACGGCCAGCCGGATGCTCAGGGTGATGGCGGCGCGCGGGCTGCTGGAGCGCCGCGAGGGCGGCCGCTACCGGCTCGGGCTGCGCATGTTCGAGTACGGCCAGCTCGCGCTGAACCGGCTGAACCTCTACGAGGCGGCGGTCCCGATCCTGTCGGCGCTGCGCGACCGGCTGCGCGACCTCGTCCAGCTCGGCGTGCCGATCGGCGCCGAGGTGCTGTTCCTGGAGCGCTTCGAGGCGCAGAGCGTCGACACCCGCTTCCATGGGCCGGTGTGGCTGCGCGTGCCCAGCCACTCGTCGAGCTCGGGCCGCGCGATCGCCGCGTTCAACCCGGCGGTGGCGCGCGCGATGTTCGACGCGGGCCTCACGCGCCACACCCGCTACACGGTCGTCGACCCGCGCCGCCTCAGCGAGATCCTGCTCGAGGTCCGGCGGCGCGGCTGGGCCGCCACCGACGAGGAGCGCGAGGAGGGCATCTCGTCGGTCGCCGCGCCGGTGCTCGTCGCCGGCGACGACGGCCCGCGCGCGGTCGCCGCCGTGTCGATCGTCGGGCCGACCGCGCGGATGCGCCGCGGCGGGCAGGGCGCGCTCGCCCGCCACGCGCAGGACGCGGCCGCGCGCGTCAGCGCGGCGCTGGCGCGCAGCGAGCGGGAGCGGTAGCACTCAGCGCCCGCGCCGCAGGGTCGCCGCGGGCGCGACGCCGTAGCGGTCGCGGTAGTGCGCGGCGAAGCGGCCGGCGTGCAGCCAGCCCCACCGCGCCGCGACGTCGGCGACGGTCGTCGTCGCAGGGTCGGCGTCGAGCAGCTCGCGGTGGGCGGCGCGCAGGCGCACCTGGCGCAGGTACTCGGTCGGCGAGAGGCCGAGCGCGCGCCGGAACGCCTGCTGGAGCGCGCGCACGCCCACCCCGGCCTCGGCCGCCACGTCGGCGACGGTCAGCGGCCGGTCGGCGTTGGCGTCGATGAACGCCCGCGCGCGGCGCACCGCGCCCGGCCCGGCCGACGCGGAGGGCGCGGCGAGCTCGTCGCGGTAGCGGTGGCGCGCGCTGAGCAGCAGTCCGGTGAGGATCGTGTGGACGAGCGGCGCGGTGACGAGCGGCTGGCGCACCAGCGCGCGCTCGTCGCCCAGGCCGCCGGCCATCGCCTGCAGCAGGGCGCGCCACTCGGCGCCCGGGCCGCGGGCGACGTCGAGGCCGAGCGCGAAGTCGATCGGGCCGGCGATCGGCCGGTCCAGCAGCCGCTCCAGCTCGTGCTCGAGCACGCGCCGCGGGATCTTCAGCCCCAGCAGCGGCGCCGGCGTGCGCCAGCCGGTGAACCCGGTCGGGCGGTCGGGGCGGTAGACCATCGCCACGTCGGCGGTGGCGAGGATCCGCTCGGCGCCGCAGCGCGCCTCCATCACGCCGCCGCTGATGAGGTTCACCTGGTAGGCGGTCTCGAACGCGGGCGCGTCGAGGCGGACCTCGGTGTCGTAGCGCAGCCAGCCGACCGTCAGCGGCCCCAGCGCGGTCGCCTCCAGCGTCATCGCGAACGCGCTCGCGTCGCCGCGGATCGCGACGTCGTGCGGGTGGTAGACGCGCGTGCCGATGACGCGCGCCTCGTCGGGGTCGGCGCAGCGGACCGACACCTCGCGGGCGGGGCGTGGGCGGGCGGCCTGGACCATCTCCTCGCCGCGAGCCTATCCGCTTCGCGAAGCGCCCCGGCCGGTTTGCGCACCTGGCCCTTGCGCTTGGCGCCGCGCCGCGCTGTCCTGGGGTCGGCAGCCACGACGTAGAGGAGAGCGAATGGCCCCGATCCTGGCCCCCGGCGTGTCCGAGCGCGACTTCGCGACGGCCCTCGACCGTTTCCGCACGACCGTCGGCGACGAGTTCGTCGTGACCGACGACGCGGCGCTCGAGCCGTACCGCGACCCGTACCCGATCGCCGGCCGCGAGCGCTTCGCCGCGGCGGCGGCCGTGTGCCCCGAGACGCCCGAGCAGGTCCAGGAGATCGTGCGGATCGCCAACGAGACCGGCGTGCCGCTGTCGCCGGTGTCGACCGGGCGCAACCTCGGCTACGGCGGCGGCGCCCCGCGCCTGAGCGGCGCGGTCGTCGTCGACACCGGCCGGCGCATGAACCGCATCCTCGAGGTCAACGAGCGCCTCGCCTACGCGCTGGTCGAGCCGGGCGTCACCTACTTCGACCTCTACCAGCACCTGCAGGACAACGGGATCAAGCTGTGGATCGACTGCCCCGACCTCGGCTGGGGCAGCGTCGTCGGCAACACGCTCGACCGCGGCGTCGGCTACACGCCCTACGGCGACCACTTCATGTGGCAGACCGGCATGGAGGTCGTGCTGCCCGACGGCGACATCGTGCGCACCGGGATGGGCGCGGTCCCCGGCAGCAACACCTGGCAGCTCTTCCCCTACGGCTTCGGCCCCTACCCGGACGGCCTGTTCACGCAGTCCAACTACGGCATCGTCACGAAGATGGGCATCGGCCTGATGCCCGAGCCGCCCGGCTACCGGCCCTACCTGATCACGTTCGAGAACGAGTCCGATCTCGAGCAGATCGTCGACATCATCCTGCCGCTGCGCATCAACATGGCGCCGCTGCAGAACGCGCCGGTGCTGCGCAACATCGTGCTCGACGCCGGGGTCGTGTCGAAGCGCGACGAGTGGCACGACGGCGACGACCCGCTGCCCGACGAGGCGATCGAGCGCATGAAGCGCGAGCTCGGCCTCGGCTACTGGAACTTCTACGGCGCGCTGTACGGGCCGCCGCCGATCATGGACATGTACTGGGGGATCATCCAGGAGGCCTTCGGGCAGATCCCCGGCGCGCGGTTCCACACGCTCGAGGATCGCGCCGGCGAGGACGACCGCGGCGGCCACATCCTGCGCGACCGGGCGAACATCGCCCGCGGCATCCCCAGCCTCGAGGAGCTCAAGCTGCTCGAGTGGATCCCCAACGGCGCGCACATCGGGTTCTCGCCGATCTCGGCGCCCGACGGGGCCGACGCGATGCGCCAGTACACGATGGTGCGCGACCGCTGCCGCGAGTACCGCAAGGACTACGCCGCCCAGATCGTCGTCGGGCTGCGCGAGATGCACCACATCTGCCTGTTCCTCTACGACAAGGAGGACCCGGCGCAGCGCGAGGAGACGTTCGAGCTCACGCGGCTGCTGGTGCGCGAGGCGGCCGAGGCCGGCTACGGCGAGTACCGCACGCACCTGGGCCTGATGGACGACGTGATGGCGACGTTCGGCTGGAACGACGGCGCGCTGCGGCGCCTGCACGAGCGCATCAAGGACGCGCTCGACCCCAACGGGATCATGGCGCCGGGCAAGTCGGGGATCTGGGGCAGCCGCTACCGCGACCAGGCGGCGGACCTGTAGCTACTCGAGCAGCGAGCCGGGGTCCGACGGCACGTCGACCGCCATCTCCTTGAGCGCCTCGAGCGGGACGATGTCGAGCGCGCGCTCGTGGGTGGCGGCGAGCACGACGTAGGCGGCGGCCCCGGCCTCGTAGGCGGCCAGCCAGTTGCGGGCGGTGACGCACCAGCGGTCGCCGGGCACGAGGCCGGGGAACCGGAAGTGCGGCATCGGCGTCGTCAGGTCGTTGCCGATCGTGCGCTGGTGCTCGAGGAACTCGGCGGTGACGACCGCGCAGATCGTGTGGCTGCCGCGGTCCTCGGGGCCGGTCGTGCAGCAGCCGTCGCGGTAGAAGCCGGTGAGGGGATCGGTCCCGCACGGCTCCAGCTCCCCTCCCAGGACGTTGCGTGCGCTCACGCCCGGGAGTATCGCGTGCGAGCATCAGCGGGTGAGCGAGATCGAGATCGACACCCCGCACGGGCCGGCCCGCGCCCACCTGCATCCGGCCTCCGCGCCGCGCGGCGCGCTTGTCCTGGGCCACGGCGCCGGCGGCGGCGTCGGCGCCCGCGACCTGGTCGCCGCCGTGCGGGTGGCCAACGCCGAGCACCTGAGCGCGGTGCTGGTCGAGCAGCCCTACCGCGTCGCCGGGCGCCGGTCGGCCGCGCCGGCGCACCAGCTCGACGCGGCCTGGGTCGCGGTCTGCGCCCACCTCGCCGCCGGGCCGCTGGCGGGGCTGCCGCTGGTCACCGGCGGGCGTTCGTCGGGGGCGCGGGTCGCGTGCCGGACGGCGGCGGCGACCGGCGCGATGGGCGTGCTGTGCCTGGCGTTCCCGCTGCAGCCGCGCCCCCGCCGCGGCGCGACCGAGCCGCCGCCCAGCCGCCTCGGCGAGCTCGAGGCCGTCGGGGTGCCCGTGCTCGTGGTGCAGGGGGAGCGCGACCCGTTCGGGATGCCGCCGCCGGCGCCCGGGCGCACGATCGCGCGGGTGGCCGGCGACCACGCGCTGCGCGGCGATCTCGGCGCGATCGAGGACGCGATCCGCGCCTGGTTGCGCCGCCTGCTCGACATGTGACTCGCGTCCTCGAGGCGATCACCATGCCCGAGTGGACCGAGCGCCACGGCGACGGCGGGCCGGCCGAGTTCGACCGCGCGCTTGACTTCAAGCGCACTTGAAGGTGCACCATCGTCATCGACCACGACGATGGAGGCACCTTCGATGACCACCACCGCTCCCGGCGCCGCCGACCGCATCGTCGCGGCGGTGTGCGCCTGGCCCGGCGTCTCCGAGGTGGCCGGATCGCGCGGCGAGCGTTCGCTGCGCGTCGGCCGCCGGGAGGTCGGCCACCTGCACGGCGACCGCGTCGCGCACTTCTCGTTCACGCGCCGCCTGGGCGAGGAGCTGCAGGCCGAGGGCCGGATCGGACCGCATCCGGTGTTCCCCGACGCGCCCGGGATGGGCGCTCGCCGCATCGACGGCCCCGGCGACGAGGCGGACGTGATCGCGCTGATGCGCCGCAACTACGACCGGATCGTCGCGCGGTACGGCCTCCCGCAGGAGCCGGCCGCGGCCTGACGACCCCGCGATCGCGGGGTTGGCGGCGCGCGGCCCGCGCGGGAGCCTGGGCGCGATGAGCCCCTCCCCCGTCACGCTCGACGTCCTCGGCCCGACCGTGCAGGTCCTCACGCCGATCGACGGCGACCCCGGCGCGCCGTGCGCGCTGCGCGGCGCGCTCCCGCCGGGAACGGTCGTGCCGATGCACGCCCACCCCGACCCGGAGACGTTCGTGATGCTGTCCGGCGAGCTCGACGGCTGGCAGGAGCAGGCCGGATGGGGCCGCGCGCGGCCGGGCGACGCGGTCCACGTGCCGGGGGGAGTGCGCCACGCCTGGCGCAACCCCGGGGCCGAGCCGGCGGTGTCGATCGTCGTCACGACCGCCCGCATGGGCGCGTTCTTCGCGGAGATCGGCACGCCGCTGGCGCCCGGCGAGCGGTCGGCGTGGCCCCCGTCGCCCGCCGCCGTCGAGCGTCTGCTGGGCGCGGCGGCCCGCCTCGGTCACTGGAACGCGAGCCCGGCCGAGAACGCCGCGATCGGCATCGTCCTTCCGGGCGCGTGATCGGCATCCGTTAAGCAGCAGCGGCCCTGTTCGCTCCTGCTTGACAGTCGCGCCCGCAAGGCATAGGTTCGAGCCGTCGTCTGACGTCGGCTTTCAGAGGAGAAGGGTCGTTGGCCAACCGAGTGCTGATCAAGGGCGGGACCGTCCTGTCGATGGATCCCGCGGTCGGGGAGCTCCCCACCGGCGACGTCCTCATCGAGGACGGGCGGATCGTCGAAGTCGCCCCATCGATCGAGGCGGTCGACTGCGAGGTCATCGACGCGTCCGACCGCATCGTCCTGCCGGGCTTCGTCGACACGCACCGCCACACCTGGCAGGCGCCGTGGCGCAACATCGCCTCGGACTGGTCGCTGTTCCATTACCTGTGGGGCATGCACACCGGGCTGAGCAAGTACTACCGCCCGGAGGACACCTACGCCGGCAACCTGCTCGGCACCGCCGAGGCGCTGGACTCCGGCATCACCACGCTGCTGGACTGGTCGCACAACCTCGCCACGCCCGACCACGCCGACGGCGCGATCGCCGGCCTGCGCGACTCGGGCGCGCGCACCGTCTTCGCGCACGGCTCCGGCAACCAGCAGTGGGGCGTCGTGCCGCAGAATCCCGTCCCCCACTCCGACGACGCCCGCCGCGTGCGCGAGCAGTACTTCAGCTCCGACGACGGGCTGATGACGATGGCGCTGGCGATCCGCGGCCCGCAGTTCACCACCGAGGAGGTCGCCCGCCACGACTGGGCGCTCGCGCGCGAGCTCGACCTGCGCGTGACCGTGCACGTCGGCGACGGCGAGTTCGGCAAGACCCGGCCGATCGAGTGGATGAAGAACGAGGGCCTGCTCGACGACCGCACCACGTACGTGCACTGCTGCACGCTCGCCGACGACGAGCTGAAGATGATCGCCGACACCGGCGGCACCGCCTCGGTGGCCGCCGACGTCGAGGTGCAGATGGGCCACGGCTGGCCGGCGACCGGCCGCCTGCTCGACGCCGGCATCCGCCCGAGCCTGTCGATCGACGTGTGCACGTCCACCGGCGGCCACATGTTCGGCCTCATGCGCACCGCCCTGTCGGTGCAGCGCGGCCTCGACAACGCGGCACTGGAGGCGGCCGGGCTGTCGCTGGCCGGCGGCGAGCCGATCAAGCTCACCTGCCGCGACATGCTCGAGTTCGCCACGATCGAGGGCGCTCGCGCGTGCGGCCTCGAGGACCGCGTCGGGTCGCTCACGCCCGGCAAGGAGGCCGACGTCATCCTCGTGCGCACCGACACGCTGGGGATGACCCCGCTGAACAACCCGGCGGGCGCGCTCGTCTACAACGCCCACCCGGGCCTGGTCGACACCGTCCTCGTCGCCGGGCGCGTCGTCAAGCGCGACGGCAGGCTCGTCGACCTCGACGAGGCCAAGCTGCGCCGCCTCGGCGAGGAGACCCGCGACCACGTGCTCGCGGCCGCCGCCCAGGACGAGCTGATCCACGACGTGGCGCTGCACGGCACGTGGACGCCGCAGTCGCCGGCCACGCTGCAGCACTCGCACTGATCCTCCCCACCGCCTGAGCGGGCGGACTCCCTGCCCCGTCCGCTCAGGCGATCAGCACGTCGTGCACGAACCGCACGGCGAGCGAGCCGTCGCCCACCGCGGCCGCGACGCGCTTCGTCGCGCCGGAGCGCACGTCGCCGGCCGCGAACACGCCGGGCCGCACGGTCTCGAGCATGTGCGGCGGGCGGTCGTTCAGCGGCCAGCGCATGTGGCTCTGGCAGTCGGCGGCGCCCTGGCCGCACAGCACGTAGCCGGCCGCGTCGACGTCGAGGACGCCGCGGGCCGCCTCGGTGCACGGGTCGGCGCCGATCATCACGAACACGGCCGCGGCGGGGACGCGCTGCTCGCTGCCGTCGCGGCGGTCGCGCAGCGTCACGGCGTCGACGGTGTCGTCGCCGTGGACCGCGGTGACCTCGGTCTCGGTCATCAGCTCGATCGAGCGCGACTTCTCGATGCGGTCCACGAGGTAGCGCGACATCGTGTTCGCCAGGCCCTCGCCGCGCACGACCATGCGCACCGACCGCGCCCGCGCGCCGAGGAAGACCGCCGCCTGGCCGGCCGAGTTTCCGCCGCCGACGACGATCACGTCCTGGTCGCGGTAGCGCTGGGCGTCGGACGGCATCGCCGCGTGGTAGACGCCGGCGCCGGTGAAGCGCTCGACGCCGTCGGCGTGCAGGCGCCGCCAGCGCGCGCCCGTGGCCATCACGACCGTGCGCGCCAGCACGTGCTGGCCGTCGTCGAGGTCGACGCGCAGCAGGCCCTCGGGGCCGTCGGCGAGCTCGACCGCGCGGTGGAAGCTCGACAGCACCGCGTCGAAGCGTCGCGCCTGCAGCGTCGCCTTGCGCGCGAGCTCGGTGCCGGAGATGCCGGTCGGGAAGCCGAGGTAGTTCTCGATCCGCGTGCTCGTGCCGGCCTGGCCGCCCGGCGCCCACGCCTCGGCCACCAGCGTGCGCAGCCCCTCCGAGCCGGCGTAGACGGCGGCCGCGAGCCCGGCCGGCCCGCCGCCGAGCACGACCGCGTCGAAGCGCTGGCCGTCGACCTCGGCGCGCAGGCCGAGGTCGCGCGCGACCTGCGCCGCCGACGGGTTGGGCAGCACGCGGTCGACGTTGACGAGCACCGGCGTCTGCTCGCGCGAGAGGCCGAGGAAGTCGAGCATCGGGCCGGCGTCGGGGTCGCGGTCGACGTCGTAGAAGCGCACCGGCAGCAGGTTGCGCTCGAGCAGGTCGCGCACCTCGAAGGCGCGGCGCGAGCTGCGCGGCGCGATGAGCCGCAGGACGCCGTGACCCTGCTCCTCGTGCCACATGCGCCGCGCGACCATCGTGCGCAGCACCATCTCGCCGAGCTCGGGCCACTGGGCGAGCATCTCGCGCAGCCGCGGCCGCGAGAAGGCCGTGACCTCGGTCGGCTCGATCGCGACCGCGCTGCTGATCGTCGGCTCGCCGGTGAAGATCGCGATGTCGCCGACGAACGTGCCGGCGTCGACCTCGGCGATCGGCCGGTCCTTGCCGGGCTTGCGGTCCACGAGCTGGACGCGGCCGCTCAGGATCACGAAGAACGGGGCCTCCCGGACGCCCTGGTCGAACAGGACCTCGCCCGGCGCGAACAGACGGGGGTCCCCGAGCTTCTTGAGCTTCTCGATCTTGTGCTCGGAGAGACGCGGGTACAGCCGCTCGTCGCCCAGATCGGGGAACTCCGGGCCCACAATCGTCGTCGCCATCAACCTACGGTACAGCGCGCCCGCCCGATCGAGGAATCCCTCAGGAGGGCGGGCGACGTGGGAGCCATCTTCCGCGCTCTACGCGGATGATGGCTCCCACCTCCAGGGTCGACGTCGGTCAGGCGGCCGGGACGCCGTCGGCGGCCGCGCGCAGCGCGGCGACGTCGAGCTTGCGCATCCCGAACATCGCCTTCATCGCGCGCGCGGCGCGGGCCGGGTCGTCGTCGGCGAACAGCTCCTCGATGCCCTTCGGCGTCACCTGCCACGACAGGCCGTAGCGGTCCTTCAGCCAGCCGCACGGGCCCTCCTCGCCGCCGTCGGACAGGCGCTCCCAGTAGTGGTCGATCTCGTCCTGGTCCTCGCAGGTGATCTCCAGCGAGAGCGCCTCGGTGAACGAGAAGTCCGGGCCGCCGTTGATCGCGACGACGCGCTGGCCGTCGAGCTCGAACTCGACGGTCATGACCATGCCCACGTCGCGGGGACCGGCCTCGTTGTAGTGGGCCTTCGACACGATCCGCGAGTTCGGGAAGATCGAGCAGTAGAACTCGGCGGCCTCCTCGGCCTCGGTGTCGAACCACAGGTTCGGCGTGATGCGCGGCATGACGTGAAACCTCCCGGGGTCGTTCGGTGTTGCCCGTTCAGACCCCGGGGCCGCCGAGAACTCATCGCAGCGCGGCGGCGGCCGCGCGCACGGCGTCCAGCAGCGCGTTCGTGGACGGGCGCGCGTCGTCGACCGCGCGCGTGACCGCCAGCACCTCGCGGTCGAGCTCGGCGCCGGCGACGTCGCGCACGGCGATGCCGGCGGGGCGCGGGTCGAGCGTCAGCTCCGGCAGCAGCGTGACCGCGACCCCGGCGGCGACGAGGCCGAGCGCGACGGTCGCGTCGTCGGTGCGGTGGCGGATGTCGGGCTCGAAGCGGCCGTGCTCGCGGCAGGCGCGCTGGGTCAGCGCCTCCCACGCCATGCCCGGGTGGCTGGCGACCCACGCCTCGCCGGCGAGCTCGGCCAGCGGCACCGCGTCGCGGTGGCGGCGCGCGACCGGGTGGCGGGCGGGCAGCACGGCGCGGACCGGGTCGGTCAGCAGCGGATGGCGGCGCAGGCCCATCGGCAGGCGCAGCGGCTGATGGCGCCACTCGTCGGCGATCAGCAGGTCCAGCTCGCCGCGCGCGAGCGCCGGCAGCGCGTGCTCGGGCTCGGCCTGGACGAGCTCGCAGCGCAGCCGCGGCGCGTCGCGGGCGAGCGCGACCAGCGCCGGCACCGCGATGCGCATGGCCGCCGACTGGAAGCCGGCGACGCGCGCGCGGCCGGCGACCGTCCCCGCGGCGGCCGCGAGGTCGGCTTCGGCGAGCGCGGCGCGGTCCAGCAGCGCGGCGGCGTGGTCGGCGAGCACGCGGCCGGCGTCGGTGAGCCGCACGCCGCGCCCGGCGCGTTCGAGCAGCGCGACCCCGGCCTCGCGCTCGAGCATCGCGAGCTGCTGGGAGACCGCGGACGGCGTGTAGCGCAGCGCGTCGGCGACCGCGGCGATCGTGCCGCGCTCGGCCAGCTCGTGCAGGAGGCGCAGGCGGCGAAGCTCGAGCATGATGTAGGAACGCTACCGATTTGACGTCACGAATCGGAATCGACGCTACCGCTCCCGGTCGGCAGGATCGCCGCCATGCGCTCGACCGGCACGCTCCTCTGCCTCGCCTCGGCGACCGCGTTCGGCGCGATGGCGGTGTTCGGCAAGCTCGCCTACGCGGAGGGCGCGACGCCGGGCACGCTGCTGGCGGTCCGCTTCGCGCTGGCCGCCGCGCTGCTGTGGGGCGTGCTGATCGCCGCGCGCGGCGGCGCCGGCCTGCGCGGCCTGCGCCGGCGCGACGTCGCCGCCGGCCTGGCGCTCGGCGCCCTCGGCTACGCGCTGCAGGCCGGCTGCTTCTTCGTCGCGCTGGAGCGCATCGACGCCGGTCTGCTGTCGCTGCTCGTCTACACGTTCCCGGCGATGGTGGCGGTCGCCGCGGCGCTGCTGGGGCGCGAGCGGCTCGACGCCCGCCGCGGCTGCGCCCTCGTGCTCGCCGGCGCCGGGCTCGTGCTCGTCGTCGCCGGCGCCGGGACGGGGGCGCTGGACCCGCTCGGCGCGACGCTCGGCCTCGCCGCCGCGGTCACCTACAGCGCGTACGTGCTCGTCGGCGAGCACGCCGCGGCGCGCACCGCCCCGTTCGCGCTCGCCGCGCTCGTGTGCACCGGCGCCGCGGTGTCGCTCACGGTCGGCGCCTCGCTCGCCGGCGAGCTGCACCCGGGCGCGCTGACGCCCGCCGGCTGGGGCTGGCTGACCGCGCTCGCGGCGGTCTCGACCGTCGGCGCGATCGGCCTGTTCTTCGCCGGTCTGCGCCGCGTCGGCCCGACCACCGCCTCGATCCTCGCCACGGCGGAGCCGCTGGTCACCGTCGTGCTCGCGTTCGCGGTGTTCGGCGAGCGCCTCGCCCCCGTGCAGCTCGCCGGCGGCGCGCTGGTCCTCGGCGCGGTGCTCGCGCTCAGCGTGGCCGCGCGACCGGGGCCCCGCACCGCCGCCGCCTGATCGGTCCCGCCTGCGATACTCAGCCGATGGGCCACGGCGTCCACGTCACGGAGCTCTTCGGGATCGGGAAGAAGTACGAGATCGAGAGCTCCGGCGAGCACCGCCTCGCCGTCATCGTCCACAAGGACGGCACGCGGGAGCTGTACGCCTTCGAGCCCGGCCGCGAGTCGGGGCCGCTGGTCGTGCGGCTCGACGAGGAGGAGGCCAAGCGGGTCGCCGCCGTGCTGTCGGGGACGTTCTTCTCGGATTGACCACGCGAGCCGATGCCCGCTGAGCTGGTCGCGCTTGGCGCCTCCGGCGTCGTCGCGGGCCTCCTGGCGCGGTTCGGGCGGCGCGTCGCGCTCCCGACGATCCCGGCGTTCATGCTCGCCGGCATCCTGCTGGGGCCGTCGGTCACCGGCGTCATCGACGACCCGCACGAGCTCGAGCTCGTCGCCGCGATCGGCCTCATCGTGCTGCTGTTCCACCTCGGCGTCGAGTTCCCGCTCGAGCAGGTGCTGGCCAGCGGCCGGCGGGTCGTCGGGGCCGCCTTCGCCTACATCGGGCTGAACGTCGGCGGCGGCCTCGCGCTCGGCTTCGCGTTCGGGTGGGGCGTCGAGGAGGCGTTCGTGATCGCCGGCGCGATCGGGATCTCGTCGTCGGCGATCGTCACGAAGCTCCTCGGCGAGCTGCGCCGGCTGACGAACGCCGAGACGCCGGTCGTCCTCGGCATCATCGTCGTCGAGGACCTGTTCCTGGCGATCTACCTGGCGCTGCTGGCGCCCGTGCTCGGCGGCGCCGACTCCCTCGGCGAGGCCGCGCAGCAGTTCGGCATCGCGATGGCCTTCATCGTCGGCCTGTTCCTCCTCGCCCGCTACGGCGCCGGGCTCGTCGGGCGCGTCATCGACACCAACGAGGAGGAGCTGCTGACCGTCCTGGCGGTCGGCCTGGCGATCCTCGTCGCCGGGTTCGCCGAGGAGCTCGAGGTGTCCGACGCGATCGGCGCGCTGATGATCGGCCTCGTCATCTCGCGCACCTCGGCCGGCGAGCGGGTCGAGCAGCTCATCCTCCCGGTCCGCGACGCGTTCGCCGCGATCTTCTTCGTCGTCTTCGGCGCCAGCATCGTGCTCGGCGACCTCGGCTCGGTCCTGCCGTACGTGCTCGCCGCGATCGCGGTCACGCTGGCGACGAACACGCTCGGCGGCGTGCTCATGGCCCGCATCCACGGCCTCAACCAGCGCGCGGCGATCAACGCCGCGTCGGTGCTGCTGAGCCGCGGCGAGTTCTCGCTGATCCTGGCCACGCTCGCGATCGCCGCCGGCCTCGACGGGCGCATCGGCCCGTTCGTCGCGCTCTACGTCCTGCTGCTCGCGCTCGTCGGGCCCATCCTCGCCGCCCGCTCCGGCGGCCTGTCGATCCTCCTTCCCCGCCGCATCCTCGGCGGCTTCCGCTTCGTCGAACGGGTGCCGATCGTCGCCTCCTGCCCCCACCTCGAGAGCATCGAGCCGGCCGCGCCGACGTCCGATGTGTGCGAGCAGTGCGTCGCGCTCGGCGACGGCTGGATCCACCTGCGCTACTGCCTGACGTGCGGCGCGACCGGCTGCTGCGACGACTCCAAGAACAGGCACGCGACCAAGCACGTCCACGAGACCGGGCACCCGACGATCGCCTCGCTGGATCCGGGCCAGAACTGGCGCTACTGCTACGAGGACGAGGTGCTGGTGCCCGACCCGGATCCGCGCGAGGTCCGGCGCGAGGCCGGCTAGGCCGGGGGCGGCCCCAGCAGGCGCGGCGTCTCGGCCTCCAGCTCGCCCTCGACCGCGTCGTCGGGCTCGCCGAGCACCTGCCAGCGGTCGACGACCCCGCCCGTGCCCGCGCTCAGCGGCGTCTGGGCGCGCGCGTCGATGCCGAACGAGAACACGTCCGGGCGCGCGTAGTGGCCGGCCGAGTCGGCGAAGAACTTCGCGAACGGGATGATCCCCAGGTCGATCTCGCCGTAGAGGATCGTCTCGTCGTCGCGGTGCGGGCCCGCCACGTAGGTCGCGTCGGGCGCCACGATCGCCGACAGCCCGCCGCCGACGCGCGCCTTGTCGGGCTGGTCGGTCAGGCCGATGCGCTCGATCGCCGTCTCGTCGATGCGGCTCTGGCAGCAGATCACGTACGCCTGCGCGGCGAGCGCGTGGTACTTGATCGCCGTCTCGGTGAGGTTGTCGAAGTTGCCGGAGTTCGGGTCCGCGGTCATCGCCGAGATCGCCGGCCACGCGGCGACGTGCACCTGCTGGCCGAGCGCGATCAGCGCGTAGCGGTTGAGGTCCATGCTGTGCTCGAAGCAGATGAGCCCGCCCATGCGCCCGAGCGGCGTGTCGAGCACGAACACGTCACGGCCGTCGCCGCGGCCCCAGATCGTGCGCTCCGCGTTCGTCGGCTGCAGCTTGCGGTGGCGGGCGACGAGCCGGCCGTCGTCGTCGAACCAGGCGAGCGTGTTGTAGAGCGTCCCGCCGTCGCGCTCGTTGAGACCCATGCACACCCACGTGCGGGCGCGGCGCGCCGCGCGGCCGATGCGCTGCGTCGCCTCGCTGGGCAGCTCGACCGACTGCGCGAACAGCTCGGCGAACAGGGGCGCGCTCTGGGCGGGCGTGTGCGACCAGATCCAGAACGGATAGCCGGGCAGGAACGTCTCCGGGAACACGACGAGCCGTGCGCCGTTGTCGGCCGCCTCCTCGATGAGGCGACAGGCCTTGTCGACGCTGGCGTCGAGGTCCAGGAACTCGGAGGCCGCGTGCACCGCGGCGGCCGTGAAGGCGGTCTGCTGCGACATGCGCCCGACGCTATCCCTTCCGCGCCGCGCGTGGGCCGGTTCAGGCCAGCGTGCGGTCGGCGACGCCGAGCCGCTCGCGCACCGACGCCGCGATCGCCTCCGCGCCGGGGAGGAAGGCGTCCTCCAGCGGCGGGCTGTAGGGGATCGGGTGGTCGGGGCAGGCGATGCGCCACAGGTCGTCGACGTCGTGCAGCGCGCCCTCCGCCGCGACCGCCATCACCTCGCCGGCCCAGCCGCCGGTGACCGGGCCCTCCTCGACGACCGCCAGGCGGTTCGTCCTGGCCAGCGAGCGCAGGATCGCGTCGCGGTCCAGCGGGCGGATCGTGCGCAGGTCGATCACCTCGGCATCGACGCCGGCCTCGGCCAGCAGCTCGGCGGCGGCGAGGCAGTCGTGGACGCCCTTCATCGCCGAGACGAGCGTGACGTCGGCGCCCTCGCGCACGACCTTCGCCTCGCCGATGCGGCCCGCGTCGATCGTGTCCGGCACGTCCTCCTTCATCGCGTAGAGGCGCTTGTGCTCGAAGAACAGGACCGGGTTGTCGTCGCGGATCGCCGCCTTCAGCAGCGCCTTGGCGTCGGCCGGCGTCGACGGCGCCACGATCTTCAGGCCCGGCACGTTGTGGAACCAGGAGATCGGGTTCTGCGAGTGGATCGCGCCGAAGTTACCGCCGGCGCCGATCGCCGAGCGCACGACGATCGGGATGCTCGCCTGCTCGTTGGACAGGTACCAGTACTTGGCCGACTGGTTGACGATGCTGTCCATCGCCAGCGGCAGGAAGTCGCCGAACATGATCTCGATCACCGGGCGCAGCCCGCACACGGCCGCGCCGAACGCCGAGCCGGCGATCGCCAGCTCGGAGATCGGGGTGTCGAAGACGCGCTCCTCGCCGTGGCGCTCGTACAGGCCGGGGGTGGTCGCGAAGACGCCGCCGGGCTTGGCCACGTCCTCGCCGAAGAAGATCACGCGCTCGTCGCGCGCGAGCTCCTCGTCGAGCGCGTCGCGGACGGCGTGTCGGAACTCGAGCGTGGGCATGGTTCGTGGTCTCCTTGCGAGGTCAGAGGGCGAGTCGCAGCGGCTGCTCGAGCGCCGCGCGGATGTCGGCCAGGAACGCGGCGGCGTCGGCGCCGTAGAGGATGCGGTGGTCGCAGGTGAGCGTGAGCGTCATGCGATGGCCGGGGACGACGGCGCCGTCGCGCACGACCGCGCGCTGCTCCAGCGCGCCGACGGCGAGGATCGCCGCCTGCGGCGGGTTCAGCACGGCGGTGAACTGCGTGACGCCGAACATGCCGAGGTTGCTGACGCTGAACGTGCCGCCCGACAGGTCGGCGGGCGTGAGGCGCCCCTCGCGACCGGCGGCGGCCAGCCGGCGCGTCTCGGCGGCGATCGCGCCGAGCGAGCGGCCGTCGGCGTCGAAGACGGTGGGCACGAGCAGCGCGTCCTCGGCCGCGACCGCGACCCCGACGTTGATCCGCTCGTACAGCTCGAAGCGGCCGTCGCGGTAGCTGCCGTTGGCCTTCGGGTGGGCGCGCAGCGCGAGCGCGGCGGCCTTGACGACGAGGTCGTTGTAGGACGGGACGGGGTCGCCGTCGGCGGCGGCCGCCTTGAGCTGCGCGCGCAGCGCGACGGCGGCGTCCATGTCGACGTCGGTCGTGACCGTGAACTCCGGCATCGCCGACTTGGCGTCGGCCATCCGCCGGGCGATCGTCTGCTGGATGCGCGAGAGCTCGACGACCTGCGTGTCGCCGCGCTCGCCGCCGGCGGCCACGGGCTGCGGCTCGGGCGCGGGCTCCGGCGTCGCGACGGCCTGCTCGACGTCGCGCTTGACGACCCGTCCGGCCGGCCCGCTGCCGACCAGCGTCGCGAGGTCGATGCCCAGCTCCGCGGCGAGGCGCCTGGCCACGGGCGAGGCCTTCACGCGGGTCGCCGTCTCGGGACGCTCCAGCAGCGCGGTGCCGCCGCCGTTGGCCACGGCTGCAGCGACGGGCGCCGGTGCCGGTGCCGGTGCCGGGGTCTCCCCCGCGGGCAGCACCTGGCCGATCTCGGCCCCGACGGGGAGGACGTCGCCCGCCTGCGCGCCGATGTGCACCACGCCGGCGACGTCGGACTCGTAGGGCATCGTCGCCTTGTCGGTCTCGATCTCGACGAGCTCGGTGCCCACCTCGACCTCGGCCCCGTCCTCGACGAGCCAGCGCACGATCGTGCCCTCCTCCATCGAGTCCGACAGGCGCGGCATCGTGATCGAAGCCACGACGTCAGTCCTTGAACTCGCGCACGGGGCCCGGCGCCGGGTACGGCGCCGCGAGCCCGCGCTCGATCATCGTCTCGATCTGCGCCTCGACCTCGGCGTCCACGCGGTCGATCGCCGCCTCCTCGGCGCCGAAGCGCTCCACGAGCGTCGCGCGCGCGAGCTTGAGCGGGTCGCGCTCCTTCCACGCGTCGAGCTCGCCGGGCTTGCGGTAGGCGCCCGGGTCGCTGCGCGAGTGGCCGACGAAGCGGTAGGTCAGCGCCTCGATGAACGACGGCCCCTCGCCGGCGCGGGCGCGGGCGACCGCCGCGGCGGCGGCCTCGCGGACGGTCCACACGTCGTTGCCGTCGATCGTCTGCGCCGGGATCTCGAGCGCCTCGGGGCGCGAGCGGATCTGCCCGGCGGTGACGTCCTCCCACGGCGTGAACTCGCCGTAGAGGTTGTTCTCGCACACGTACACGACCGGCAGCTTGCGCACGGCCGCGAAGTTCAGGCACTCGTGGAAGTAGCCCTGGTTGGTGGTGCCGTCGCCGAAGAACGCGACGGCGACGCCGCCGGTGCGCTGCAGCGCGATCGAGGCGCCGGTGGCCGCGGCGATGGAGCCGCCGATGATCCCGAAGCAGCCGATGAGGCGGTGCTCGAGGTCGATGACGTTCATCGAGCCGGAGCGTCCGCCGCACACGCCGGTGGCGCGGCCGAGCATCTCGTCCAGCAGCGCCTGCGGGTCGACGCCGAGCGACAGCGCGTGGCCGTGGCCGCGGTAGGTGCCGGCCACCCGGTCCTGGTCGCCGAGCACGGAGGAGACGCCGACGGCGACGGCCTCCTCGCCCGAGTACAGGTGCGTGGTCCCGTGGACCTCGCCCTTCATGAACAGCGACTGGATCGTGTCCTCGAAGCGGCGGATGAGCTTCATCCGCCGGTACAGCTCCAGGCCGCCGTCGAGGTCGGCGGTCGGCGGGGAGGTCTCGGTCTGGGTGCTCATACGGTCACCTTTCCGTTGACGAGGTCGGCGCCGCGGACGTACTGGCGGCCGGCGACGAGGAGCTCTTCGCCGGGGAAGCGGGTGATGACCTGCGGGCCCTCGGGGGTGACGACGACCTCTTCCTCGATGCGCGCGGCGCTGCGGCCGTCGGTGGCCGC
>DATMSA010000055.1:0-19615 GCA_035565675.1 Capillimicrobium sp. | reverse complement strand
CCTGGACCTCGTCGCGGACCGGCTGGGGCGGGTCCCCGAGGCGGACGCGTACCTGTCGCGCCACGGCCCGCTGCTCGTCGACGGGGCGCCGGTGGCGGTGGGCGCGCTGCCGCAGGGGCGGCTGCGCGCCGCCGTGGCGGGCCGCTGATGCGTCCACGCGCGCGAGATGCAGTCGGGCGCGCGGTCTATGCTGCCGAGGCCGTGCGCCTGTCGACCGCCATGAAGGGCGTCGCGTGGGGCGTCGCCGCCGTGGGCGTAGCCGCCCCGCTCGTCAGGCGAAAGCTCCGCCTGCGGCCGCCGGTGGTGGCGGGCCTCGCCGCCGCCGCCCCGTTCGCCGTCTGCGTCGCCGTGCCGCGCAGCCGCAAGCGCGACGTGGCCGTCTGCCTCCTGCAGATGTGGGCGTACCTGGCGATGTACGAGATGCCCAACGACGACCCCGAGGCGCTCGAGCGGCGGGTCCACATCCGCTACCCGGTGGCGATCGACCGCGTCAT
The DNA here is from genome assembly GCA_035565675.1 of Capillimicrobium sp. GTDB lineage: Bacteria > Actinomycetota > Thermoleophilia > Solirubrobacterales > Solirubrobacteraceae > Capillimicrobium. The sequence goes on along the minus strand of DATMSA010000055.1, from coordinate 19,121 downwards.
CGGCCTGGGCCAGCTCCCGGGCGTGCGGCTGCAGCGCGCGCTCGCCCGCCGCGGCGGCCTGCGCCGCATGGACGGCGTGCTCGTCGCCGCGCACTGGGTCTGGTTCCTCGTGCCCCACGCGACCGTCGGCTACCTCCTGCTGTTCCGCCGGCCGCAGTTCGAGCGCGGCGCCCTGATGATCTACGCGGTCTTCGACCTCGGCGTGCTCGTCTACTGGGCGCTGCCGACCGCGCCGCCGTGGTACGCGGCCAAGGAGGGCGTCATCGAGGCGCGCGAGGCCACCGAGCCGGCGCTGCGGCGCCTCATGGTCGAGCAGGGCGAGGCGTTCTGGCGCGAGCGGTGGGAGCCGCTGTACGACATGCTCGCCGGCAACCCGCTGGCGGCCATGCCGTCGCTGCACTTCGCGACCTCGGCGATGGCCGCGCACGTGCTGACCGACGCCGGCCCCGTGGAGGGCGCGATCGGCTGGGCGTACGCGCTGACGCTCGGCTTCGCGCTCGTGTACCTGGGCGAGCACTACGTCGTGGACCTGCTGGCCGGCTACGCCCTCGTCACCGCCGTGCGCCGGCTCGAGGGGCCGGTCACCCCGGCGCTGCGGGCGATCAGCCGCGGCGTGCGGGCGCTCGAAGCCCGGGCCGCGGGGTAGCCCGGGGGCGGCGATGTCCGACGAGGTCCGCGTTCGGGAGCAGCGCGACGAGGCGATGAAGCCCTGGTCGCCGCGCACCGCGGTCGAGCTGGAGCGGGAGGCCCTCGAAGACGAGGAGATGCCGCGCATCCGCGTCAGCCGCAAGGCGGCGGCGCTGGGCGTGCTCTTCGTCGTGTCGGTGATCGCCTTCTTCGTCGTCGTGCTGCCCCAGCTCGCCGGCCTGGAGGACACGGTGCAGCGCATCCGCGACGGCGACCCGTGGTGGCTGGCGGTCGCGTTCGTCTGCACCGGCCTGTCGTTCGGCGGCTACGTGCTCCAGTTCCACGGGATCTTCTCGCCCGGCGCGCCGCGCCAGCTGCGCCCGGTCGAGGCCTACCAGGTGACGATGGCGGCGCTGGCGGCGACGCGCCTGTTCGCGGCCGCGGGCGCGGGGGGCCTGGCCCTGCAGGCCTGGGCGATGCGCCGCGCGGGGATGTCGCGGCGGATGGTCGCCGACCGCACGATCACGTTCCTCGTCGTCCAGTACTGGATCTACGCGGCCGCACTGGTCGTGTTCGGCCTCGGGCTCGACGCGGGCATCTTCAGCGGCAAGGCGCCGTTCGCCGTGACCGTGCTGCCGGCGATCCTGGCGATCATCGCGATGACGATCGCGGGGCTGATCGCGCTCACGCCGACCGACCTGCAGCGCCGCCTCGAGCACGTCACCCAGGGCGGCGGCCGCTTCGCCCGCATCGCGCAGCGCCTGGCCAACGTGCCCGCGGCGGCGTCGACCGGCATCCGCGCCGCGATCTCCCACGTGCGCCACCCCGACCGCACGGTCGGCGGCGCGTTCGCCTACTGGGGCTTCAACATCGCCGTGCTGTGGGCGGCGTTCCACGCGTTCGGCGAGGCCCCGCCCGTGGCCGTCCTGATCATGATCTACTTCGTCGGGATGCTCGGGAACCTGCTCCCGCTGCCGGGTGGGGTCGGCGGGGTCGACGGAGGCATGATCGGCGCCTCCATCGCCTTCGGGATCCCGTCGAGCCTGGCGATCGTCGCGGTGCTCACGTATCGCGCGTTCGCGTTCTGGCTGCCGACGCTGCCGGGGATCGTCGCCTACTTCCAGCTCCGCCGCACGGTCGCTCGCTGGCGCGCGGAGGCGACGGTCTGAACTCGCTACTATACAAAGTGAAGTGACTCAGCCAATCGAGAACGTCATCATCATCGGCAGCGGCCCGGCCGGCTACACGGCCGCGCTGTACACGGCGCGCGCCAACCTGAAGCCGCTCGTCATCGAGGGCTTCGCCTGGGGCGGCCTGCTCCAGCAGACCACCGAGGTGGAGAACTACCCGGGCTTCCGCGACGGGATCATGGGCCCGGAGCTGATGCAGACGATGCGCGACCAGGCCGAGCGCTTCGGCACCCGCTTCATCACCGACATGGCCACGAAGGTCGAGCTGGCCACCGAGCCGGGCGGGATCCACAAGGTCTGGGTCGACGAGGACGAGCTGCACCTCGCGCGCACCGTGATCCTGGCGATGGGCGCCGAGCACAAGAAGCTGGGCGTCCCCGGCGAGGAGGAGCTCGGCGGCCGCGGCGTGTCCTACTGCGCCACCTGCGACGCCGCGTTCTTCAAGGACGCCAACACGGTGATCGTCGGCGGCGGCGACTCGGCGATGGAGGAGGCGATCTTCCTGTCGAAGTTCGCCAACAAGGTCGACGTCGTGCATCGCCGCCACGAGTTCCGCGCGTCGCAGATCATGCTCGACCGCGCGAAGGCGATCGACAACATCGAGTTCAAGACCCCGTACGTCGTCGAGGAGTTCGTGCAGGTCGAGGGCCACAAGCTCCCGACCGCGCGGCTGCGCAACGTCGAGACCGGCGAGATCGAGCCGCTGGAGAACGTCGGCACGTTCATCGCGATCGGGCACGAGCCGCAGTCCGAGCTCGTGCGCGGCCAGGTCGACGTCGACGACGAGGGCTACGTGATCACCCAGGGCCGCTCGACGCGGACGAACCTGCCGGGCGTCTTCGCGGCCGGCGACCTCGTCGACCACACCTACCGCCAGGCGATCACGGCGGCCGGGTCCGGGTGTCAGGCGGCGCTCGACGCGGAGTGGTACCTGCGCGACACGCCGCAGGTGCCCACGCCCGAGGGGATGCCCGAGGGCGACCTCGCCGAGGCCCAGTGGGCGCCGGCCGCCGAGTAGCGGCCGCGCGTCAGCGCAGATAGACCGGGTTGCCCAGCACCCACGTGCGCAGCCGTCCGCGGTGGCGCACGTGCGCGCTGACGCGCCACACGCCCGGCCCGTCGGCCACGTGGCGCAGCTCGCGCGTGCGCGCGTGCCCGGCGACGAGGCGCCCGTCGCGCCACAGGCGCAGCTCGCATTCGGCCGGTGCGCGGGCCACGAGCTCGACCGGCTCCGCGAACGGCGCCTCGTCGCCCATGCCCGGCCCGCCGCGCGCCGCCGCGCCGAAGCGAAAGCCGGTCGCGTCGGCCAGCGAGTCGCGCGCGATGAACGCGCGGCCCGCCGCCATCGCCGCGTAGAGCGCAGCGATGTCGGCGGCCGCGTCGCCCGACGGCGGCGCGTCGAGCAGCACGTGGGTGCGCAGGAGCGCGAACGTCCGCTCGTAGGCCATCGTGCGCACGACGACGCGCCCGCCCCGGCGGATCCCGTACTGGTGGGCGTCCAGGCCGCCGATCGCCGGCACCCGCCGCCGCGCCCCCAGCGCGTCCCACGCGGCCAGGTTGGTGGCCGGCGGGTCGACCAGCACGGCGTCGGGGTCGCGGGCGAAGCGGACCAGGCGCCACGGGGTGCGGACGTGCTCGAGCGTGTCGGTGACGAGGCTCCACACCTCGATCCCGTCGACGTCGCGGCGCAGGTCGCCGAACGGGGCCGCGCGGCCGGCCCGGCCCAGCACCCAGCCCCCGCGCGAGAACGGGTGCGCGGCGACGGCCAGCCCGCCGCCGGCGTGCACCTCGTCGAGGATGGCCGCGAGCGTGCGCCCGCGGTGGCGGACCGGGCGCGACGGCCCGAGCGCGAGCGTGTGGCTGCCGTGCGCGGGGGAGATCTCGTGGCCGGCGGCGACGAGCACGCCGTCGTGCCAGCCGGCCTGCGCCATCGCGCGCGTGTCGTCGTGGTCGGTGACGACGACCGCGTGCGCGCCCGTCCGCGCCGCCGCGGCCGCGATCTCGGGCACCGTGCCCGTGCCGTCGGAGTGGACCGAGTGCACGTGCACGACGCAGGTCAGCTCGGCTGCGTCCATCGGCCGCTGACGGTAGCCGGGCGGGGGCGGGCGCCCATGGCGCCCGCCCAGCGCCGCGAGGGTCAGCCCGCCTTCTGGCGCCGGCGCGACGTCGCCGCGTCGACGACGACCGCGCCCAGCAGGACGGCGCCCGTGACCATGAACTTCGTGTCGGAGCTGTAGGCCAGCAGGTCCATGCCGTTGTTGATCGAGCCGATGACCAGCGCGCCCAGCAGCGCCGACCACACGCGGCCGCGGCCGCCGAACAGCGAGGTGCCGGCGATCACCGGGCCGGCGATCGCCAGCAGCAGCAGGTCCGAGCCGCCGGAGGACTGGTTGACCGCCAGCAGGCGCGAGGCGAGCATGATGCCGCCGCACGCCGCCATCGCCGACGCGAGCGCGAACACCGCCACGCGGATGCGCCCGACGCGGATGCCGGCGCGGCGCGCCGCCTCCTCGTTGCCGCCGACCGCGTAGATGTGGCGGCCGAAGCGGGTGCGCTGCGTGATGTAGTCGAACAGCATCACGAAGCCGACGAGGATGCACAGGGCCAGCGGCAGGCCGCGGTCCTGGTTGACGATCCACACGGTCAGCACCACCGGGATCGCGATCGCGACGATGCGGACCACGAGCAGGCCGACCGGCGGCGCCTCCAGGCCCGCCCGCAGCCGCTCCCGGCGGCCGTTCAGCGTGACCGCCGCGTAGACGACGATCAGCGCCACGGCGATGATCCAGCCGACGACGTCGTCGAAGAACGTGCCGGCCAGGTCCACGATGAACGTGGCGTTGATGTTGACCGTGCCGGTGTCGCCGAGCACCCACAGCAGCGCGCCCTGCCAGCCCAGCAGACCGGCCAGGGTCACGACGAACGACGGTATGCCGAAGCGGGTGTGGACGAACCCCTGGAACGTCCCGATCGCGGCGCCGGCCGCGATCGCGACGAGGACCGCCAGGACCGGCGACCACCCGTGCTTGACGTTCAGCACGGCCATGATCGCCGCGCACAGGCCGGAGACGATCGCCACCGACAGGTCGATCTCGCCGAGCAGCAGCACGAGGACCACGCCGACGGAGATCAGGCCGATGCCGGCGATCTGCAGGGACAGGTTGGTGAGGTTGACCGCCGACAGGAAGCGGTCGTGGGCCAGGCCGAAGATGACCCAGATGACCGCCAGCGTGATCAGCACGCGCAGCGACCCGAACTCGCCCTGGCCGAAGCGGCGCAGGAACTCGCGCGGGGAGCGCGGCATCGGGGTCGCCTCGGACTGGACGGCGGCGGACGAGGAGCTCACGACGCCTCCCTTCCGTTGGAGCGCAGTCCGGTGATCGCGGCCACGACCTCCTCGCGGGTGGTGTCCGCGGTCTGGAAGTCGCCGTTGGGCCGTCCGAGGTACAGCACGTGGATGCGGTCGGCGACCTCGAACACGTCGGCCATGTTGTGGCTGATGACGACGACGCCGAGGCCGCGGTCGCGCAGGCGCCGGACGAGCTCGAGCACCTGCTTGGTCTGCGGCACGCCGAGCGCGGCGGTCGGCTCGTCCAGCAGCACGACCTTCGGCTCGCCGAGCAGCGACCGCGCGATCGCGACCTGCTGGCGCTGGCCGCCCGACAGCGACGCCACCTCGGTGCGGACGCTGGGGATCGTCGTCGAGAGCGTCCCCAGCAGCTCCTTGGCGCGCTGCTCCATGCGCGTCTCGTCGAGCTGGGCGCCGACGTGGACGAGCTCGTGGCCCAGGAACAGGTTGCCGACGACGTCGAGGTTGTCGGCCAGCGCCAGGTCCTGGTACACGGTGGCGACGCCGAGATCCGCCGCATCCTGCGGGCTCTTGACGTCGACCACCTGCCCGTCGAAGCGATACTCGCCCGCGTCGGCGGAGTAGATGCCCGACATGACCTTCACCAGCGTCGACTTGCCGGCGCCGTTGTCGCCGACCAGGGCGACGACCTCACCGGCGTAGACGTCGAAGTCGACGCCGTCCAGCGCTTGGACCGCCCCGAAGCGCTTCGAGATCCCCCGAAGCGACAGGACGGGTGTGCGTTCAGTCATGTCGGGCAGTCTCCCCCTTCGTCGTGGGATCGCGGCCTAGCCGCCGATCCCGGCCTCCTCGCAGGCCTGCTGGTACTCGGGCGTGCAGATCTGGTCCACGGTCCAGAACCCGTCGGCGATGATCGTGTCGTTGATGTTGTCCACGGTCACCGCGACCGGCTCGAGCAGGACGGACGGGACCATGCCCTGGCCGTTGTCCTCCTCGCCGTTGACCAGGCCCGCGGGCGGATCCTGGCCCTGCAGCAGGGCGAACGCCAGCTCGGCGGCCGCCTCGGCCTCCGGCTTGATCGCCTTGTAGACCGTCATGTACTGCTCACCGGCGACGATCCGCTGGATCGCGGCCAGCTCGGCGTCCTGGCCGGTGACGGGGATCTGCTTGGGGTCCATGCCCGCCGACTTCATCGCGGCGATCGCGCCGCCGGCGGTGCCGTCGTTGGCGGCGTAGACGCCCTTGATGTTGTTCTTGCCGACGGCCGTGATCGCCTGCTCCATCTCCTGCTGGGCCTTGTCGGGCGACCAGTCGGGCGTGTCGTACTGCTTGGCGATCTCGACGCCGCGCTGCTCGAAGACCGAGTTCGAGCCCTCCTTGAAGAGCTTGGCGTTGTTGTCCGTCGGGGCGCCGTTGATCTTCACGATCGGGCCCGTCGGGTTGCCGTCCTCCTCGAGCTTGTCGCTGAGCGACGTCGCCTGCAGCTCGCCGACCTTCGTGTTGTCGAACGAGATGTAGTAGTCGACCGGCGCGTCCAGGATCAGGCGGTCATAGGAGATGACCGGCACGTCGGACTGCTTGGCGCGGTTGACGATCGCCGCGGCGGACGCCGAGTCCACCGGGTCGAGGACCATGACGTCGACGCCCTCGGTCAGCGCGGCCTCGGCCTGGTTCTGCTGCTTGGAGGCGTCCTGGTCGGCGTTGGAGTAGATGATCTCGCAGTCCGGGCACAGCTCCTGCATCTTGTTCTCGAAGCCGGGCCGGTCCTGCGACTCGTACCGAGCGGTCTTGGACTCGGGCAGCAGGAGCGCGATCTTGCCGCTCGCGCTGCCGCCCTCCTGGGTGGCCGCCTGGGTGGCGGCGCCGCCGGTGCTGGTGGAGCTGTCGTCGTCGTCGCCGCAGGCGCCGATCGCCAGCGCGCCGGCGCCGATGGCGACGACGGACAGGATGGTTCGCATGTTCATGGTGTGGGGCTCCTCCTCAGGACCCGCTGGCGGCCAGGCCGCCGGTCGCTTGCATCAGGGGGCGGTCGGCCTCGCCGATGGCGAGGGCGATCGCCCCGCGGACTTCCGCCTGCTCGCCCAGCAGCCCGGTCGACACCTCGGCGTCCTCCGCCGCCGAGGGGATCGCGTAGCGGCGCAGGGCGCCGCGCAGCGGATCCAGCAGCAGGTCGCCGGCGGCGCTCAGATCGCCGCCGACGATGATCCGCGCCGGGTTGAGCAGGTTGCACAACATGGCCACCGCCCGGCCGATGTGCTGGCCGGCGTCGGCGATGACCCGACGGCACCCGGGGTCGCCCCCGCGCGCCAGCCCGATGACGTCCTCGATCGCGAGGTCCGTCCCGTGGGTGCGGCTGAGCTGCTCCAGGAGGCCGGGCGTCGCCGCCACGGTCTCCAGGCAGCCGCGGTTCCCGCAGCGGCACACGTGCCCGTCCTCGTCGACGAGCAGGTGGCCGAGCTCTCCGGCCGTCCCGCCCGCGCCGTGGTGGATGCGGCCGCCGACGATCAGCCCGGCGCCGATGCCGGTGCTGACCTTGAGGTAGACGATCTCCTGGGCGCCGCGGCCGGCGCCGAACAGGGCCTCGCCGAGCGCGCCGAGGTTGGCGTCGTTCTCGACGACGACGGGCAGGCCCAGCCGGCGCTCCATCTCCTCGCCGACGCGCACGTCGACCCAGCCGGGCAGGATCGAGCTCGAGCCGACGCTGCCGGTCTGGTGGCGGATCGGCCCGGGGACGCCCATGCCGACGTTGATGACGCGGTCGCGGGGGACCCCGGAGGCGGCGAGCACCTCCTCGACCAGCTCGATCGCGGTCGCGAAGCCGTCGCTGGCGGACTGGTCGACGTCGAGCGCGCGCTCGGCCTGGGCGAGGATCGTCTGCGACAGGTCGGCGACGGCGACGCGCAGGTGCGAGTGGCCGATGTCGATGCCCAGGGCGGCGCCGGCGGACCGGTCCAGCGCGAGGAGGACCGGGGGACGGCCGGCGCCGGTCGTGTCGCGCTGGTCGGTCGGCTCCCGCTCGGCGACCAGGCCGCGCGCGATCAGCTCGGTGACGAGCGTCGACACGGTCGTGCGGGAGAGCCCGGTCTGGCGGGCGATCTCCGCCCGGCTGGCCACGCCGTGAGCGAGGAGCACGTCGATGACCCGCAGGAGGTTGTGCTCGCGGAGCGACTCCAGGGACCCGGTGCGCGATGAGAGACCCACGGCCCGGTCATGGTCGGATCCCGGTGTGAATTTGTCAAGGCTCCGGAGTTAAGGCTGCATTATCTCGGACAATATGTCCGAGAACTGGACTAAGACGGAAGCCTATCCGCGGCGGCCCGCGTCCCCGGGCGCGTCGTCGTATCCTCAGGCCCCCACGGATGCCCGATCTGTCCCTGCCGGAGTCCTCCACGAGCCCGCCGCCCGGGGTCTCCGTGCACGCGGTCGAAGGGCCCGGGTCGCTCGAGCGGCTCCTCGCCGGCGTCGAGGGGACCGACGACCTCGTCGACGCCCCGATGATCGAGGCGGCCGCGGCCACCCAGCGGCCCGTCGAGCTCGAGGCCGAGGACGGCGAGCGCGTGACGTTCCCGCTGCTGGCGACCGACGCCAGCGTGCTCGGCGCGATGTTCTCGATCCCGCTGGAGCAGGCGTGGGCGCTGCTGCCGGCCACCGAGCGGCTCGTGCCGCTGCGCGTGACGCCGCGCCGCGCCGCCGTTTCGGTGTTCGCCTGGCAGGTGCGGCGCGGCACGTACGGCGCCTACCACGAGCTCGGCGCCGCGATCCCCGTCATCCTCGACGCGGCCAAGCCGCCGGCGCCGGCCCCGCCCGCCCTGTGGCGCGACCCGGCGATCGGGATCTACGCGGTCGAGCTGCCGGTCGACAGCGAGCGCGTCGCCCGCGCGGGCGCGGCGCTCATGGGGCTGCCGCACGTCGTCGGCGACGCCACCCTCGAGATCGGCGACCGGGGCGGGCGCGCCACGTTCGCGCTCGACGGCGACCCGACCGCCGAGCTGCGGGTGCGCCTGGGGCGCTGGGCCCACCACCGCCGCGTGGACCTCTCCTTCCAGGCCTACTCGCTGCTCGACGGGCGCATCGTGCGCACCCGCTACCTGGGCGTCGGCGCCGGCTACCGGGGCCGCCGCGGCACGGCGAGCGTCACGTTCGGCGAGCGCCAACGCCGGGCGCAGCGGCTGGGACGGCTGGAGCTCAGCCGCCGGCCGCTGGAGCTGCGCGTCGTCGCGCGCATGAACTGGATCGCCGCGACCCCCGAAGACGCGGGCGTCATCTAGCCGTGCGGGTCTCGCCCCCCGGGCGAGGTTCTCAGTGCCGGACCGCCGGACCGCACGCCTCGACGTCGGCGCGCAGCCGGTCGGCGCGCTCGGCGGTCCAGCGGCCGGTGACGACGAGCCGGTCGAGCAGCTCCTCGACCGCGTCGAGCGCCTGCTGGGCGGCGGGGTCGGCGGTGATGTCCTCGCAGAACAGCAGCGTGTCGGCGGACTCGCGCAGCAGATCCTGCTCGGCCGGCTGCAGCTTCGTCGGGCCGACCTCGGCCAGGGTGGCCGTCACGCGTCCGTAGGCCTGGGCTCGCTCGGAGGTCATCGACACTCACGGTAGCGTCCCGCGCGTGCTCCTGCGGCCAGTCGACGACGGGGTCCTCGCGATCGGCCAGGCATCCCACGCGTGGGTGTCGGGTCAGCTCGCCCGCGCGTGGCGCCCGCGGCCCGAGCCGTGGGAGGACGTGTGCCTCGCCGCCGAGCAGCACGACGTGGGCATGGCGACCTGGGATCTGACCCCCGCGCTGAACCCGCGCACGGGCCTGCCGCAGACGTTCGTGGAGATGGACCTCGCCACGCACCTGGCGCTGTGGCAGGCGGCGCCGACGCGGCTGTTCACGCAGAGCCGCTACGCCGCGCTGCTCGTCTCGCTGCACGGAACCAAGCTCTACGGGCGCCGCGACCTGACGACCACCGAACCCGCCGAGGCCGACCGGATCCGCGCCTACCTGGCCGGGCAGCGCGCGCTCCAGCAGCGCCTGGCCGACGAGCTCGGCGCCGACTGGGACACGCTGCGCGCGCAGCAGTCGCTCATGTTCGCGTGGGACGGGCTGTCGCTCGCGCTGCTGCTCGGCTGGGACCCGCACGAGGTCGAGGGCATCACGCTGCGCGGCGGCGGCGTCGTCGACCCGTGGCCGTTCGCGGGCGACGCGCTCACCGTCGTCTGCGAGGGCCGGCGTCTGCGCGGACGGTACGCCGACGAGCCCGAGCTGCACGCGGCGCTGGAGCGGGCGCCGCTGGAGCGGCTGTCGTTCACGCTGCGCCCGCCGGCATGAGGCCCGACCTCGACGGCGTCCCGGAGACCGCGCTGTGGACGCTGCACCTGCGCGCCACCGAGGCGCGCCGGCGCGACGCGGTCCTCCACGACCCGTGGGCCGTGGAGCTCGCCGAGCGCATCGACTACCCGTTCGCGCGGCGCTTCGGCACCGAGGTCGGGCTGGCGGCGCAGTGGCAGGGGCTGCGGTCGCGGACGTTCGACGACGCCGTGCGCCGCTTCCAGGCCGACTGCCCGGGCGGCCTCGTCGTCGCGCTGGGGGAGGGGCTGGAGACCGGCTTCTGGCGCGTCGACGACGGGCGGGTGCGGTGGCTGAGCGTCGACCTGCCGGCGACCGCGGCGCTGCGCCGGGCCCTGCTGCCCGACGAGGAGCGCCGCCGCACGATCGCCGCCTCGGTGCTCGACGACGACTGGCTGGACGAGGTCGACGCCGCGCGCGGCGTCCTGCTGCTGGCCCAGGGCGTGCTCATGTACCTGCGCCCGCGCGACGTCCACCGCCTGCTGGACCGCTGCGCCGACCGCTTCCCCGCCGCCGCGTTCGTGTTCGACACCGCGCCGCGCTGGTTCGCGCTGCTGGCCTCGCGCGGCCTGCTGCGCACGCCGTCGGGGTACGTCGCGCCGCCGATGCCGTGGGGCTTCGACCTGCTCGAGCGCCGGCGGCTGGCCCGCCGGCCGGGGATCGCCCGGCTGCGCGACCTGCACCTGCCGCCGGGCCGCGGCGCCGCGCTCGGCGTCGCCTACCCGCTGCTGGACCGCGCGCCGCTGCTGGGCCAGGTCACGATGCGGGTGCTCGAGGCGCGCTTCGCCGGGTGAGGACGGCGGCTCAGGATCGCGCGCCCTCGATCGACAGCAGGGCCGCCTTGCGCTCCAGCCCGCCGGTGTAGCCGCCCAGCCCGCCGCCGCTGCGCAGCACGCGGTGGCAGGGCACGACGATCGGGATCGGGTTGCGGCCCAGCGCGGTGCCGGCGGCGCGGATCGCGCGCTCGTTGCCGGCGCCCGCGGCGACGTCGCGGTACGTGCGGGTCTCGCCGAACGGGATCGCGGTCGCGGCGCGCAGGACGCGGCGGCCGAAGTCCGTGCGGACCAGGCCGAGGTCGAGCGGCAGGTCGAAGCGCGTCCGGCGCCCGGCGAAGTACTCGTCGAGCTCGCGGCGCACGTCGTCCAGGCGCGCCGGCGCCTCCAGCACGCGCGGCGACAGGCGGGTCGCGAGCTGCTCGGCGACCGCGTCGACGCCGCCGTTGACGTCGGCGTAGGAGAGGACGGCCAGGCCGCGCGGGGTGCGGGCGGCGACGAGCGTCCCCAGCGGCGAGTCGACGGCCGCGTAGGCGACGTCGAGCAGGCCGGCGTCGGCGGCGCGGTCGATCAGGCGGTCGACCAGGTCGGGCGGGGGAGCGGACGAGGGCGGGGTGAGCGGGGTCATGCGGGCTGCACCTCCTGGCGCAGGGACTGGAGCCCGTCGGCGATGCGCCGGCGGGCGGCCTCGGCGCTGATGCCGAGGGCCTGGGCGACCTCCATGGGGCGCAGGTCGCCGGCGTAGCGAAGGGTGATGGCGGCGCGCTGGCCGGGCGGCAGCGCCCGCACCGCCTCCCACAGGTCGTCCTCCTCGGACGCGCGGGGGGCGGGCGCGGCGGCGCGCTCGGGGAGCGTGTCGCTGGGGATGGGGCGGCGGGCGCGGGCGCGGTGCACGTCGATCGCCTTGCGGTGGGCGATCGTCACCAGCCACGCCTCGACGTTGGCGTCGTCGGGGAGGCGCGGGTAGGCGCGCAGCGCCGACAGCCACGCCTCCTGGAAGGCGTCCTCGGCGTCCTCGCGCCCGGCGGTGGCCACGCACACGCGCCACACGGTGTCGCGGTGGCGGTCGAGCACCTGTTGGAACGGGATCACGGTGGGCAGACGCGGCGGGCGGTCGGGGCGTGAGGTCGGCGATCAGTCGTGGCGGTGGAAGCCCTCGCCGGCCAGGATGCCGGTCCGGCCCTCGGCCACGAGCCGGCGCAGCAGCGGCGCGGCCCGGTAGCGCTCCTCGCGCCGCTCGTCGTACAGCGCGTCGAGCACGCCGAGGACGTGGTCGAGGCCGATCTCGTCTCCCCAGCGCAGCGGGCCGCGCGGATGGTTGAGGCCGAGGACCATGCCGGTGTCGAGGTCGTCGATCGTCCCCACGCCCTCGCCGATCGCGAACGCGGCCTCGTTGACGAGCTGGCAGACGATGCGTCCGAGCACGAGCCCGGGCGCGTCGCCGACCCACTCCGTGCGGAGGCCCAGGCTCGCGAAGAAGCCCTCGGCGACCTGGGCCGCGTGGTCGCTGGAGTCGCTCGAGCGCGTCAGCTCCACGAGCCCGCCGGGCGCGAGCGGCGGCAGGACGTGGAAGCCGACCGACGTGCCGCCCGGGTCGAGCTGGGCCAGCGAGCCGTCGGCCAGCAGCAGCGCCTGCGGTCCGCCCTGCAGCGGGTGCTCGTCGGGCTGGGCGCCGCAGTCGAGGATGAGCTCGGGCACCTCGCCCTCGACGTCCTCGGGCACGCGCACGTCCCAGCCGGCGTCGTCGGCGAGCATCCGCAGCTCGTGGGCGACGACGAGGTCGCCGGCGATCACGACCAGGCGCCCGCCGCCGGCCGTCGCGTCCGGCTCGGGCGGAGCCGGCGGGTCCGGCGGCCGCTGCGCGCGGCCGTCGGCGTCGTAGGCGTACCAGCCGCGGCCCGTCTTGCGCCCGAGCCGCCCGGCGGCGACCATCCGCGCGCTCAGCGGGCTGGGGCGCCAGCGCGGCTCGCCGAACGACTGCTCGAAGAAGGACCGCGCGATCGCGAGGTTGACGTCGATGCCGATGAGGTCCTGCAGCTCGAAGGGGCCCATCGGGAAGCCGCCGCCGAGGCGCACGATCCGGTCGACCTGCTCGACGGTCGCGACGCGCTCGGTCACCAGCCGCTGGGCCTCCAGCACGAACGGCCGGTTGGCGCGGTTGACGAGGAAGCCGATCGTGTCGGCGGCGCGGACGACCTCGCGGCCGAGCGCGGCGGCGAGGGCCGCGGCCCGCTCCAGCGCGGGCGGCTCGGTCTCGTCGCCGGCGACCAGCTCGACGAGCCGCATCCGGTGCGGCGGGTTGAAGAAGTGCAGGCCCACGACCCGCTGCGGGCGCGGGACGTCGCGGGCGACCGCGGTGACCGACAGCGACGACGTGTTCGTCGCCAGCACGCAGTCGTCGCCGACGACGGTGGCGATCCGGCCCAGCAGGTCGCGCTTGAGGTCGAGGTCCTCGGGGACCGCCTCGATCACGACGTCGCAGGCGGCGAGGTCGTCGAGCGCGGGCGCCGCGCGCACGTGCCCGGCGACGGCGTCGGGCAGGCGGCCCAGCGCGCGCTCGAGCGCCGCCGGGTCGGCGTCGTGCAGCAGGGTCGCGACGCCGTGCTCGCCGGCCAGCCGCGCGATGCCGGCGCCCATCGTGCCGGCGCCGACGATCCCGAGCTGCGCCATGCGTCCACCGTAACCGCTGGCGGCTCCAGGGCCCGGCGCGGGGTCCCGATGGCGCCAACGTGCCACGTTCGCTTCTCACCATCCTCCTGGCCGGCGCCGCCACGGCGCTGGTCGCCGCCCCGGCGTCGGCGCGCGAGGCGACGTACCGCGTGGAGGCGGCGACGCTCAAGCAGACGTTCACCTACTCGTACGCCACGGCCGACGAGTCGATGAGCGCGAGCGAGACCGCCACCCTGCACGCGCGGCGCTCGCCGTGGCGGCACTCGGGCGCCGTGGTGGCCCGGCTGACCGGCCCGGTCCAGGTGCACACCGAGGGCGTCACGCACGGCGTGGCGATCCCGCCGTGCGACCTGACGTTCGACGCCGGCGAGCTCCTGACCGACCTCCACGTGGGCTGGAACGACCGCCGCAGCCGGGCCCCGGTCCACCTCGCGATCCAGAACACCGGCTTCGACGACCACCGCGTGTGCGGCGACCGGTCCCCGCGGGGCGTGCTCGCCGGGCTGTGGACCGGCCAGATCGGAAAGCCGCGCCTGGGCCCCGACCGCGTGGTCGACGTGACGCGCCGCTCGTTCACCGTGCAGAGCTCCGGCAGCCGCCCGGTCGAGATGAGCGCGCCGGGCTTCACCGGCACCTACAGCTGGGTCGTGACCGTCCGCATCAAGCGCCGCTGACGGGCTCGCCGCGCAGGACCGCCAGGCCCGCGCGCTCGCCGGCGAACGCGAGCTGGGGCAGGCGGTCCAGCTGCAGCCAGGCGGCGTCGGACTTCTCGGCGTCCAGGCGCAGCGCGGCCGGGTCGCCGATCACCCGGCACGCGTAGCCGACGTCGACGGTCCAGCGGTCCTCGCCGTAGCGGCTCGTGAACGCGCCGAGGATGCGCTCGACCTCGACCTCGAGGCCGGTCTCCTCGCGCAGCTCGCGCCGGACGGCGTCCTCGGGGGTCTCGCCCGGCTCCACGAACCCGCCCGGCAGGTCCCACTGGGCGAAGAACGGCTCGCGGGCGCGCTCGAGCACGAGGTAGCGGTCCTGCGCGTCGCGCACGAACGCGAACACGGTCACCGCCGGGTTGTCGTAGTGGACGAAGTGCCCGCGCGGGCACGCCGGGCGGCCCGCGTCGGGGCGGCCCTCCGGGATCGGCTGCAGCGCCGTGGCGCACAGCGGGCAGAAGCGGAACTCGGGCACGAGAGGGGATGGTGCCAGGGCGACCTGCGATCCTGCCGCGCCATGGCCCGGTTCCTGATCGTCGGCGGTGGACAGCGCGCGCTGCAGCTCGCGCGGGAGCTCAGCGCGGAGGGGCACGCCCCGCGGATGACCACGCGCGACCCGTCGCGGCGCGCCGAGATCGAGGCGGTGGGCGGCGAGTGCGTCATCGCCGACCCCGACGTGGTCGGGACGCTGCGCTACGCGCTCGACAACGTGACGATCCTGCTGTGGCTGCTGGGCACCGTCGACGCCGAGCCGCTGCACGGCTCGCGCTGGAAGATGATGCTCGAGCGCACGATCGACTCGACCGTGCGCGGCGTCATCTACGAGCGCGGCACCGACGCCGGCGCGTCGCTGACCCGCGAGATGGCCGAGTACAACGGCATCCCGTACGCAATCGTCGACGCGCGGTCGGCCGACTGGATCGGCGACGTGCGCGCGGCGATCGCCGGGCTGCTGTGAGCTAGCAGTCGCGCACGCCGATCGCGGCGAGCCGCTCGGCGGTCTGGCGGTCGCCGGCGGTCAGTCCGGCGCGGGCGGCCGCGACGACGACCCGCGGCGCCGAGCCGCGGTCGATCTGGTCGCGCACGAGGCGCAGCCGGTGGGCCTGGCTCAGCAGCGCGCGCTCGGCCTCCTCGTGCGCCTCGGCCAGGCGATCGGGCGGGGTGAGGTCGATGAGCTCGCGCGCGGCGCGGGTCGCGGTCAGCTCGGCCCGCTTGACGATCGTCACCGCCTCCCCGGGCGTGCGGGCGCCCAGCGCCGCCAGCCCCTGGGCACCGGTGCTCGCGCCCGGGCAGGCGCGCGCGGCCCGGGCCGCGTAGTCGGACGCCGGCTCGTCGCCGCCGCAGCCGGCCGCCGCGATGACGACGACGGTCGCCGCGAGCGCCCGCGATGCGCGCGCGCCCGCGCGCCTCATGCCGCCTCGGCGTCCAGGAGCGGGGACAGGCGCTCCAGCAGGTCGGACACCATCCGCGCGGTCGCGCCCCAGATGAGGTGCTCGCCGACGACGTAGGTGTCGGCCATGAACGGGACGCCGCGGCGCAGCAGCCGCCGGCGCTCGTAGCCGGCGCGGAGCTCGTGCAGCGAGGGCTCGATCACCGTCGCCACCTCGCGCGGCGACGGCGTCCAGGCGTGGCCCGGCTCGATGAGCCCGACGAACGGATACACCGCGTAGTTGGTGGCGATCGTCGGGGTCGGCTGCAGCGCGCCGACGAGGCGCACGTCGCCGGCGGGCAGGCCGATCTCCTCCTCGGCCTCGCGCAGGGCGGTGATGCGCAGGTCGGTCTCGTCGTCGTCCTGGCGCCCGCCGGGGAACGAGATCTCGCCGGCGTGGCGGCGCAGGTCGTCGCGCCGGCGCGTGAGGACCGCGTGCAGGCGCCCGTCGGCGCGGTACAGCGGCACGAGCACGGCCGCGTCGATGCGGCCGTGGACGTCCAGGGCGGCCGCCTC
Source organism: Capillimicrobium sp. (assembly GCA_035565675.1). Taxonomy (GTDB): domain Bacteria; phylum Actinomycetota; class Thermoleophilia; order Solirubrobacterales; family Solirubrobacteraceae; genus Capillimicrobium. The sequence continues at coordinate 2,573 of DATMSA010000055.1, read as the reverse complement.
GGCGGGGTCGAGCAGGCAGGCGGCGAGCTGTGCGGCGAGGTCGCTCAGGCCGTCAGCTCGGCGGTCTCGACACGCTCGTTGAACATGACCTCCCCGTCGAGCGTGCGGTGGATCGGGCACTTCGCGGCGATCACGCGCAGCTTGGCCACCTGCTCCTCGGTGAGGTGGTCGGAGAGGCGCAGCACCAGGTCGAACCGCGTCGGGGTGCCGCGCTCGGCGGGCTGGTACTCGCAGTCGACCTCCAGGGGGCCGATGTCCCAGCCCTTGCGCTGGGCGTACATCTCCATCGTGACCGCCGTGCAGGACGCCAGCGACGCCGCCAGCAGCTCCTGCGGGCTCGGGCCGGCGTCCTCGCCGCCCACCTCGGGCAGCTCGTCGGCCGTGATCCGGTGGTCGCGGATCCGGATCGACTGACGGAGCGGACCGGTGCGACGCGACGTGGCCTTCATGCGGTCCATGCTACCCCCGGACGGGGGAGGCCTATGTCAACGGGTTGAACAGCAGCCCGGTCGGCAGCTTGGGGAAGAAGTACGTGCTCTTGGGCGGCATCGACTCGCCCGCCTCGGCCACCGCGATGACCTGCTCGACGGGGGTCGGGCGCAGCACGAACGCGACGTCGAACGCGCCCGACTCGACCAGCTCGCGGGCCTGCGCGGCGGTCCGCGCGTAGCCGAAGCGGTGCAGGTGGGAGATGTCGTCGTCGGTGAGCTCGAGCGGCCCCTTCAGCAGCAGCGCCTCGAGCACGGCGGCGTCGAGCCGGCGGTAGGGCTCGGCGCGGTCGGCCAGCGCGGCGTCGGCGATCGCCTGGTCGCGCAGGTCGAGGCGGAACGGGCGCTTGAAGTGCGCGTCGAGGTAGCCGAGCGACAGCGGCCCGCCCGCGGGCCCGGGGGCGAGCTCGTCGGTCTCGGCGATCTCGAAGTCGCGCCGGATCGCGGCGGCCAGCGCCTCCTGCTGGGCCGGCGTCGTGTCCTTCACGAGCCGGTGCGTGGGGAAGATCGTCAGGCCCGGGTCCTGGAGCGCGACGAGGCACATCAGCACGTAGCGGTGCGGGCCCTCGCCGCCGACCTCCTCGGCGTAGGCGCGGGCGGTCTCGTAGCGGTGGTGCCCGTCGGCGATCAGCAGCTCGGCGTCGGCGAGCGCATCCTGGACGGCGGCGATCGCGGCGGGGTCGTCGACCCGCCACATGCGGTTGCGGGTGCCCTCGTCGTCGGGCGCGTCGGCGAACGGCTCGCCCTCGGCGAACGGCGCGAGCGCGCGCCACGCCGCCTGCTCGGGGTCCGAGTAGAGGCTGAAGATCGGCGACAGGTTCGCCTGCGTCGCGCGGGTGAGCCGCAGCCGGTCCTCCTTGGGGCCCGGGTGGGTGCGCTCGTGCGGGCGGATGCGCCCGGCGCCGTAGTCGGTGACGCGCACCCGGCACAGGAAGCCCTGGCGGGTCAGCTCGCGGCCGTCGGGGCCGGTGTAGTCCTGGCGCAGGATCCACAGCGCCGGCCCGTCGTCCTCGACGACCGCGCCCTCCTCGCGCCAGGCCGCGAGCGTCCGTGCCGCGGTCGCGTACGGGTCGTCGCCGCCCTGGGGCAGGTCGATCGCGACGACGTTGTGCGGCGAGCGGGCCAGCAGCGCCGCGCGCTGGGCGTCGTCGATGACGTCGTAGGGCGGGGCGATGACGTCGCGCAGGGGGCCGGCGACGGCGGGGTCGTAGCGCAGCGCGACCAGCGGTTGGATCTCGGCCATCGCGCCGAGACCCTACTCAGCGCGCGCCGAAGTCGGTCGTGTAGGTCGCCGCGGGCATGTCGCCGTTCCACTGCGGCGCGCCGCGGGCGATGCCGACGCCGACCTCGCGCAGCCGCGCGTCGAGGATCGTGCGCCGATGGCCGGGCGAGCGCATCCAGCTCGCGACGATCCGCGCGGGGGAGGCCAGCGGGCCCGCGCCCCAGGCGATGTTCTCGCCGAGCGTGCGCCAGCGGGTGTAGCCGGCGGCCTCGACGCGCTGGTACATCGTCGAGCCGCCGGGCCCGACGTGGTCGAAGAAGCCGTGGCGCACCATCTGGCGCGAGTAGCGGGTGGCGGCGCGCGTGAGCCGGCGGTCGGCCTTCAGCGGCGCGAGCCCGTGCGCGCGGCGCTCCCGGTTGATGAGGCACAGCGTCGCGGCGCGGGCGGCCGCGATCTCCCCGCGCTGCGGCACCGCCGCGGCCGCGCTGGCGCACGCGGCCTGCGCGCTCGCGGGCGTCGAGAAGCCCAGCGCCACCAGGGTCGAGATGGCTGCCGCGACGGCCGCTGTCCCCCTGCCGAGATGGGTCATCGGTGCCTCACGGTACGCGGTTGCCCGGTCGGCAGTCGGTCCAAAAGCGCGGGGCGGGACTCGAACACGGCGCTCCGGTGCGTGGAGAGGATCGGCGGCATGGGACGGTGCGGACCGGCTGTGGCGGCGAGTGGGCCTTCCTCTGGGTTCGACACAACCGATCCGGCGCCTGCGCCGGAATGGAAGCCGGATCAGACGGAAGCGCCCCGGGCAGGACTCGAACCTGCGACCCGCGGCTTAGAAGGCCGCCGCTCTATCCAGCTGAGCTACCGGG
>DATMSA010000054.1:0-2501 GCA_035565675.1 Capillimicrobium sp. | reverse complement strand
GTTGTCCTGCCACACGTACGGAAGGCGCACCAGCCGCCCGCCGGGGCTCCACTGCTCGACCGCCTCGACGTGCGTGGCGCCCGGCAGGAACAGCGACACGTCGACCTCGACGTCGCTGCCGGCCAGCAGCGCGTCGTGCAGCGGCGTCGACTGCATGAGGCAGTGGGTGCGGACCGCCCGCGCGCCCGGGACGAGCGCGGCGCAGTGGGCGACGACCTCCTCCGGGGTGGCGCCGTGCGAGGAGCCGGCCAGGAAGTTCGGGTGCAGGCCCAGCTCGAACAGGTCGGGCCGCTCGCGCAGGCGCTCGACCGCGGGGCTGGCGTGCGTGACGAACCAGGTCGCGCGCACGCCGCGGTCGACCAGCGCCTGCGCGGCGTCGTCGATCATGAAGTCGGGCGCCCAGTCGAGGTCGAGCGTCAGCGCGGCGCGCACCCCGGTCACGTGCGCACCAGCTCCTGCTGCAGGCCGGCCTCGAAGCCGATCGGGGCGGGGGCGCCGAGGACGCGCTCGCACTTGGTCCGGTCGGCGGCGAACGCCGGCGGCTCGCCGTCGCGAGCCTCGAACACCGGCTCGCGCCCGATCACGCGGCCGATCGCCAGCGCCATGTCGCGGATGCCCAGCGCCTCGGCGCCGCCGACGTTGACGAGGTCCAGCGCGCCGGGGGCGGGCGGGCGGCCCACGGCGGCGATCACCGCGCGGGCCACGTCGGCGGCGTGGATCGGGCTGGTCACCATCCCGCGCTCGCCCTGCACGGTGACGGGACGGCCGGTCTCGACGCGGTCGATCAGGTCGGCGACGAGGCGCTCGTCGCGCACCGCGCCGTAGGTGGTGAAGATGCGCAGCGCGCGCACCGGCAGCAGCGCCGCGTAGGGCGTGGCCAGCAGCTCGGCCGAGCGCTTGGAGGCGGCGTAGATGCCGCGCACGCGCACCGGCGCGTCCTCGTCGAGCGGCTGCGGGCGCGGCGCGTAGACCGTGGCGGTGGAGGCGAGCAGCACCTGGCCGGCGCCGGTGCGGGCGGCGTGGTCGAGCAGCGCGGCGGTCGCGGCGACGTTGACGGCGACGACGCCGGGGCCGCAGGCGGGGAAGTCGCGGTACTCGCGCGCCTGGGCGAGGTGCACGATCGCGTCCAGGCCGCCGGGCAGGTCCGCGGCGAACCCGGGCTGCGTCAGGTCGGCGCGGATCGTGGTCGCGCCGGGCACCGGGGCGCGCGCGAGCGCGATCAGCTCCCAGTCGGCCGGCGCCTGGCGCACCACCTCCCGGCCGATCAGCCCGGTCGCGCCGGTCAGCAGGATCCGCATTGCGGGGAGGGTACTTCCGCGTGCGGCCCACGCTCGGCGCCCGTCTCGCGCTAGCATCGTTAGGGAACCCTAATGCTGGGTCGGCGAGGGATGGGCCGGCCGTGACCCCGGAGCCCGATGCGCACCCCATCCCGAATCCCCCGCCCGGCGGCCGCCCTGGCCGCCGCGATCGCGATCGCCGCCCTCACCGCCGCCTCCGCGCAGGCCACGCCCCGCGCCGTCACGTCCGGCGCGCTGGACTGGGGCGTGAAGGACACGTTCCGCCAGTACGTCCTCCTCGGCGCCGCCGACGGCGCCGTCACGCCCGCCGACGGCGCGGCCGCGAACGCCGACGGCACGTTCCGCTTCCCCGCCGTCGGCGGCACGGTCGACGACGCCACCGGCCGCGGCACCGTGCAGCTCGGCGGGTCGCTGCGCTTCAGCGGCCACGGCGGCCAGCTCGACCTGACGATCAGCGGCCTGCGCGCCGAGCTCGGCGCCGCCGGCGGCGTCCTGCGCGCCGACCTGCTCGGCAAGCGGTTCTCCGGCCCCGACCTCGTGGCTCACCCGAACGTGGTCCTGGCCCGGCTCGACACCGGGTCGGTGACGCCGTCGATCGCCGGAAGCGCCGTCACCTGGCGCGCCGTCCCGACCGCGTTCGGCGCCGACGCCCGGCCCGCGTTCGTCAACGTCTACCAGGCCGGGGAGCCGATGGACCCGCTGACGATCGCGGTCGAGCTCGGCGCGCCGACCGGCGACGCGTCCGCGGAGCCGCAGATCGAGCGCGTCCCGATCGCGACGGTGACGCCGGCCGGCCGCACGATCCGCGTCGGCGAGGACCGCCGCGCCGTCGTCGCCACCGTCGCGTGCGCGACGGGCCCGTGCCGAGTCTCCCTGCCCCGCCGGGTGCGCTCCCGCATCGGCGCCGTGCGCGTGACCGGGCCGGTCGAGCTGGCGTCCGGCCAGGCCGCCCAGGTGCGCGTGGTGGTGCCCCGGCGCGCGACCCGCACCCGGGCGACGGTCCGCGTCCCGATCGCGGTGCGCGGGCCCGGCGAGCCGGTGCGCCACACGGTGACGGCCGCGCTGCGCTGATATGGGCGTCGGTTTGTCAAGCGGGCGTGGTCAGGCGCGTCCGCTTGGCGGCCGTGGCTGTGGTTGTGTGGGTCGGGTGCTCGAGGGGTCGCCGCCGCTGCGCGACGACGGATCTGGCTGATATTCGCGGGC
>DATMSA010000053.1:0-27970 GCA_035565675.1 Capillimicrobium sp. | reverse complement strand
CGGCTCCTCCCCGGCGGGCGGCTCCTCCCCGGCGGGCGGCTGCTCCGCAGGCGGCTCCTCAGCGGGCGGCTCCTGCCCGGCGGGCGGCTCCTCCCCGGCGGGCGGCTGCTCGGCCGGGGGCTCCTCGGCGGGCGGCTCCTCGGCCGGGGGCTCCTCGGCCGGGGGCTCCTCGGCGGGCGGCTCCTCCGCCGGCGGTTCCTCCGCCGGCTCCGGCTCCGTCAGCGGCAGCGTGAGCTGCACGACGTTGCTCTTGCCGTCGCCGGTGCCCAGGTCGGCGGCGTGCTTCTCGGTCGTCCTCGTCGGCACGACGTCCATCCGCAGGCGGAGCTGGCGGGTGGGCACGTCGTTGACGGGCACCTCGACGACGTCGATGCGCGCCCGCAGCGCCTGGCCGGGCTCGGCGACGACCGACGCGGCCGGCGAGAGGTTCAGGTTCAGCTTGCGGCGCACCTCGCCGGTGTCGGCGTTCTCGAGCGCCATCGCCGCGGTGAAGCGCGGCTTGGCCGGCGTCGACCCGGGCGCGTCGGTGATCGACAGCACGCGCAGGTACATGCGGCGGCTCGACGGCACGATCCCGCCCCCGCCCGAGGGCGGGACGGTCTCCTCGGTGGGCGGGCCGCCGGGCATGTCGCCGCCGGAGCCACCGCTCCCGCCGGACCCGCCGGACCCGCCTGACCCACCGCCGGGCAGCGTGCCGCGGCCGAAGTCCCCGATCGCGGGCAGGTCGTCCGACCCGCCGCCGGCGCCGTTGCGGCCGCCGGGCTCGGTGGTGGTGACCTCCGCCGTGCCGGCACCCGGCACCGTGACGGCCGCGCCGCCGGCGGCGCCGTCGCCGTCCAGGCCCGCGCGGCTGCCGAACAGGTCGAGGTCGGTGACGGCCGCGGTTCCAGCGCCGGCGTCGGCGAGCTGCAGCGAGCGCGCCGGCGGCTCGTCTCCGCCTTCGGCGAAGGGCCCCGTGCCGAGCGAGGTCGTCAGTGCAAGTCCCAGGACCACGGCCGCGACGCACAGCGTGATGCACGCCTGTACGCCGAAACCGAGACCCCTGCGCAGGCCATCGTCCACGTGTCCACTATCGGCAGATCGGGCTCAAGCCTTAACCCCTTCGCGCAGATGCGCGAAATGCGGCCACAGCGAGAGATCCAGCTCGGGGACCAGGTCCCGCAGCGCCGCGACCTCGGGGTCGAGGACCGCGTGCAGCGACGCCTCCAGCTCGGGCCACAGCTCGGTCGGCACCCGGACCTTCTCCCCGCGCAGCCAGCGGCGCGGCGCGTTGCGCAGCCAGCGGCGGTTGACGTGCTCGGGCAGGCCGATCGCGCGCAGCGCGCGCACATAGCCGCGCGGCCCCGTCTCGCCCCGTGCCGCGCGGCGCAGGCGGCGCGGAACGAAGCCGTCGTCGGGCAGCCCCAGGAACCGGATCGTGCGCCGGTACTCGCCCAGGACGTCGGCGCGACAGCGCTCGTACTGGAGGACCAGGATCCGCTCGGGATCGACGAACGCGCGCAGCGCCCGCAGCTGCGTCGCGTAGCGGCCGCGGTTGATCATGTCGGTCATCAGGACCGCGTCGTCGGGCGAGGCGACCTCGCGCGTGCGCTGACGCAGCGCCGCCAGGTAGCGCTCGATCGGGTCGCGCAGGATGACGAGCAGCCGGGCCTCGGGCGCCGCCCGCGCGATCAGCGGCGGCGTCCACGCGTCCGCCAGGTACCGCGACCCCCACTCGCCCGCCAGGCACCCCTCGGGGCGGACGAACCGCGCGTGGTAGCGGGCGACGTCGGCGTCGGTCATCTCCCGCTGCGAGAACTCGTCGAAGAACCCGGCGCCCTCCCGCCCGTCGACGGGCCGCAGGATCCGCGGATGCTCGGCGATCAGCCCGTGCCACCAGGGGGCGCCGCACGACTGCGCGCCGACCCCGATGAAGTCGGGCGGCCCGCCCGGTCCCGACGGGCGGCGCCGGCGGCGCAGACGGCTACGCCAGGACGCCATCGTCGCTCGGGAGCTGGCTGAAGTTCGACCAGAGGTCGAGGTCGAGGTCGGGCACCATCTCGACGAGCGCGCGCACCTCCGGCCCCAGCGTCACGCGCAGCGCCTCCTGAAGGTCGGGCCACAGGGGCTTCTTGCCCGACTGCATCGTGGTGCCGCGCAGCCGCTGGACGTCCTCGGGCACGTGGTCGTCGACGCCGAGGAACTCGAGGGTGCGCCGGTACTGGCCGATCGGGTCCAGGCGGCAGCGCTCGTACTGCAGGACGAGGATGCGGTCGCGCTCGAAGACCTCGAGGAGGCCGCGAAGCTGCGAGGTGTAGCGGCCGCGCTCGATCGCGTCGCGCGCGACGATCTCGGCGCGGGCGTCGGGGCTGCGCGTCGCGCGGTGCACGACCCCCGACCGGTAGCGCTCGATCGGGTCGCGCAGCATCACCAGGAGCTTGGCGTCGGGCGCGGCGCGCTTCAGCAGCGGCGCCGTCCACGCGTCGGCCATGTAGCGGGGCGTCCACTCCCCCGCGATCTGGTCCGGGCGGCGCGGGAACAGCTCGTGATAGCGCGGGACGTCCTCGTCGCGCATCGGCCGCGCGCCGTACGGCTCGAAGAAGTGCAGCTCCTTGCGGCCCTTGCGCGGCGGGCGGATCTGCGGGTGGCTGAGCAGCGTGCGAAACCACCACGTCGTGCCCGAGCGCTGGGCCCCCACGCCCACGAAGTCGGGCGGCCCGGTGACGATCTTGCCCTTTCCGGCGGCCACGACGGCGGCAGCCTAGCGGTCCGGCGGGGCCGGCCGTCGCGCGCGGGCGGACGGCCGGCCTCCAGGACCGCCGGACGGGCTAGCGAACCCGGCGCGGGCCGCTCAGCCCGCGGCGCACCGTGCGCACCGGGGAGTCGGCGGCGCGCACCCGCGCGACCGCCTGCACGCGCAGCGTGCGCCCGCCCGCCTTGGCGACCGCGGTCCGCGCGGCCGGGCGCAGCGCGACCGTCACGACCCGCTGGCCGCCCTTGCGGACGCTGAAGCGGGCGGTGCCGAGCACGCGGCCCTTGCCCTTCTTCTTCGCGGCCGCGCGCAGGGTCAGCGTGCCGCGGCACGCGGCGGCGGCGGTCGCCGGGCAGCTCACGCGGACCCGGGCCTGACGGGCGCCGACGCTCAGCAGCCGCAGCCCGACCTTCGGGGCCTTGGTCTGGCCCGACGGCGCGGTCGTAGACGTCACGGGCGGCGCCTCGGCGTTCCCGGACGGGCCGCCGGCGGCCTCGCCGCCGGCCGGGGCGGGCGTCGCGGCGCCTCCGCCGCCACCGCCGCCACCGCCACCGCCACCGCCACCGCCGTTGTCCTGCGGGGCGGGCGCGGGCGCCGGCGCCTCGATCGCCGGGCCGCGGGCGAAGACGTCCCAGTTGGCGCCGAGGTCGATCGGCGTCAGGTTGTCGGCGATGCTGCGGAACACGACGGTCTGCCCGTCGGCGGAGATGGCGTGCCCGTCGGTGCCGCCGTCGGCCGCGGCACCGTCCACGCCGGAGGCGCGCGTCGCCAGGACGGTCGTGCCGGCCCCGACGGTGCGGACGTAGACGTTCGCGGTCGCCGGCTTGGCGGCCGGCACGAGCTGGTCGCCGGAGGAGAACGCGATCGTGGTGCCGTCGGCCGAGATCGCCGGCCGATCGGCGATGCCGGCGTTCGGCGCGCCGTCGGCGCCGTCGGCGCGGCTGACGAGCACGACCTGGTTGGTCACGAGGTCGCGCCGCAGGACGCGCCGGAAGGCCGCGTCGTCGTCCTCGGCGCTCAGGTTCGGCGCGCTGGTCGCGAACGCGACGTAGCGGCCGGTGCGCGAGATCGTCGGGTGCAGCGAGTCCGCGGACCCGGGCGCGCCGGCGACGCCCGCGGCGCGGCTGACGAGCGATGTGGTCTGCGACACGAGGTTGCGCACGAAGACGTCGCGGACGCCGGGCAGATCGTCGCCGCCGGCGAGGTTCGTCGCGTCCGACACGAACACGACGTCGGTGCCGTCGCCGGAGATCATCGCGTCCTGCGAGTTGCTGTTCGCCGCGACGCCGGCCCGGCTGACGAGCGTCGTCGTGCCCGCGGCGATGTCGCGCAGGAACACGTTGCGGAACGCGTCGCCGTCGATCGCCGACAGGTTGTCGGCATCGGACTCGAACACGACCTTGTTGCCGTCGTCGGAGATCGACGCGTTCAGCGACAGGTCGTCGCCGGCGGTGCCGTTGACCCCGTTCGCGCGGCTGACCATCGTCAGCGTGCCGGTCTCGCGGTCGTAGCGGAAGATGTCGTTCGTCGCGCCGTTGGTGTCGAACGCCGACAGGTTGCTCGCCTGGGACTCGAACACGACGTAGCGGCCGTCCGGCGTGATCGACGGGCGGCTCGAGTGGTTGTTGGCCGGCGTGCCGCCCGGCGCCCGCGAGATCAGCTCGGTGGTGCCGGTGAGCCGGTCGCGGACGAACACGTTGCTGTACTGGTCGTCGTCGAGCGCCGACAGGCCGTTGGCCTGCGAGGCGAAGGCGACGAAGCGGCCATCGGCGGAGACCGACCCGCCGGTGGAGTGGTCGCCCGCGGGCGCGCCGTCGAAGCCGCTGGCGCGGCTGACGAGCTCGGTCTGCACGTCGGCGGAGGCGACGGCCGGGGCGAGGCTCAGGGCGGCCGCGAAGGCCGCGAGGCAGAGGGGGATGCGCGTTCTCATGGCGCGCCATGCTCGATCTGGGCGGGCCGGGTCGCATGAGGGGTGACCCCTCAACCTCGCCCTGGGGGTAGTTCTATAGGCATGCAATACAATTTCCGGCCATGCCCACCCCCGCCACCGACCGCACCGCGGCGATCGACCAGGTCGCCGAGACGCTCCTGCGGCGCGCGTCGCAGCTCGGGCGCCTGCTGCTGCGGGCCGCAACCGGGTCGCTGACCCGGGCCGAGGCGAGCCTGCTGGCGACGCTGACCGAGCGGCCGCACCGGATCACCGAGCTGGCCGAGACCGAGGCGCTCGCGCAGCCGACCGTCACCCAGCTCGTCGACCGCCTCCAGCAGCGCGGGCTGGTCGACCGCGCGCGCTCGGCGAGCGACGGGCGGGTGGTGCTGGTGTCGGTGACGGAGCGCGGGCGGGCGGAGCTCGAGGGCCTGCGGGCCGAGTACCGGGCGCTCCTGCGCGACCACGTGCGGTCGCTGTCCGACGCCGACGTCGCGGCGCTCCTGGGCGCCACCGAGGCGCTGGGGCGCGTGATCGACGCCGTGCAGGCCGAGGCGCGATGACGCGCCGCCCCGCGCTCCTGCTCCCCGTCCTGGTGGGCGTCACGTTCGTGGCGGCGACCGTGTCCTCGCTGGGGGCGCCGCTGATCCCGAGCATCGGCGAGGAGCTCGACGTCCCGCTCAGCACCGCGCAGTGGTCGCTCACCGCGACGCTGCTGTTCGGGGCCGTGAGCTCGCCGATCATGGGCCGCATCGGCGACGGCCCCCACCAGCGCGCCGCGCTGCTGGGCGGGCTCGTCGCCGTGGCGGTGGGCGGCGTCGTGTCGGCGCTCGCGCCGTCGCTCGCGGTCCTCGTGGCCGGCCGGGCGCTGCAGGGCCTCGCGCTCGGGCTCGTGCCGGTGGCGATGGCGTCGGCGCGCGAGCACCTGCCGCCCGAGAAGGTGGCGCCCGCGATCGCGCTGCTGTCGGTGTCGGCCGCCGGCGGGGTCGGCGCCGGCTACCCGGTGGCCGGGCTCATCGCCGAGGGGCTGGGGCTGGCGGCCGCGTTCTGGTTCGGCGCCGGCGTGAGCCTCGTGGCGCTCGCGGCCGCGGTCGCGGTCGTGCCGCCCAGCGCCGGCCGCGCGACGGGCCCGCTCGACCTCGGCGGCTCGCTGCTCCTGACGGGCGGGCTCGGCGCGCTGCTCGTCGCGATCGCCGAGGGCACCACCTGGGGCTGGGCGTCGCCGGCCGAGCTCGGGCTGGCCGCCGTCGCGGTCGTCCTGCTGGGCGCCTGGGTGCGCCACCAGCTTCACTCCCCCGCCCCGCTGGTCGAGCTGCGGCTGCTGCGCCGCCCGGCGGTCCTGACCGGCGACGCGTGCGCGCTCGTGCTCGGGGTCGCGATGTACATGTTCCTGTCGCTGGTCACCGAGCACGTGCAGACGCCGGCGTCGGCGGGCTACGGGTTCGGCGCGACCGTGTTCGTCGCCGGGCTGACGCTGCTGCCGTTCTCGGTGCTGACGCTGGCCGTGGCGCGCGCCGTGCCGGCGCTGACGCGGCTCGTGGGCGAGCGCGCGGTGCTCCCGCTCGGCTGCGTGGTCGTCGGCCTCGCGGGCGCGTACTACGCGGTGCTCCACGACGCCCTGTGGCACGCGTTCGTGGCGCTGGCGCTCGTGGGCGCCGGGATCGGGACCACGTTCGCCGTGATCCCCGGGCTGATCGTCCGCAGCGTGCCGTCGAGCGAGACCGGCAGTGCGATGGGCTTCTACCAGGTGGTCCGCTACGTGGGGTTCTCGCTGGGCAGCGCGCTGGCGGCGTCGCTGCTGGCCGCGCACACGCCGGCGGGCGCGCACCTGCCGACCGCGAGCGCGTTCCCGCAGGCGCTGTGGGTGGGCGCCGCGATCTGCCTCGTGGCCGGCGCGGTCGCCTGGCTGCTGCCGCAGGCGCCGCCGGCGCCGGCGGACCCGGCGCTCGCGAAGCTCGGCGAGGAGGACGCCGAGCTGGGCGGGGCCGGGCTGGTGGGCATCGAACGGCCGTAGGCGCTTCCCGCTGCCGTGGCGCGGGTAGCCGCCCCGCCATGCGCCCGCCCCGGCTGCCCGGCTTCGTCCTCGGCCTCGGCCTGGGCGGCTTCGTCGACGGAATCGTGCTCCACCAGATCCTGCAGTGGCATCACCTCCTCACCGACACCGGCGACCATCCGATGACCTCGGTCGCCGGGCTGGAGGCCAACACGCTCGCCGACGGCTTCTTCCACGTCGCCACCTGGTTCCTCGTCGTCGGCGGGATGGTCCTGGCGGTGCGCGCCTGGCAGCGCGGGGAGCTCGCGCCGCCGTGGCGCCTGCAGATCGGGATGCTGCTGCTCGGCTGGGGCGTGTTCAACGTCGTCGAGGGCCTGATCGACCACCAGATCCTCGGCATCCACCACGTCCGCGACGACCTCGGCGGGCCGATCGGCTGGGACCTCGGGTTCCTGGCCTTCGGGCTCGCGCTGATCGTGATCGGGTGGCTGCTCGGGCGCGGCGCTCGCCCCTCCGAGCGCTGACTCCGCGTCGCTCAGACCCCCGGCTGGGCCTCGACCCGCCCGGTCCGCACCGCCTCGGTGAGCGCGGCGTGGTCGCGCTCGTTCTGGTTGGCGTAGTCGCGCGCGAACTCCACCACGGCCGCGTCGAAGACGGGCTTGCCGCCGAGATACGCCGCGATCGCGATCCGGTCTCCCGAGCGGGCGTGGGCACGCGCGAGCGTCCAGGCGCACGCGCGCACGTACGCGTCGAGGCGATCGGCGGACATCGACTCCAGGTCCGGCGAGAACTTCCCGTCCCAGAGCTGGCGCACGTAGAAGTCGCGGCGGCGCCCGTCGAGGCCCCGCAGCCGGTCCCACCCCAGCAGGATGTCGCTCGCCGCCTGCATGAGCCGCTGCCCCTCGACGACCCGCCGGCCCTGGTTGGCGTGGCGGCTGCGCCCGGCGTACGGGGCGAGCACCGACTCCTCGGCCTCCTTGGCCTGCAGGACGAGCGGATCCCCGGCGTCGCGGCCGTGGAGCAGCACGACCCAGCAGCGCGTCCCGACGCTGCCGACCCCGACGACCTTGCGGGCCAGGTCGACGACCCGGTAGCCGTCGAGCAGGTGGTGGCGGTCGGCCGGCAGGCTGCGGCGGTAGCCGGCCAGCAGGCCCTGCATCTCGGCCTCGACATCGCGCGCGTCGTCGGCCGGCAGCAGCTCGGCCACCGGGACGATCAGCGGCGGCCGGTGCACGATGCGCACCCGGCCGCGCACACGCTCGGTGAGCTTGACGACGGCCCGCAGGCTGTCGCGGGCGCGAGCGCCGGCGGCGGCGCGGCGCATCGCCGCGTCGGGCCGGCGCAACGCGGGCAGGAACTCGCGCGCCAGGGCGCTCTCGTCGAGCCGCTGGTACCAGAGCTCCAGGTTCCCCATCCGCGCGAACCCCCGCATCGCGTCGCGATACGAGCGCACGGCCGCGGCCACCAGCGCGCGGCGGTCCCGCCCGCGGTCCGCCCGAGCCCGCCCCAGGATCTCGATGCTCGCCGCCAGGCGCAGGACGTCCCACTCCCACGGGCCCGGCAGCGTCTCGTCGAAGTCGTTGACGTCCAGCACGAGCGCGCGGTCGGGGGCGGCGAACGCGCCGAAGTTCGCGATGTGCGCGTCGCCGCACGCCTGGACGGTGAGGCCCGAGGCCGCTCGGCCCGAGAGGTCGGCGGCCATGACCGCGGCCGCGCCGCGGTAGAACGCGAACGGGCTCGCAAGCATGCGGCCGTAGCGGATCGGGACGAGCTCGGGGACGCGTGTCCGGCCCTCCTCCTCCAGCACGGCCACGGGGTCGCGGCGGTCGGGCGGCGCCGTCCACCCGGCGTGCGCCGACCGCGGCGCTCGTGCGCGGGCCGAGCGCCCGATCGCGGCCCGGTCGGCGGGCGCGACCGCCACGTGCGGGATGGCGGGTGGCGCGGGCGCCGCGTCGCTCGCCTCGGTCACCACCTCGGGAAGCGTCACGGGGCGTCGCTCCCGGCCGGCACCGCGGCGCGGCGCCCGTCGCGGGCGCCCGCGCCCTCCGCGTCGGCGATCGCGCGGGCGGCCATGATCAGCGTCAGATGGCTGAACGCCTGCGGGAAGTTGCCGACCTGCCGGCCGCGCACGACGTCGTACTCCTCCGCGAGCAGGCCGACGTCGTTCGCGAGCCCCAGCAGCCGCTCGAACAGCCCCCGGGCCTCGTCGAGCCGGCCGTTGAGCGCGAGCGCGGTCACGAGCCAGAACGAGCAGGCCAGGAACTGCCCCTCGTCGCCGGGCAGCCCGTCGTCGGTCTCGGCCGTCGAGTAGCGGGACACGAAGCCGTCGCGTCCCAGCTCGCGCCACACCGCGTCGATCGTCCCGGTCACGCGCTCGTCGGTCGCCGGCAGGAACCCGACGATCGGGATGTTCAGCGTGCTCGCGTCGAGCTCCCGCGAGCCGTAGTACTGCGTGAACGTGCGACGGCGCGCGTCGTAGCCCTGCTCGCAGACCTCGCGGTGGATCTCGTCGCGCGTCCGCGCCCATCGCTCGACGGGCGCCTCCAGCCCGAAGCGCTCGGCGAGCCGCACGAGGCGGTCGAACACCACCCACGCCATCACCTTCGAGTACGTGTAGTGACGCCGGACCCCGCGCGACTCCCAGATGCCGTCGTCCGGCTCGCGCCAGATCGTCTCGACGTGCTCGGCGATCGCCCGCCACCGTGGCCACAGGCGCCGCTCGACCCGCCCCAGCACCTCGGCGCCGAGGAACCCGACGCCCACGACCTCTCCGTAGACGTCGAGCTGGAACTGCTCGGACGCGGCGTTGCCCACCCGGACCGGGCGCGAGCCCTCGTATCCGGGCAGCTCGGGCAGCTCGAACTCGGTGAGGCGCCGCTCGCCGCGGATGCCGTACATGATCTGCATCCGCGTGGGGTCGCCGGTGCCGACGCGCAGCAGGAAGTCGCGAAATCCCAGCGCCTCGGCCGTGTAGCCGGTGGCCAGCAGCGCCTCCAGCGCGAGCACGGAGTCGCGCAGCCAGCAGTAGCGGTAGTCCCAGTTGCGGACGCCCCCGATCTCCTCGGGCAGCGAGGTCGTCGGGGCGGCCACGACCGCGCCGGTCGTCCCGGTGGTCATCGCCTTCAGCGCGATCAGCGACGCCAGCACCTGCTCCCGGTACGGCCCGTCGTACGTGCACCGCCCGCTCCAGGCCCGCCACCAGGCCATGGTGCGGGCGAGCGCGGACTCGGCGTCCTCGGCCGGCGGGGCGTCCTCGTAGGACCGGTGCCAGGCGAGCGTCAGCCGCCGGCGGGCACCCTCGGTCGCGTCGAACCGCGCGGTGATCGTTCCCGCGTCGAGGTCGAGCGGGACGGCGGTGCTCAGTCGGAACGCGTCGGGCCCCGCGGTGGCGGTCGCACCGTCGACTGCTCGCTCGACCCACGGCGTGATCGCGGCGTAGTCGGGCCGCAGCGCGAGCTCCATCCGCATCGGCACCCGGCCCTGCAGGCCCTCGACGATGCGCATGACCTGCGACGGCCCGCCGCCGCAGGGCATGAAGTCGATGATCCGGACGGCCCCGTCCTCGGTCTCGAGGTCGGTCTCGAGCACGAGGGTGCCCGGCCGGTAGCGGCGCGTGCGGTGGCGGACCGGGCCCTCGGCGGCGATCAGCCACCGCCCGTGGCGCTCGTCTCCCAGGATGGCCGACAGGCAGGACGCCGAGTCGAACTCGGGCAGGCACAGCCAGTCGATGGAGCCGCCGATGCCCACCAGCGCGGCGGACCGCATGTCTCCCAGCAGCGCGTACTCCTCGATCGGGCGCATGCCGGCGAGCCTGTCGCCGCCGCCGGTGCCCGGCAAGGGTGCGGGCATGCCTCTGCGCGACGGGCGTGCCTGCACCATTGCCACCCGCCCCGCGGGGTGGGACGGTCGGCACACCGACGACCCGGAGGTGAGGCGCATGGACCTGGTGGAGCTGGAGGAGAAGCAGACGCTCACCCGCGAGGACGCGGCCGCGCGCCTGCGGGCGATCGCCGACGAGCTCGCGTCGGGCAACGACTTCCGCATCGAGCGCGACGGGCTGCGCTTCGTGGCCGAGGTGCCGGCGACCGTGCACCTGAAGGTCGAGCTCGAGGTGGAGGACGACGAGACCGAGCTCGAGATCGAGCTGACCTGGTGACGGAGCGCCGCCTCGCGGCGGCGGCCGCGCTCGCGCTCCCGACGGCCGCGCTCGTGCTCGCGGCGGCGATCACGATCGCACGCGAGCCGGGCATCCGCCTGGTCGGCGTTGCGCTGCTGGCGGTCGCGCTGGCGCTGGGCTGGCGCGGGCTCCTGCGCACCGGCGCGGCCCGGCTCGCGCACCTGGCCGCCGCCGCGGCGGCGCTCGCCGGTGGCGTCGCCCTGCTGCCGTGGGGAGAGCCGCTGCTGCTCGCCGCCGACGTGCTGGTCGTCGTCGCGCTCGCCGGCGCGCTCGTCGCCGCGCACGCCGCGTTCCGCATCCGCGTGGCGCTGCCGCCGGCGCCGCCCCCGCGCCGGCCGATGCTGGTCTGGAACCCGCGCTCAGGCGGCGGCGCCGCGACGCGCCACCGCCTGGCCGAGGAGGCGTCGGTCCGCGGGATCGAGGCGATCGAGCTGCGCCTCGGCGACGACCTGCGGCGGCTGGTGCTCGACGCGCTGGACGGCGGCGCCGACGCGGTCGCCGCCGCGGGCGGCGACGGCACGCAGGCGATCGTCGCCGAGATCGCCGCCGAGCGCGGCGTCCCGTTCGCCTGCATCCCGGCCGGGACCCGCAACCACTTCGCGCTCGACCTCGGCGTCGACCGCGAGGACCCCGTGGGGGCGCTCGACGCGCTCGTCGACGGCGGGGAGCGCCGCGTCGACCTGCCGCTCGTCAACGGGCGGACGTTCGTCAACAACGTGTCGCTCGGCGTCTACGCGGACGCGGTCGCGCGCCGGGAGTACCGCGGCGCGAAGCTGCGGACGCTGCTGGCGACGCTGTCGGACGGGCACCGGGCCGCGATCGGCTGGACGGGTCCGCACGGCCGCCGGCGCCAGGGTCGCGTCGCGGTGCTCGTGTCCAACAACCGCTACCGGCTGGGGATGCTCGCGGGCGGCACGCGGCCGCGCATCGACGAGGGCCTGCTGGGCGTGACGCTGCTGGGGCCGCGCGCGGAGATCGGCGGCCCGCGCTGGCGCCCGAGCCCCGCCTGGCGGCAGTGGTCGGCGCCCGCGTTCGAGGTCCGCGCGACCGGCCCGGTCCCCGCCGGCATCGACGGGGAGCCGGTCCTGCTGGATCCGCCGCTGCGCTTCGCGGTGCGCCCAAGGGCCCTGCGGGCGCGCGTCGCGCGCCGCCACCCCGGCGCGTCGCCGTCCGCGGCGGTCCCCGACCGCCTGCCCGACCTCGTGCGCGCGCTCGCCCGGATGGCGGCCGGTCAGAGTCCGCCCGCGGCGGCGGCCGTCGCCGCGGGCGGCGCCGCGCGGTCGGGCGTCCCGGCGTAGCGGTCGGCGAGCAGCGTCGGCAGGCCCGCCGCGCCGACGACGGCCGCCAGGCGCCGCTGGCGCGCGTGGCCGGGATCGCGGGCGAGCGCGCCGGCGGTCGCGACCTCCGTCGCGCAGCCGAGCGCGTCGGCCGTCGCGGCGCAGCCGGCGAGCAGCTCGGCCAGCAGCTCGCGCGCCTCGCGCCGGCGGCGGCCGGCGTGGTCGAGCAGCGCGGCGTCGATGCCGTCGCGGGCGGCCAGGAACCGGTTCTCGTCGAGGATCTCGCGGGCGGCGCCCGCGCCCGGGTCCGACCCGGCGTGCCGGCGCACCAGGCACTGGACGAGCGCGGCGAGCGCCACCGCGTCGACGACGTCGAGCTGGGCGTCGGCCACGCGCACCTCGACCGTGCCGAGCGCCGGCCGCAGGCGCGCGTCCCACCACAGGAACCCCGGCTCCGGGACCACGCCGGTTCGCAGCATCCGCTCGACGACCTCGACGTACGCGGCGTACGTGCCGAACCGCCGCGGGATGCCGACCCGCGGGAACGCCCCGAACAGCGGCGTGCGCATCGAGGCGAAGCCGGAGTCGGCGCCCCGCCAGTACGGGGAGTTGGCCCCGAGCGCCAGCAGGAGCGGCAGGCGCTCGCGCAGGCCGTCGAGCGCGTGGACGGCGGCCTGCGCCCCGGGGACGCCCACGTGCACGTGTAGGGCCATCGTCGGCTCGCGCCCCGCGAGCACGCGCGTCGTGCGGGCCACCGCCCGCTGACGGGCGCCCGCGCCGATGCGCACGTCCGCCGCCTCCGCGAGCGGGTGGGTCCCGGCGGCGAACGCGCGCAGCCCCAGGCGCGACGCCAGGGCGCCCGCCAGTTCGCCGCGGAGCGCCGCCAGCTCCCGGCCGGCCCCGGCCACGGTCGGGTGGGGGCCCGTCTTCAGCTCCAGGACGCACGCGTGCGTCTCCAGCGACGCCCGGGCCGCGAGCCACGGCGGCAGCGCCGCGATCGCCTCCGCGGCGTCGTTGGCGACCTCCCCGTCGGGCCCGCACAGCACGACCTCCTCCTCGAGCCCGACGCTCCACGGGACGGCGACGCGGTCGCCGCGCCAGCGCGCCCACGCCGGCAGGTCAGCCATCGACGCGCGCCCCGGCGAGGCCGGCCGGGACCGCGACCGGCCGCTCGCGCGGCGCGAACGGCCGCTCCTCGAGCGGCTCGCCGCGGCGGACGATGACGGCAGTGGCCTGCGGCACCTCGCGCCACAGCCCGGGCAGGTCGGAGACCGGCTCGGAGACGACGAGCCGGTCGTCGTGGCGCAGGCGCTGGAGCCGCGGGTTGTCCGGGTGCAGGGCGCGGATCGCGTCGGTGTCGCAGGAGGTGAACAGCGACCGGGCCGGCCCGGCGCTGGCGTAGCGCACGGCCCACAGGTGGCGGCCGTCGCTGATGCCGAACGTGCCCTGCACGGGCGCGGCGACGCCGCGGGCGCGGGCCACCTGCTCGACGTAGCCGAGCGCGCCGGCCAGGCCGCCGATCGGGTGGTCCTCCAGCCCGAACGTCCGCGCGAGGTGGAAGACGACCTCGGTGTCGGTCGTGCCCTCGACCGCGTCGAAGGCGAGCGGATCGATCGCCAGCATGAGGTCGCGCCGCAGGACGTGGAAGCCCTCGATGTAGCCGTTGTGGACGAACAGCCACTGCCGGTGGCGGAACGGATGGCAGTTGGTCTCCTGCACCGGCGAGCCGATGGCCGCCCGCACGTGCGCCAGGAACAGCGGCGACTCGATGTGAGCGGCGAGCTCGCGCAGGTTCGCGTCGGCCCAGGCGGGCGCGACCCCGCGGTACACGCACGGCCCCTCTCCCACGCCGTACCAGCCGACGCCGAAGCCGTCGCCGTTGGTGGGCTCCGCGCCCAGCCGGGAGTGCAGGCTCTGCGCGACGATCCCGTGCTGGGTCTTGAACAGCAGCTCCTCCAGCAGGACCGACTGGCCCATCCACGCCATCCAGCGGCACATCGCCCCCCTCCTCCCCTGGTCTCAGCCGTCGCGGGCAGTCTCGCCCCCGGCCGGGCCGTGGACGAGGGTGCACGCCCCCGGATCGGCGGTGGTGCCGGCGCGCGTGTCGGGGCGGGCCGCGCCGTTGCACGCCTCGCGCCAGCGCCGCAGCACCCGGTGCACGGCGACGGCGCCCGCGAGCGGAGCGTCCGGCGCCTCCAGATGGGCCGGGTGCAGCACGAACGGGCGGGTCTGCGGGCCGCCCATCCCGCCGTGGAACGAGATCAGCTCCTCGAACGCGCACGCCTCCTCGGTGACCGGATCGAAGAAGCTGTTGACGACGATGTCGGCGACGTGCGCGAAGCCGTCGGCCCGCAGCAGGTGAGCGGCGGCGTTCGGCGGGAACGCGGCGAGCGGGTCGACGCCGGTCACCTCGCCGTCGGCGAGGCGGCGCCGCCCGCCGGCCCCGAGCACGACCGCGCCGTCGACCGCGGAGCGCACGAGCACGAACCCGACGTGCGGGTGGGCGCACAGCGCGTCGATGAGCCGCGGGTGGCGCTCGCCGATCTCCTCGAGCGTGAGGCGGTGCGGGCGGTCCATGAGGTAGATCAGGCCGAGGTTCCCCGACCCCAGCACGACCGCGGCGCGGTCCGTCGGGGCGCGATCGCGCCGGCCCGCGCGCCCGTCGCGCCGGCCGGTGGCCTCGTCGACGGCGCGGCGCACCCCGGACGCGTTCTCGTCGCCGCCGGCGAGCGTGGAGACGCCGCCGCGACCGAGCGCGCGCTCGACGAGATCGTCCAGCCCGTAGCCGTTGCGCTGGCGGAACGTCGCGCCCTGCGTCTGGCCGTGGTCGGACAGCACGACGAGCTCGTAGGGCCGCGGCGCGTACCGACGCGCGCGGTCGATCAGCCCGAAGCGCGCGTCGAGCTTGCGCAGCGCCTCGAGCGTGTCCGGGCGCTCGAGGCCCGAGTGGTGGGCGACCTCGTCGTAGCTGGCGAACGTCGCGTACACGGCGGGGACGCCCCGCAGCATGTCCTGCAGGACGGCGAACACGACGAGGTCGCGGACGAACACGCACATGCCCGCCCGCAGCAGCGGGTACGGGCCGCCGCGCCGGCCGCGCGGGCGCACGTCGCGGCGGCGCTGGCGGGCGGCGGCGATCAGCTCCAGCACGACCTCCCACGCGCTCAGCACGACGGTGCGGGTGACGTTCGCGCCGTCGGCCAGGAAGGCCCGGTAGCCCGGGTTCGGCTCCCGCTCGTCGGCCAGGCGGCTGACCGTCAGCAGCGCCACGTCGGCCTCCCCCGAAAGGAGGTTCCCGCGGCTCGTGCCACCGTCGCGCAGAAGCCCGGCGCCGGTCGCGTGCCGGCGCTCGATCTCGGCGCAGTCGTCGGGGTTGGAGCAGGTGACGATCGCCCCCGACGCCTTGTCGATCCAGCGGAACGCGGGGATGTCGTCGTTGTCGCCCAGCAGCAGCCCCGCCTGGCTGGCGCCGGTCTGCGACGACAGGTCGGTCTCCCACTCGAGCAGGTCGTGGCTCCCAGACGCCAGCCAGCGCGCGAGGGTCGGGACCGTGCCGTCGCGCACCGCGCGGCGCAGCACCGGGAGCGCGAGCCCGTCGATCTCGAGGAACACGATGCCGGGCGCGTCGGTCGCGGTCGGGCGGCCGACGCGGCGCGCGACGCGCCGCGCCACCCGGAACGCGTACCGCTCGTCGTCGTCGACGCCCGCGATCGCGGCGATGGCCGTGCTCACCGCGGCGGCCACGAGCGCGACGGCCAGCGCCGCGCCGAACCCGTCGACGTGCAGCTGCTGCGGCGCGACGTCGGCGGCCAACAGCAGGATGGCGGCGTCGGCCGCCAGGACGGCCACGAACCCGGCGGCCACCGTGAACGGCAGGCGCAGCGCGGCGAGCAGCGGCGGCACGATCGCGTTGAGGACGCCGACGATCGCGGCGACGACGACGGCGCCGCCGAATCCGCGGACGTCCGCTCCGGGCACCGCGGCCGCCGCCAGCAACAGCGAGACCGCCGACGCGAACCACGCGACCGCCATCCGGACGGGTCGCAGGCGCGGCGCCGCCGGCCGCCACGCCCCTGGGTCAGGCGTGCTCGGGGACACGGGGCTCGGGGGCCGGGACCTCGCGGCGGACCTGACGGCGCAGCGTCTCCACGCCCGCCACGAGGAGCGCCAGCAGGACGAGCGTGGGCAGGACGCGGCGCGTGCCCTCGGTCGGCCCCCACAGGAGCACGAGCACGACGACCGCGGCGACGACGCCGTACGTGACCCACGGGTCGGCCAGGTACGGGGCGAGCGTGCGGCGGATCTCGACCGCCCACCGCGCCGGGCCGGCCAGCCACGCGCCGGCGACGATCAGGATGCCGTAGGCGATCGACGCCCACGCGATGTCGGCCAGCAGCGACGTGCCCACCCCCCACACGGCCGTCACGACCGGCTCGTTCGCGGCGGTCACGGCGAGCTCGTCGACCACGACCCCGCCGAGCAGCTCGCGCACGACGAGCGTCACCAGCCCGGCGGCGACGAGCGCGAAGCCGGCCGCGCGGACCGTCTCGCGCCGGCGCCCGCGCGCCAGCCACACGGCGGCGCCCAGGCAGGCGAGCATCGCCGCCGTCAGCACGAAGGCCAGCGGCCTGAGCAGGCGGCCGCCGGTCTGCACCGCGGAGAGCTGGTCGGCGCGCAGGATCTCGATCGTCGCCGTCCCCTCCGGCAACCGGTCGGCGAGCCCGACGCTCAGCCCGGTGCGCTCGCCGACCTCGGCGAGCAGCTCGCGCAGGTCCAGCGTGACGACGCCGCCCTCCGTGGCGACCACCCCCCCGCCGCCCTCGACGACGTCGACCAGGGTCTCGTGCGCTCGCCGGTTCGCCCGCTCCCAGGCCCGTTGCACGAGCGGGCGGTCCAGCGCCTGGTCGGCGACCTCGACGGCGGCGCGGCGCAGCGCCCCGGCCGCGGGCTCCGCGAGCACGTCCGCCCGGGGCGGCAGCGCCGCCTCGAGCTCCGCGGCCACGTCGACGTTCGCGTAGAGCTGGTCGACGAGCAGGTTGGCGACCGCCGCCTGGACGGCCTCCTCCTCCAGCAGCTCCGTGCTCGTGCGCGCCCACGTGTCCGTCTCCAGCGCCTGGCGGCTGACCCAGAGCGACACGATCGCAAGCACGGCGAGCACCGTGCCGGCGACGATCAGCGCGCGGATCGCGGTCCGGCGGCCCATCGTCACCGGTCAGCTCGTCGCGTACGTCACCGGCCGTGCCGGGTCACGCCTCGTCGAACCCGTGCACCGTGAGCGCATAGATGATCAGCCCGTCGATCGTCAGCGCGATGATCGACCACACCGGGTAGACGCCGATCGACAGCAGCACGAGCATCGCGTGCAGCACGGCGATGCCGATGCCCAGCACGGCGCCGACCATCGACCGCCGCAGCACGAGGCCGCCCGCCAGCAGCTGCGCGCCGCCGAAGCACAGGTACAGCACGCCCCACATCGACAGGTCGCCGAACAGCAGCTCGTCGACCGCGAAGTGGTCGTCGTTCGCGAGCGCGACGATGCCGTACAGGACGTTCAGCGCTCCCCCGACGAGGAACATGACCGCGGCGAACGCCAGCCATCCGGAGCCGCGATCGGCGTCGACCGCGCTACCGTACGTGGACTCCAGGCGCGGATCGGTGTGCGTGGCCATCCGTCCTCCTCCAGGTCTCGGGAGCTCGTGACGCCGACTCTCCGCCCGCCGGCTCCCGGCGGCAAACCGGCCCGCCACCGTCCGGCGGTGGGGTGCGCATCACCTGCGCCGGGGGCGACGCGCGCCCGGGATCAGCCGTCGGCGTGCTCGGCGAGGTAGATCAGCGCGGCCTTCACGCGGCGGCTGACGTCGGTGGCCAGCGACAGGTTGAGCTTCAGGAAGATCGCGTTGATGTGCTTCTCCACCGCGCGCTTGGTGAGGACGAGCTCGTCGGCGATCGCCTGGTTGCTGTGCCCGCGGGCCACGTAGGCGAGGATCTCCAGCTCCCGCGGCGTGAGCTGGGTCAGCGGCGACGACTCGGCCCGCCGCCGCTCGGCGATCAGCCCCTCGACGACCTTGGCGTCGACCACCGATCCGCCGGCGGCGACCGCGCGGATGGCGGCCACGAGCTGCCCGCCGTGCTGCACGCGCTCCTTGAGCAGGTACGCGCGCCCGTCGGACCCGCCCTCGAACAGGGCGAGCCCGTAGGCCGGCCCGGCGTACTGGCTGAGCACGACCACGCCGACCCCGGGGTGGGAGCGGCGCAGCTCGGCGGCGACGCGCAGCCCCTCGTCGCTGTGCCCCGGCGGCATGCGGATGTCCGTCAGCACGACGTCGGGCTTCTGCTCCTCGACGGCGTACCGCAGCGCCGGCAGGTCGGCGCACGACGCGACGACGCGGATGTCGTCGGCCTCGGCGAGGACGTGCTCGACGGCCTCGCGGACCAGGTAGCTGTCGTCCGCGACGACGACGCGAAGCGGGGACGCGCCGCCCCCGGTCACCCCATTCCCCGCCCCCATGACGGGACTATCGACCACGGCGCCCTGGCCGTCAACAGACGACGGACTCGTGCGCGCACCCCGTAGATCCGGTGGTTCTTCACCTTGCCGCCCGCGCGCATCGCCGTGACGGTGGGGCGATGGCGCCCCGTCGCGTCAACGTCCTCACGGTCGACGACCAGGATGTGTTTCGTCTCGCGCTCGCGGAGCTGATCGCCGCGACCCCCGGCTTCGAGCAGGCGGGCGAGGCGGCGTCCGGAGCGGAGGCGATCGCACGGACGGAGGAGCTCGAGCCCGACCTCGTCCTGCTCGACGTGCGCATGCCCGGCATGGACGGGATCGAGACCGCCCGCCGGCTGGCCCGGTCGCCCCGTCCCCCGCTCGTCGTGCTGATCTCGCTCGACGCGCCGGCCGAGCCGATCGACGGCTGCGGCGCCGCGCTGTTCGTCCGCAAGCAGGAGCTGTCGTCGCGCCGGCTGCGCGCGATCTGGGCGGCGCATCGCGCCTGACGGCGGGGCGGCTCACGCCGGGTCGGGCCGGACGGGGACCGCGCCGCGCACGGTCGTGCCGACGCGGGACGCGGACGTGACCGTCAGCGTCCCACCCACGGTGGCCATGCGCTCGCGCATGTTCGCCAGGCCCTGCCCCACCGGACCCGCGTCGCCGAACCCGAGACCGTCGTCGCGGACGCTGAACGTGAGCCGCTCGCCGCCGCCGTCGAGCGTGATCCGCACGCGATGCACGCCGGCGGCGTGCTTGACCACGTTCTGCAGCGCCTCGAGCACGCAGAAGTAGACGGCGCTCTCGACGACCTCGTGGTAGCGGCCCACGTCGTGCGCGGTGACCGTCACCGGGAGCCCGCTGCGCGCGGCGACCGCGCGCAGCGCCTCCGGCAGGCCCCGGTCCGCGAGCACCGGCGGGTAGATGCCGTGGGCGAGCGCGCGCAGCTCGTCGATCGCCTCGTCCACGCGGCCCTCCAGGGCGTGCACGCGCCGCGCCGCCCGCTCCGGATCCGTGCGGATGAGCTCCTCGGCCAGCTCGAGCTCGATGCGCAGGGCGACGAGGCGCTGCTGGGCGCCGTCGTGGAGGTCGCGCTCGATCCGGCGGCGCTCGCGCTCGGCCACCGACGCGATTCGCGCCCGCGATCTGCGCAGCTCGCGCAGCGCCGTCTCAGCCTCCGAGACGAGCCGCCGGCTGCCGAGCGCCGTCCCGGCGATCGCCGTCCCGGCGTTCAGCACGGTGGGCTCCAGCAGCAGCGCCTCGTCGTGGACGAGCCCGGCGACGAGGCGCTCGCCGTCGCTGATCGGGGTCAGCGCGCGCCCGGCGCCCGCCGGCGGGGGCCGCACCTCGCGCCCCCACGCGTCGCACCACCCGCCGCCGGCGGTCGGGAAGACGATGCGGACGCCGGGGTCGCGAAACGCCTCCGCGAACGCCCGCTCGAGGCGCTCGGGCGTGCTTGCCGGCAGGCAGTCGGCGAGCCGCAGCATGGCGCCGCCGGCGAACGTCCGCCAGCGCACGAGCCCGGCCAGGGACACGACGGCGAGCGCGGGGACGAGCAGCGCCAGCAGCCACGCGACCAGCTCCAGGCCCGCCACGGATGCGTCCGCGTCGCGCAGCGAGATGCCCGCGGCCAGCAGCGCGACCCGCAGGATCGCGACGACGAGGACGGGGCCGAACATGGCGCGCGCCAGGGGGCTGGCGCCGACGAGGCGGCGCGCCAGGCGCAGCACGACCAGGACCATGACCACGGCCACCCCGACCAGGCCCGCCGTGCTGAGCGCCGACACGAGCGCCCGCGGCTCGCGGTCGACGAGCATCAGCGCGTTGTCCGGGCAGGCGTCGACGCAGCCCGTGTACGGGCTGGGGACCGAGAACTGCTCCGCGAGGAACAGGCGCGGCCCGAACGCGACGAGCACGACGAGCGCGATCGCCGCGACCAGCAGGCGGTCGGCGCGCGTCGTCAGCCGCCCCGAGGGATACGACAGCACGAGGACCACGAGCGCGATCTCCACGAGCCACCCGGCGACCCGCCCGACGGTGTACGGCCAGGGGTCGGGAGACTCCGCCAGCGCCGTGACGAACACGAGCGCGCCGGTCGCGATGAGCACGATCCCGAAGCGCGCCCCCTCGCGCCGGTGCCAGGCGTACAGGCCGACCAGGCAGGGCAGGGCCACCGACAGGCCGCGCGCGACCGCCGTCGACGCCGGATGGGCGGACGTGCCGTCGAGCGTCAGGAGCACGGCGATCGCGGTGGCGGTGGCCGTCGCCGCGATGCCCGCCGTCAGGCGCACCCCCCGCTGCGGCGCGTCACGGCCCTCCCCCGACATCGACACCGCGATGCCCATCGGCCGACTCTACTCCCGCCGGAGCCGGCGAACCACCTGCAGACGGAGAGGTTCTCGACCCCGACAGGTCGGCGGCGACGCGCGTCGCCGCCGCCGTCATCGGCGCGGCCAGGATGAGCCCGACCGCGCCGAACAGCGCGCCCCCGGCGATCGTGACGATCAGGACCGCGAGCGGGTGGATGCCGAGCGCGACGCCGTAGGCGAACGGCTGAACGAGCTGCTGGAGCACGCCGTTGGCGAGGAGCTGCACGACGATCATCGCGGCGGCCGCCTCGGGTCCCTCCGCCCCCAGCGCGATGAGCACGACGAACGCGCCGGCCCCCCACGCGCCGAGGTACGGCACGTACGCGGCGAGGAACGTGATGACCGCGATCGCGCCGAGCAGCGGCACGCCGACGATCGCCGCGCCGACGACGACGACCGCGGCGTTGTAGGCGGCGATGATCGTCACGCCCCCGAAGTAGCCCCGCAGCGACGCCAGGACGCGGTCGCCCATCTGGTGCGCGACGCCCTCGGGCAGCCCGGTGGCGCGCTCGGCCCACCGCCGGATCAGCGGCCCGTCCTTGAGCACGAACAAGAGGCTCAGCGCGGTGAACGCGAAGAAGACGACGACCGACGACAGCGCCGTCAGGCCCGCGCCGATGCCGTGCAGCAGCGCCGGGACCGCGTCGGAGAGGCCCTGCGAGACGTCCTGCCCGGCCGCGTCGGCGGCGCCGGCGTCGACACCGGCGTCGGCCAGCCAGCCGGTGAGGGTGTCGCGGGCGGCCGCGAGCCGCACGCTCACGTCGTCGAGCTGACTGGAGACCCCCGCGACGACCATGACCGCCACGCCCACGCCGAGCAGGACCGCCGCCAGGAGCAGCAGCAGGGCGCCGACGGCGCGGGGGACGCGCCGCCGCTCCAGCGCGGCGACGACGGGCGCGGCGACGGCGCCCATCACGCACGCGGCGACGACCGGCATCACGATGACGTCGGTCAGCGACAGCAGCCAGACCAGCGCGACGACCAGGAGCGTCACGCCGACGGCCAGCCAGGCCGACCGGCCGAGGTCGCGCAGCCAGCGCGGCGGCGTGAAGAACCCGGTCAGGTCCGCGGGGACGGCCCGCACGGCTGGTTGGTCGGGCTCGGCCCGGCGGCGCAGGAGGGCGTGACGCATGGTCGCCCGCCGAGCGTCGAGCGTCCGCGGTGCGTGCGCAAGGGTGCGCGCATCACCGTCGGACACGCGCGGACGCCATCGACGCGCACGCCGGCGGCGCCCACACTCGCCGGGTGATCTCGATGCTCCAGGCCGGTCGTGGCGCGGGCGCCGCGGCCCTGGCCGCCGCGGCGGTCCTCGCCGGATGCGGCGGCGCCGACCAGCCCGCCTACTGCCAGGACCGCGACGACGTCGAGCAGGCGATCTCGGACCTGGGCGACGTCGACGTCTCCGCGGACGGCGTCCGGGCGCTCACGGACCAGCTCGAGCAGGTGCGCGCCGAGGCGAACGCGCTCGTGCGCTCCACCCAGGACGAGTTCGGGGACCAGGCGGCGGCGCTGCGGTCCGCCGTCGGCGCGCTGGGCCCGGCGGCCCAGGAGGCCGCGGCCGATCCGTCGGCGCAGACCGCGGACGTGGTCGCCGAGCGCGCCCGCGCGGTCCAGGACGCGTTCACGACGCTGTCGGACGACCTGGCATCGATCTGCTGAGCGCGCCGCGGGTCCCGCGGCCGGCACGACCGCCGCGGTGATGCGCACCCCACCACGGCAGGCGGGCGGGCCGGTTTGCCGCCCCCCGGCGCGACGGAGGACA
This sequence comes from Capillimicrobium sp., assembly GCA_035565675.1. Taxonomy (GTDB): domain Bacteria; phylum Actinomycetota; class Thermoleophilia; order Solirubrobacterales; family Solirubrobacteraceae; genus Capillimicrobium. Next base: position 5,247 of record DATMSA010000053.1, on the reverse strand, counting down.
GTCGGGTGGTCCCATCCCGCCCGCTGCCGGAGGAACCCATGACGAGCCCGCCTTTCGCCGCCGACTACCCCTTCCTCGAGGTGCTGTGGTCGATGCTGATCTTCATCGGCTTCGTGATGTGGATCTTCCTGGCGATCTCGATGTTCTCCGACATCTTCCGCCGGCGCGACATGGGCGGGTTCGCGAAGGTGCTGTGGATCGTCGCCGTGTTCTTCCTGCCGCTCTTCGGCGTCCTCGCCTACCTGCTGATCTACCACGCGTCGATCGCCGAGCGCAGCCAGCGCGACCAGGAGGCGGCGCAGGCGATGTTCGACCAGCGGGTCCGCGACGTCACCGACAGCTCCGGCCCGGCGGGCGAGATCGCGACCGCCCGCAGCCTGCTGGACGCGGGGACGATCGACCAGGCCGAGTACGAGACGCTGAAGACCAGGGCGCTCGCCGGGCACGCGTGAGCGAGGAGGGGTCATCATGAGCACCGACGTCCAGGAGATCGGACCGGTCGACGTCGTCGTCATCGGCTATCCGCCGGACGCGCCGAAGACGGGCGAGGCGATCCCGATCTTCCTCGACCTCGTCGACCGCGGGATCATCCGCGTGCTCGACGTCATCGGGGTGGAGAAGCGCGCGGACGGAACGCTCGCCACGCTCATCGCCGAGGACGTCGACGGCGACGGCTTCCCGGACCTCGTCGCGTTCGCCGGCGCCACGACCGGCCTGCTGGGCGACGACGACGTGAGCACTGCGGCCGACGGGATCGAGCCGGGGACCGCCGCCGTGCTGGTCGTCTACGAGAACCGGTGGGCGGCGCCGTTCGTCGCCGCGGTGCGCCGCAACGGCGGGGAAGTGCTCGCCGTCGAGCGCGTGTCGGCGGCCGACCTGCTGGAGGCGCTCGAGCGCCCGGTGGCCGAGGACGCCGCCGTCTGACCTGCCGAGGAGGAGAGAGCGATGCCGCTGATTCGAGGCTTGGCCCGCACCGCGGCGATCGCGGGGACCGCGACCGCCGTGAGCAACCGCGTCAGCCGCCGCCAGGCACGGCGCTGGCAGGGTCAGGAGGACCGCGAGTCGCCCGCGGGCCCGCCCGCGCCGGCGGCAACGCCGGCGCCGGCGCCCGGGGCCGACCCGATCGAGCGGCTCAAGCAGCTCGCCGAGCTGCATAGCCAGGGCGTCCTCACCGACGACGAGTTCGCCGCGCAGAAGGCCAAGGTCCTGGCGGCCTAGCGCCCGCGGTCACCCACGCGCATGCCGACCCTGGGTCAGTCCGCAGCCGGGGCGAACCCCGGCTCCACGCTCTCGGCGCGCCGGTTCCTGGCGCCGCTCGCGCTGGCGCAGTTCATCTGCAGCTTCGCCGGCTCGAACATGAACGTGATGATCAACGACATCACCGAGGACCTCGATACCACGGTGAACGGCGTGCAGGCGGCGATCACGCTCTTCCTGCTGATCATGGCCGTGCTGATGATCCCGTGCAGCAAGCTCACCGACCGGTGGGGGCGCAAGCGCTGCTTCACGGTCGGGCTGGTCCTGTACGGCATCGGAGCGCTGCTGAGCGCCGTCTCGCCGGGCCTCGGGGTGCTGATCGTCGGCAACTCGGTCTTCGAGGGCATCGGCACCGCCCTGCTGATCCCGCCGGTCTACATCCTCACGACGCTGCGCTTCGACGACCTGCCGTCGCGGGCCAAGGCGTTCGGGATGATCAGCGGCTTCGGCGGGATCGGCGCCGCGGCCGGCCCGCTGATCGGCGGCGTCATCACGAGCGCGATCAGCTGGCGCGCGGCGTTCGTGTTCCAGGCCCTGATCGTCGCCCTGATCGTCGTCCTCGCCCGCCGGATCGTCGACCCGATCGAGGCCGACCCCAAGCGCCCGTTCGACACCGTCGGCGCCGTCCTGTCCGCGGTCGGGATGTTCTGCGTCGTGTTCGGGATCCTGCAGGCGGACGCCGACCTGGCCCTGATGGCCGTGTTCGTGGTCGTCGGGGCGGTCTTCCTGGCCGGGTTCTTCCTGTGGATCCGCGCGCGCGAGCGCGCGCGCCGGGAGCCGATCCTGTCGACCGCCGTCTTCCGCAACCGGACGTCGAACCTCGGGCTCGTGACGCAGAACGTCCAGTGGCTGCTGCTCATGGGAACGTCGTTCACGGTCGCCGTGTACCTCCAGACCGAGCGCGGCTACGGCGCGATCGAGACCGGCCTCATCTTCACCGCGGCCACCGCCGGGGTGCTGATCTCGTCGCTGGCGGCGGGACGTCTCGCGCGCCGCCGCGCGCAGCGGACGCTGATCCTGTCGGGGTTCGTCCTCGCGATCGCCGGCATCGGGGTCCTGCTGGGCTTCGTCGACGTCACGTCGCGGATCGTGGCGTTCGTGCCGGGCCTGCTGTTGGTCGGGCTGGGGCTCGGCGTGATGCTCACGGCGTCGGTCAACGTGGTGCAGTCGAGCTTCCCCGAGGAGCGCCAGGGCGAGATCTCCGGGCTGTCGCGCAGCATCTCCAACCTCGGCTCGTCGTTCGGCACCGCGATCGCGGGCACCATCCTCGTGTCCGGCGTGGCGTCGGGCAGCGGGTCGTACGCGCTCGCGATGGGGTCGCTCGCGGTGTTCGCCCTGGTCGGCCTCGCCGCCGCGTACCTGCTGCCCTCCGGCCCCGCCCCGGCCGGCGCCACGCGCGGGGCCGACGCCCGCGCGGTTCCCATCGGGTCGGGCCCGTGACCGGGGCGCTGGAGACCGCGATGCCGTTCATCGCCGCCGCGCGCCGCGCGGCGCCCGACCTCGATCTGAGCGAGCTGGCCGTCCCCTCGGCGCCACTCTTGTCCGCCGCCCGCGCGCTCGCCGAGGCATCCGGCGCCGACGTGGCGTTCTACCGCCACGGCGCCTCCGCCCCTCAGCCTTCGCGCAGCATCTCCGCGAGCACGACCGCGTTGTTGTGTTCGGTGTCACGGGCGCCGTAGACGATCGTCACCGGCCCGCTGCGCGCGCGGCGGCGCAGGTCGTCGAGCTTGTCCCCGTGCGCGGCGAGCTCCTCGCGATAGCGGGCGCGGAACTCGTCGAACCGCTCGGGCACGTGATCGAACCAGCGGCGCAGCTCGTCGCTGGGCGCGAGCTCGCGCGCCCACTCGTCCAGCCGCGCCCGCTCCTTCGACACGCCCCGCGGCCACACGCGGTCGATCAGCACCCGATGGCCGTCGCCGTCGTGGGGCTCCTCGTACACGCGCTTGATGCGGACGTCGATCGCCGTGCGACCACCTCCTCTGTGACGACGAAAGCCCCGCCGGAGCGGGGCTTTCGAGAGGTGGGCGATACTGGGCTCGAAGACGGCGGGCCGATGCGCCTTCCGCTTGCCTATGCGGACTTCCGGAGCCGTGAGGTCTTCTCTGTTCCGCCCACGACGCTCAGATTGTTAGGCGGGTTGTTAGGCGCCCCGCCGAACGCCGCGTCGATCATCGCGGCGTCCCGCGCCCGAGGGGCGTAGTGCATGTAGAGCTGCGTCGTCGCGAGGTCGGCGTGGCCCATCCACGCTTGGATCGTGCCGACCGGAACCCCCTGGCGCGCCATCGTCGTGCCGAACGTGTGACGGAGGTCGTGAAACGAAAACCCGGGGTCGAGGTCCGCGACTGCGAGGGCCTTCCGGTACCGGTCCATCAGGCCGGTGCGGTGCATCGGCTGCCCGGTCGAGGGCGTCGCGAAGACGGGGTCTTCCGGGCGCGTCCACGGGGAGGCCGCGCGAAGGTCGAGCAATGCCTGCGCCGCCGTCGGAGCGAGCGGTACGGACCGGCGCCGCTTCCCCTTCGGGCTGGACCGCCGAGAGCCGCGCGTCACGCCCTCCAGGACGTGAACCGTCGGCCCGTCGAAGTCGACGTTGCGCCAGCGCAGCCCTCGCAGCTCGCCCTGTCGAAGGCCCGTGTACGCGGCCATCGTGTAGAGCGCCCGGTCGAGCAGTCGGTAGGACCCGTCGACCGCCGCGTCCACGAGTCGCCGGACCTCGTGAGGCTCCAGGAAGTGCAGCTCGGCGATCGGCGCGTCTCCAGTTTCGATGATCTTGTGCGCCGGGAGGTCGACCGCAGCCATCGGCGACGACGGAATCCAGCCCTTGCGAACCGCGAAGTTCAGGAGCGTCGACAGCGTGCCCAAGTAGTTCGCGACGGACTTCGGCGACAGCCGCTTGCCCTTGCCGCCGCGACGGCCGCCTGCGTCCTTCGTCCGAAGTGCCCGGGCCAGGCGTTCGATCGCCGGAGCGTCGATCCGTCGGATAGGGAGTTCCCCGAAGAAGGGGTCGAGGTGGTTGCGGACAACCGACTGGTAGTCCGTGAGGGTCGTCGCCTCTTTCAGGCCCCGATGCTCGCGCGCGTGAGCGATGTAGCGCTCGGCCAGCTCCGCGACCGTGAGGTCGCCCGGTCGCCGCTGGCCCGGCGCCGACTTGACGTCCTCGGGCTTCACATGCGCCATGAGTTCGCGCAGGCGGGCCTCGGCCTGCGCGCGCGTCATGCCGTCGGCGTTGCCGCGCGTGCGAACCGGCCCGACCTTGCGGCTGACCTGCTTGCCGTTGAGGCGCCAAGCGCCGTACCACGAGCCGTTGCGCTCGGTAAGGGAGCCGGAGCCGTACGCCCGGCGGGGCTTACGCTGTGCCTGCATGGGAGCTGAACCCTCCTGTGCCAGGCCCCGGGGCGCGCCAACGCCGCCGGGGCCACCTTCTGACGTTGAGGGCACGAGCCTACCGCCAGGACGTCTCGCGCACGCGCGCCAGTACCGACCGGCGAGTCACCTACGCCGCCGCCTCGTTCGCCTCGACCCACGAGACGATCGCCTCACGGCGGTACCGGGAGTAACGCCCGAGCTTCACGCTCGGAATAGTCCCCCTCCTCGTCTGCGCGTAGACCCACGTCTTGGGCACGCCCAGGAGGTCGGCGACGTCCTGGGCGTCGAGCAAGCGCGAGAGAGTCGACGGGCTCTCGGCTTCTGAGTGTTCGTGCGGCATGGCCGCAGCATGCAAGAGAGGACCGGACAGATTCGCCCGGCCGACGGCGGACGATCGCGAAGGTCTCAGGTTTGTGAGGCGTTCGGGCCGCGCCTGGACGCTCACGCGAGTAGCCAATACGACAGCCCTCCCGTACGGTGTCCGAATGAATCGCCCCGGGTTGGTTGGAGGCGGTCGTTATTGAGTTTCTAGGTGGAGAGCAAGATCGGTCTCGTACTGCGCGGGAGGGACTCCGCCGCAGGCGGAGTGCAGTCGTTCGTGGTTGTACCAATCGACCCATTCCAGGG
>DATMSA010000052.1:0-7065 GCA_035565675.1 Capillimicrobium sp. | reverse complement strand
CCGACCAGCCGCGCCAGGACCGCGGCGCTGCCCGCCTTCCTAGAGCGCTACAACACACGACGCCCGCACCGGTCACTCAACGGCCAGACGCCCTTCCAGCGTCTGGCCGAGAGAAACAAGACTGCTGCTGCCTACAGCTAGGCGCGCGGGCCGCCGATGCGCCTGATCCTCAACATCATCTGGTTCGTCCTCGCGGGCCTGTGGATGGCGATCGGCTACGCGCTGGCGGCGCTCGTCTGCTTCATCCTCATCGTCACGATCCCGTTCGGCATCGCCGCGCTGCGCATCGCGCTGTTCGCGCTGTGGCCGTTCGGGTCGGTCGTCGTCCGCCGCGCCGACGCCGGCGCCGGCTCGGCGATCGGCAACGTCCTGTGGGTCGTCCTGTTCGGCTGGTGGCTCGCGCTCGGCCACCTGATCACGGGCATCCTCCTGTGCCTGACGATCATCGGCATCCCGCTCGGGCTGGCGAACTTCAAGCTGATCCCGGTCTCCTTCCTCCCGCTCGGGCGCGAGATCGTCAGCGTCGACGAGGCCCAGCGGCGCGGCCTGGCGGGCGACACGATCGGCTAGGCGCGAGCCGGCGTCCCGATCCTCCATTTCCCGGTGTGAAAACCGGGCGTGTGCAGGGCGTTTGTGGGTCACGCGCCCGGGTAGTCGCGCTCACGGTTCGCGGGAGAGGAGACGGGTCGATGTCACGTGCACACCCTGGCCGATGGCTCGTGGAGCGCAGCCGCACGGGGCTGCAGGAGATGCCCGCCAACGCGGCGTGGCTGCTGTCGCGGGCGGTGAGGCCCGCGCGGCGCGCGGGGAAGGCGGTCGTCGCCGCGCCGACCGGGGGAGACTCGGTCGAGGCTCGCCTCGACCGCGCCCGGGCGGCGGCCGAGCGCGCGCAGCAGGCTGAGGACGCGGCGCTCGCCGCGGCGCAGGAGTCCAAGCAGCGCTCCGATCACGCCAGGCAGGTGAGCGAGCGCGCCCGCGCCCACGTCGGCCAGGTCCGCGAGCAGGCGTCCCGCGCCGTCGACGATCGGGTGGCCGAGGCGCGCCGGGCCGCCGACGAGCAGGTCGAGCGCGCGCGCACGGAGGCCCGGGCCGAGGCCGAGGCGCACGTCCGCGAGGCCGAGGAGCGGGCGGCCGCCGACACGCAGGCCGCGGAGGAGCGTGCCGCGGCGGCGCAGCAGCGCGCCGAGCAGATGGTGGCCGAGGCGACGCACCGCCTCGCCGAGGCGCGACAGATCGCCGACGAGGCGGAGGAGGCGGCGCGCGCCGCGGCCGCGGAGGCGCACCGCCAGGCCACCGAGCTGGCCGCGGAGGCCGGGCACCACGCCGGCGCCAACGGCGACCTCGACGCGCTGAACAAGCCGGAGCTCCTCGACCTCGCCGCCGCGATCGACATCGCCGGGCGGACGTCGATGACGAAGGCCGAGCTCATCACCGCGATCAAGCGGGCGTCGAGGAACTGAGAGGAGCCGCCATGCACCTGCCGCACCGCAAGAGCCACTGGGAGCGCCGCGTGGTCGACCCCGTCAAGGAGGCGCTGCCCCGGGCGCTCAAGCCGGGCCTGGCCGCGATCGGCGGACTCGTCGGGCTGACCGCCGGGAGCGCCGTGGTGTCGTCGCTGCGGCGCCGCGGGGCGCCGGACCGCGAATCCCCGGGATCGTGATCCGGCCCAGCGCCACGTGGCGATCCGCCGACGCGGTCGTCGTCGAGGCGTCGATCCGCGGACGGGTGCTGGGCCTGCGCCTGCTGCGGCTGGACGCCGCGATCGTGATCACGCCCTCCGAGATGGCGCCGCCGCGCCGGCCCGCCCTGCCGCCCGGGCGCGCCGCGCGCCACGGCGACGCGCTGGCCGACGCGGTGCGCCTGATCGACGAGGGCTCGGCGGCGCTCGACGCCGCCCGCGCGCTGGGCTATCCGGGCAGCGCCAGGTCGAACGACTCGGGAGGCCGCACGACCGCGAAGTAGTGGTCCTCGGCGGCCTCCCACAGGGCGAACTCGGGGTCGCCGAGGTCGCCGCCCTCGCGGGCGGCCAGCCGGGCCAGCCGCTCGCGCTCGTCGAGCGTGACGAGCACCGGGAGGTCGACGAGGTCGGCCAGCTCGGGCCGGCCGGAGTAGGTGCCGTCGAGCACCACGACGGGCGCGGGCGCGCACACGACCGGCTCGGCGGCGAACCCGGCGCCCGCGTCCCAGTCGAAGGGGCGCCAGCGCGCGGTCCGGCCCGCCAGCAGCGGCTCCAGCGCCTCCGCCCGCAGCCGTCGCAGGTCGATCACGGCGGCCGCGCGCTCGGGCGGCGCCAGCGCCGCGAGCGCGGCCGCGTCGCCGCCCGCGTAGAAGTCGTCGCCGTCGACGTGCGCGGCACCGACGCGCGCGGCCAGCCGTTCGCAGAGGGTCGACTTGCCCACGCCGCTGCGCCCGTCGACCGCGACGAGGACGGACCGGTCGGGATGCGCCGCGCGCACGACGGCGAGCGCCTCGAGGACGCGGTCGAGCGCGGGATCGGCGGACGTCACGCGGGGAGGTCTACCGGCGCGTGGCGCGGACCGTCACCGCGACGTGGCGGCCGGCGGGCTCCTCGCGCCCCGCGGCGGGCCGCTGGCGGATCACGCGGCGGGCGCGCGGCGTGCGGGCGCCGCGCACGCGGCGGACGTTGCCCAGCGCGCACCCGGCCCGCTTCAGTCGCGTGCGCGCGACCGACAGCCGCAGGCCGCGCAGGGGCGGGACGACGCAGCGCTCGGCGGTCGGCGCGGTCTTGGGCGCCGGCGGCGGCGGCGTCGGGTCGGTTGGCGGCTGCGGGCGTGGCGCCTCGACGTAGCGGTACCGCGCGCGATCGGTGGCGGCGCTCGTGCCCGCCGCCGTCTGCACGCGCACGTGGACGCTGCCGGCGGCGTGGGCCGGCGCGATGGCGACGAGGCGGTCGAAGCGCTCGACGTGGACGTGGGTGGCGGGCACGTCTCCGAACCAGATGCGCTCCACGCCCCCGAAGTTCTGCCCGCTGATCGCGACCGGCTCGCCGCCGGCGACGCGGCCTTCGGCCGGGGAGACCGCGTCGATCACGGGGGCCGGCGCGGGCGCGGGCGCGGGGGGCGCGGGCGTCGGCCACACGAAGTCGTTGCGGTACACGACGAGGCTGGTCGCGCTGACGCCGGCGAGGTCGGGATGCCCGTCGCCGTCGAAGTCGGCGGCGACGAGGCTGCCGACCCCGGCGGCGATGGTGAGCGGCGAGCCGGACGCCGCGGTGAAGGTGCCGGTGCCATTGCCGAGCAGCACGTGGAGGTTCGTGGTCTGGCTGGCGACGACGAGGTCCTGGTGTCCGTCCCCGTCGAAGTCGCGGGCGACGCTGCCGGCCAGGCCCGCGGCGTCGATGAGGACCGACGGCAGCGCGGTCATCGTGCCGGTGCCGTCGTTCAGCAGGACGGTGAGCTGCCCGGTGACGCGCGTGGTGGCGGCGGCGTCCGGGTCGCCGTCGCCGTCGAAGTCGGCGACCGCGAGGCCGTTGGCCTGCAGCCCGGCGGGCGTCGGCAGGCCGGTCGACGTGAAGCCCCCGGCTCCGTCGCCGAGCAGGATCTCCAGGCCCGCGGAGCCCAGCGCGGCGATGTCGAGGTCGCCGTCGCCGTCGAAGTCGGCCAGCGCGATGCGCACGACGGTGGCGGAGAGCAGCGCGGTGCTGGTGGAGAAGGTCGCGGAGCCGTTGTTCTGCAGGATCGACAGGAACGTCGTGCTCGACGACGCCACGACGTCGAGATCCCCGTCGTTGTCGATGTCGCCGGCGCGGACGTCGTTGGACGTCGGCTGCGCCGCCGTGGTGCCCGCGTCGGCGAACGCCCCGCTGCCGTCCCCGGCGGCGAACAGGACGTCGGGCGTCGAGGCGTCCGCCGTCCCCAGCATCAGGTCGACGTCGCCGTCGGCGTCGAAGCTGCCCGCCGCGATGCCCGAGGGCTCGAACCCGAGGAACGTGAAGGGCGAGCCGAGGGCGGGGGAGAAGCCCGCGGCGCCGTCGCCGAGGAAGGAGTAGACGAAGTTCGCCGAGGTCCCGGTCGCCGCGAGGTCCAGCACGCCGTCGCCGGTGAAGTCCGCCGTCGCCAGCGAGGCGGCGCTCGGCGTCGCGTACGGCGAGCCGGGCCCCGGCGAGAACGGCGCCGCCTCGGCCACGCCGGGGAGGAGCAGTGCCGCGATCGCGACGAGGATGGCGATCGGTCGGCCCGGCCTCACTCGGCGCGACGCTACCAGGACCGAGACGCGCGTGTCTCACGACGTGGCGCGCCGGCGCTCGTCGCCCGCGGGTGCGGCGGGCGGCTGCCGCCGCGGATGCGAGACCCTACGCTTCATGGTCGCGATGACCGGCAAGCGCTACCACGTCACCACCTTCGGGTGTCAGATGAACGAGCACGACTCGGAGCGCATGAAGGGCATGCTCGAGTCGCTCGGGTACGCCGAGGCGCGCGAGGCCGCGGACGCCGACCTGATCCTCTTCAACACCTGCTCGATCCGGGAGAAGGCCGACGAGCGCTTCATCGCCCATCTCAACCAGGCCAAGGGGCTGAAGGCCCGCGACCCCGAGCGGATCATCGGGGTCGGCGGGTGCTGGGCCCAGTCGGTCAAGGAGCAGGTCTTCCGGCAGTTCCCGTTCGTCGACGTCGCGTTCGGCCCCGGCCAGGTGCACAAGCTCGCCGAGTTCCTCACCAGCGACTCGCTCAGCGCCCAGGGCTACTTCGAGTTCGAGGGCTTCACCGGCCACCTGCCGGCCCGCCGCGCCCGCGAGTTCCAGGCGTGGATGCAGATCAGCGTCGGCTGCAACTGCCGCTGCTCGTACTGCATCGTCCCGTCCACGCGCGGGCGCGAGGTCAGCCGGCCGCTGGGCGAGCTCGTCGAGGAGGCCCGCCGCCTCGTCGCCGACGGCGTGCGCGAGGTGACGCTGCTGGGCCAGAACGTCAACGCCTACGGGCGCGACCTGCGGCCCGAGCGCGCGAGCTTCTCGCAGCTCCTGTACGCGCTGGCCGAGATCGACGGCCTCGATCGCATCCGCTACACGAGCCCGCACCCGAAGGACATGCGCGAGGACGTCATCCGCGCGCACGCCGAGCTGGACGCGGTCATGCCGCACATCCACCTGCCGCTGCAGGCCGGCAACTCGCGGATCCTGAAGGCGATGCGCCGCACGTACACGCGCGAGCGCTACATGGACCGCGTGGCGCTGATCCGCGAGCACGTCCCCGACGTGGCGCTGACCACCGACATCATCGTCGGGTTCCCGGGCGAGACCGAGGCCGACTTCGCCGAGACGCTCGAGGTCGTCGAGGAGGTCGGCTACGACGGGGCGTTCACGTTCATCTTCTCCCCGCGCCGCGGCACCGAGGCGGCCGAGCTGCCCGACGACGTGCCGCACGAGGAGAAGGTCGAGCGGATGCAGCGGCTCGTCGAGGTCGTGCAGCGGCGCGCGCACGAGCGCGCCCAGCGGTTCGTCGGGCGCACGATGGACGTGCTCGTCGAGGGCCCGTCGCGCCACGACCCCGACCGCCTGCGCGGCCGCACCGGCCACAACAAGGTCGTCAACTTCTCCGGGATCGCGCAGCCCGGCCAGATCGTCCCGGTCGAGATCACCGGCGCGACGTCGCAGACGCTGACCGGCGAGATGTCGCTGCTGTCGGCGCTCGCGCTGCGCTGATCCCGCCCGCGCGCTGTGCGCGCGCAGGCAAGGGGTGGAGGGACCGGGGCAAGCCGGCGCCCGCGACGGGGCGTATCGTCGCCGCAGCGATGCCTGCGGACCGGATCCTCACCACGCACGTCGGCAGTCTCGTCCGCCCGGACGACCTGATCGCGTTCATGCGCAGGATCGACGCCGGCGAGCCCTACGACGAGGCGGCCTACGAGCGCTGCCTGCGCGACGCGGTGCACGAGGTCGTGCGCCGGCAGCGCGACGCCGGGATCGACGTCGTCAGCGACGGCGAGTACGGCAAGTCGTCGTGGAACTACTACGTCTACCGCCGCCTGGAGGGCTTCGAGCTGCGCCCGCAGTGGCGCACGAGCATGCGCGACGCGGGGGAGGGCCGCCAGGAGGACGACGCGCTCGTCCCGACCGACTGGGAGCGCTTCCCGGAGTTCTACGCGGAGTACTTCGGCAAGGAGCAGGGCGACTACGAGGAGCCGGGCGGCACGTGGGCGTGCGTCGGCCCGGTCCGCTACACGGGCGGCGACGTCATCGCCCGCGACATCGAGAACTTCACCTCGGCCCTCCGGAGCGCCGGCGTCCGCGACGGATTCCTCCCCGTCGTGGCGCCGGCGAGCTGCTTCCCGACGCTCGTCGACGAGCACTACGGCAGCGAGGAGGCGGCGCTCATGGGCATCGCCGAGGCGCTGCGCGAGGAGTACCGCGCGATCGTCGACGCCGGCCTGTACCTGCAGGTCGACGACGCCTTCATCCCGTTCATGTACGACGTGCTCGTGCCGCCCGGGACGATGGAGGACTACGTCGCCTGGGCCCGCCCGCGGATCGCCGCCCTCAACCACGCGCTGGAGGGCATCCCACCGGAGCGCGTGCGCTACCACGTCTGCTGGGGGAGCTGGAACGGCCCGCACACCAACGACATCGCGCTGCGCGACGTGCTGCCGCTCGTGTTCGAGGTGAACGCCGGCACGTACCTGTTCGAGAACGCCAACCCGCGCCACGAGCACGAGTGGCGCGTGTGGGAGGACGTCGAGCTGCCGGCGGGCAAGAAGATCGCGCCCGGGGTCATCTCGCACGCCACCAACGTCGTCGAGCATCCCGAGCTCGTCGCCGAGCGGATCGAGCGCGTCGCGCGCCTGGTCGGGCCCGCGAACGTGCTCGCCTCGACCGACTGCGGGTTCGCCCAGGGCCCGTACCTGCGCCGGACCCACCCGACGGTGATGTGGGCGAAGCTGCGCGCGCTGTCGGAGGGCGCCGCGCTGGCCTCGCGCGCCCTCGCGGCCGCCGCCTGAGCACCCCTCGGTAGCATCCGCCGCAGGAGAGGGTGGGTTGGCCTTCGTCGTCGACACCGAGGTCGCACCCCCGCACGAGCGCTTCGACCTGTGGGCCGAGGTGTCGGCGCGGGT
>DATMSA010000051.1:0-3702 GCA_035565675.1 Capillimicrobium sp. | reverse complement strand
CGCCTCGCCGTGCTGGGCGAACGCCTCCTCGATCGTGCAGCCCAGGCGCTGCTCGATCAGCCGGTCGACGTCGACGGCGCGGGTGCCGAGCGCGCCGGCGGCCTCGCGGGCGGCCGACGACTTGCCGGCTCCCATGAAGCCGATGAACGCGAGGGCGCGTCCGGGTCGGGCGGCGCTCACGGCCGGCGCTTCCAGCCGATGCGCTCCTCGTAGGCGCGGACGGCCTCGCGGACGTCGTCGATGTGGTCGCCGCCGAACTTGCGCCGGTAGGCGTCGGCGAGGACGAACGCGACCATCGCCTCGGCCACCACCCCGCCGGCCGGGACGACCGACGAGTCGGTGCGCTCGCGCAGCGCCTGCGCGGGCTCGTGGGTCGAGATGTCGACCGAGCGCAGCGGCTTGGTCAGCGTCGGGATCGGCTTCAGCGCGGCCTGCAGGATCAGCGCCTCGCCGGTGGTCATGCCGCCCTCCAGGCCGCCCGCGTGGTTCGTCTCGCGGAAGTAGCCGCGCTCCTCCGACCAGAAGATCTCGTCGTGGGCCTGCGAGCCCGGGGCGGCGGGCAGGTCGAACCCGTCGCCGAACGCGACGCCCTTGACCGCCTGGATCGAGCAGACCGCCTGCGCGAGGCGGCCGTCGAGGCGCTCCTCCCAGGACACGTGCGAGCCGAGGCCGGGCGTGAGGCCGTAGGCGCGGACCTCGAAGACGCCGCCGATCGACTCGTTGGCCTTGCGCTGCACGTTGATGTGCTCGACCATCGCCCGGCTGGCCTCCTCGTCGAGGCAGCGGACGGGGTTCTCGTCGACGCCGGCGAAGTCCTCCGGGCCGGACGGCTCGACGCCCGCGCGGATCGGCCCGATCTGCACGACGTGGCTGAGCACCTGCACGCCGAGCGCGCGCAGGAACGCCTTCGCCAGCCCGCCGCCGGCCACGCGCGCGGCGGTCTCGCGGGCGCTGGCGCGCTCGAGGACGTTGCGCACGTCGGTCTGGCGGTACTTCCACACGCCGACGAGGTCGGCGTGGCCGGGCCGCGGGAGGTGCACCTCCTTGACCTCCGCCTCGACCGGCCACGGGTTCATCCGCTCCTCCCAGTTCTGGTAGTCGCGGTTGACGACCCACAGCGCGACCGGGCCGCCGAGCGTGCGGCCGTGGCGGACGCCGGCGGTGACCTCGGCCGAGTCCTTCTCGATCTTCATGCGCCCGCCGCGGCCGTGGCCGAGCTGGCGGCGGGCCATGTCGGCGTTGAGCGTGTCGCGGTCGAGCTCGAGGCCGGCCGGCAGGCCCTCGACGATCGCGGTGAGGCCGGGTCCGTGCGACTCGCCGGCGGTGATGAGACGGAGCGTCATGCGGCCGCACAGCCTATGGCGCGGGCGGCGCGGACGGCGTGCCACCGCTCCGCGCGTTCTTAGGGTACCCTAAGGTCCGCAAGGGGACCATCTCGCACGGAGGCCTACATGAGCGCCATCGAGTCCCGCCCCCTGCCCGCCGACGCCGACGAGCTCGACCGCGCCGTCACGCGTGGTCGCGGCGACGGCCACCTCCCCCGGGGCGTGCTCCTCGTCAACCACGGCTCCCGCTCGCCGATCTGGCGGCGGATGCTGCTGGACGTGCACGAGCAGACGGCGGAGGAGCTGCTCGCGCTGCCCGGCGTCGAGCAGGTCCGCACCGCGTTCATGGAGTACACGGAGCCGTCGATCGCCACCCAGCTTCGCGCGTTCGACGAGGACGGGATCGAGGCCGTGCTGATCGTGCCGCTGCTGCTGACGATCAGCGACCACACCTTCGACGACATCCCGACGATCTGCGGCCTGGCGTCCGACCCCGAGCGCCTCGAGCAGCTCCGCCGCGACCGCATCGAGATCTACGAGGCGCAGGCGCGGCTGCGGACCGCGCCGCTGCTGGACTTCTCGGGGCTGGTGCGCGCGAACCTCGCCCGGCGGGTGCGGGCGATGCTCGGGCGCCCGGAGCCCGACGCGGGCCGCACCGGCCTGCTGCTCGTCGGCTACGGCAGCGCCGAGTTCGACGACGAGTGGAACCGCTTCTTCTCCGAGACCCGCGCGATGGCCGAGAACGAGCTCGGCATCGCCGCCTCCGACCACGAGTGGTGCGGCCACATCGTCCGCTACCGCCGCCAGCCGATCGTCGACGCGCTCGACGGCCTGCTGGCGCGCACCGACCGCGTGCTGGTGGTGCCGCTGCTCGTCGGCTACGACCCGATGTTCCAGGACCGCATCATCGGCCGGGCGGTGGCGCAGTGCTCGGAGCCCGAGCGGGTCCTGTACCGCGCCGACGCGATCCTGCCCGAGCCCGAGGTCGGCCGGTGGGTCGTGCAGATCGCCGGGCGGATGCTGGCGCCGCGGCCGTGACTCAGGCGGCCTGGTCGGGCGGCTCGTCGTCGCCGTCTCCGTGACGGCGGGCCGCCTGGGCGTCGTGGTCGGGACCGAGGCGCTTGCCGCCTCCCTCGCACCACGGGCAGCGCACCTCGGTGCGGGTGCCGCCGAGGTTGGAGATCACGATCCCGGTCCCGCGGCAGGCGGAGCAGGGCACGTCGGTGGGGGTGGCGTCGTCGGCCATGGCCGCGGCGAGGGTACCTTGACGAGATGCCTGCGCGCATCTGGGCCCTCGCCGCCGCCCTCGCGATCGCCCTCTGCGCGCCCGCGGCGGCGCACCCGCTGACCGACGCGCCGCGCTGCCCGATCTTCCCCGCCGACAACCCCTGGAACCAGCGCGTCGACCGCCTCCCGGTGGCGTCCGACAGCGATCGCATCGTCGCGGCGATCGGCGCCGACGAACCGCTGCACCCCGACTTCGGGACCCGCTACGGCATCCCGTTCACGACGGTCGGCGCCGACCAGGCACGCGTGCCCGTGCGCTTCGAGTACACCGGCGAGTCGGACCCCGGCCCGTACCCCATCCCGCCCGACGTGCCGCTCGAGGAGGGCTCCGACCGCCACGCGATCGTCGTCGACCGCGACCGCTGCCGCCTGTACGAGCTCTTCGCCGCGCGGCGCCTCGACGGCGGGGCCCGCTGGGAGGCCGGGTCGGGCGCGATCTGGAACCTGCGCTCGAACCGGCTGCGGCCCCGCGGGTGGACGTCGGCCGACGCGGCCGGCCTGCCGATCCTGCCCGGCCTGGCCCGCTACGACGACGTGCGCCGCGGCTCGATCGACCACGCGCTGCGCTTCACGGTCCGCCAGACGCGCCGCGCGTTCGTGTTCCCGGCCCGCCACTACGCGTCGTCGCTGACCGATCCGTCGCTGCCGCCGATGGGGATGCGCTTCCGGCTGAAGCGCTCGTTCGACGTCTCCGGCTACCCCCGCCAGGCGCGGATCGTGCTCAAGGCGCTGAAGCGCTACGGGATGCTCGTCGCCGACAACGGCTCGGACTGGTTCGTCACCGGCGCCCCGTCGCCCCACTGGGACGACGGGCAGCTGAACACGCTCAAGCGCGTGCGCGGCGCCGACTTCGAAGTCGTCGACACCCGCCGCCCGCGCTGAGCTGTCACAACCTCGGCGCCCGTCCCGTCATACGGGTGGCGTCACGGAAGATCCCGCGATCGCGGGGTTGACCTGAATCCGCGCGGGTGCGAAACTTGACGCCTTCAAGCATTGAGAGAGCGAAAAATCGGGAGCATCAAGTGACAAGGGCCACGAACACGAGCGACCGGCGCTGGCTGGCGCTGGTCCTGCTAGCCGGAGCGCAGTT